>JAKBBY010000221.1 GCA_021808315.1 Pseudomonadota bacterium | reverse complement strand
GATCCATGTCGTGCTGGGTGTGCCGTATGGGGTTTCGAGTGCCGGGTTTTTGCTGGCGTTGGGGGCGATTTTGCTGGCCTGGTATCGGAGCGAGGGCACATTATCGATCCATTCGATCCGCTCGCCCCGGCGCGAGGGGTTTTATTGGGCGACGGTGATGGCGACATTTGCGCTGGGCACGGCGGCGGGGGATTTGACCGCCTCGACCTTCGGGTTGGGCTATTGGCCCTCGGCCTTGCTGTTCACCGCGCTTTTTGCGGTGCCGGGGCTGCTTTATGCGGCGGGAAAATTGAACCCGATTGCTGGGTTTTGGACGGCCTATATTCTGACGCGACCGATGGGGGCCTCGTTTGCCGATTGGGTGGATAAGCCGGTGGCACAATCAGGGTTGGGCTACGGCACGCCCTTGACCAGCGCGGTGCTGAGTGCGGCGGTGGCGCTGGCCGTGGGGTATATTATGCTGCGCTATCGGCGGGGGAGCCTGCAGGCGTTAGCGTGAGCGTGGGACTGAGTGATGGCGCTGAATAAAGTGGTTGGCAGGATGCGGAGGATCGGTTAGACTCCTTACGAAAATCAATAAAGGGGGTTTCCGATGAGCAACGTTTCGTCGCAGCATCGGCTGCAATCGGGTGCGCTGGGGTTGCCGCAGATTGTGGCCTCCACGCTTGCGAATATCGCGCCGGCGATGAGTTTTTTCTTTGGTTTCGGGTTGATTGTCAGCGGGGCGGGGGTTGGCGCGCCGCTGACGATTTTGGTGGCGATGGTGGTGATTTTATTTTTGACCAACACGCTGGCTGAATTTTCGCGCTATCGGCCTTCCACCGGCAGTTTTGTGACGTTTATTGGCATGGCGTTCGGCCCGGCGGCGGGGGCGGCGGCTTCGGTGTTTGTGGTGTTTGGGTATTTAGTCGCGGCGGCGTCGGTGGTGGCGATTTCGGGCGGGTGGGCGCATGACACGCTGAAATTGTTTCTAGGTATTAACATTCCCTGGCAAGTGCTGAGCGTGGTGGCGACCGGCATTGTCGGGTTGTTAGTCGCGCGCGGGATTGCGCTTTCGACCTTGTGGGCGGCGGTGTTTTTCTATTTCGAATTGGCGCTGTTGCTGGTGGGTGCCGTGGTGATGCTGGTGGTGAACCGAGCGCATTTGACGCTGGCGCCGTTTGAATGGAGCCATCTTTCCGGCGGGTTGAAGGGGATTGGGCTTGGGTTTCCGATTGCGATTTATCTCTTCATTGGCTGGGAAAATTCAGCGACTTTGGCCGAGGAGACCCGTGATGCGCGGCGCAACATTCCGCGCGCGCTGATTATTGGCACGCTCTCGATTGGGATTTTATATATGATGTTGGCGTATGCCACCGAGATAGCGTTTCACAATAATGCCGTGGCGATTGGTAAATCGGATATTCCGTTTGTCGATGCGTTCAAAAGCTCGGCGGCGGCGTTTTTGATTGTGGCGTATTTGGCAGGGTTGACCAGTATTTTTTCATCGTTATTAGGATTAACGAATAGCCAAGCGCGGATTTTGTTTAATTCCGGGCGCGAGGGATTGCTGCCGGTATTTTTTGGCAAAATCCATCCGCGCCATCGCACGCCCTCGGTCGCGATGTGGAGTTTTGTGTTATTTGCGCTCGCGATTGTGTTGGTGTTTGGGATTGGGGTGAAGCCGGTTGATTTGTTCGGCGAGACCGGGTCACTCGGGACGATTCCGGTGATTATCACCTATTTGGTGACGAATTTAGCGTTGCCGGTTTATATGCTGCGCTATCATCGTGAGGCGTTCAACCCGATCAGACACTTAATCATTCCGCTGGTGGGGACCGGGTTGATGCTGTTTCCGCTTTGGGGCCTTGTAGAGCCGGGCCAGCCGAAGCCGTATAATTTGTTTCCGTATATTGCGCTCGCGATGTTGGTGGCCTCGGTTGTGTATGGCGTCGTGCTCAGCAGGCGTGATCCGGCGTTGGTGCAGAAAATCGGATCCTATGTGGCGGATGAGGAGGTTTGAACCGCCGGAAGCGGCGGCGTTCGCAGCGACGGGCGAAGAGAGCTGAAAGCAATTTCCGCTCGCATTGGCGCACGGAAAATGCTCTCGCTCATCGGGTGATCGGCGTGTTGATCCGATCGGTGCGTGGGTCAGCTCGCCTTCAGGTGGCGAAACATCGCGGCGCGGGCGGCATCATCCATTTCGGTTTTGAAGGCATGACGATCCTTCAGCGCCGCCGCGCGGGCCGCCGCCGGGCGGGCACTCACGGTATCGAGCAGGCGCTTGACCTCGGGGTAGCGGGTCCAGGCATTATCGTCACCGGTGATGAACGGTACCATGCGCGCCCAGCCCCAGACGGCCATGTCGAGCACGGTGTAGTTTTCGCCGAGCATGAAGGATTTGCCGGCCAGATGGGCGTTCAGGATCGACCAGTGCCGGTCGGCCTCGAAGGCATAACGCTGCAGCGCATAGTCTTTCGGCTCGGGCGCAAAATGACGGAAATGCACGGCCTGGCCGGAATAGGGACCAATGCCGGTGGCGGTGAACATCATCCAGGAGAGAAAAGCGCCGCGCGCTGAGGCTTCTGGCAGAAATTGGCCGGTTTTTTCGGCGAGATAGATCAGGATTGCGTTACTGTCGAACACCGTGTTGTCGCCATCGACGATGACTGGCACTTTGTTATTGGGGTTGAGGGCGGCGAAGGCGGGAGCGAATTGTTCGCCCTTGCGGGTATCGACCGGCACCGGCTCATAGGCGAGGCCCATTTCTTCGAGGCAGAGGGCGATTTTCATCGGGTTGGGGGCGAGGCTGTAGTAGAATTTGATCATGTTTTTGCTCCGCGAATGACCGGCCAACCGGGGATGATCGGTGGCGGTGGGTGGGACTACACCGCGTATAAGCGGGCGGGCGATTGAATACAAATGCGACGCCCAAGGCCTGCGGCGATCACTTGGGCGGGCTGAGCGCTGCGGGCGTGAGGGTGAATGATCGGCGGATCAGGGTTTGCGGGCGATCAGGTCGATCAGGGCGGAGGGGCCGTGATGAGCGGTGCCTTCGGCGATCTCGGCGTCATGGCTGTGGAGATGGAGGAGCGCAAGATCAGCGAATTCGGCGCGGAGCAAATCTTCGGTGTAGCAATGGGCGGGGTCTGAGGGGCCGCCGGTGCCGTTGACGATTTGTTCGGGGCGGTAGCCTTGCAGGAGCAAAATTCCGCCGGGGCGCAGGGCGGCCACCATGTTCGCGAAAAAGGCTGGGCGGGCGGCGGGGGGCACGAATTGCACGAAAATAGCGACCACGGCGTCATAGGCGGCGACCGGCCAGGTCCAGCGCAATAAGTCGGCTTGTTCGCTGTGGAGCGAGACGCCTTGGGCGGCGGCGAGATGTTGCGCCCTCGCGATGGCGGTGGCGGAATATTCCACCGCGTGAACCTGATGACCGCGTGAGGCGAGAAACACGCCGTTGCGCCCTTCCCCATCGGCCACGGCGAGGATTTTTGCGGCGCGCGGCAGATGGGCCTCGGCCTCGACCAGGAAGCGGTTCGGTTCAGTGCCGAACAGATAGGTGCTGGTTGCGGCGTATCGGGCTTCCCAACGGGCTTCGGGGACGAGATCGGTCATTGTGCGGTTTCCGGGGGTGAGGGATTTTGCGCGGTCGGGGATGATGAGGATGGCGACGCAGGGCTGGTCAGAGGAGCAAAAACCCTTCTTTTTTGTGGACAAAAAAGAATCAAAAAAACTTTGCTCTTCTCCGTCCGTGCTGGCTTCGACGCCACTGCACCAATTTGAGA
>JAKBBY010000220.1 GCA_021808315.1 Pseudomonadota bacterium | reverse complement strand
CGCGTTGATCCCTAACAATTTGTCAGCCGGTATATCGGCGCGGGTTGCGTGATGGATGGTGCTGAAGCGGTTGATGCTGCGCAGGCGCGCTTCGACCACAGCCAATTCCTCGGGCGTTACCAAATCGAGCTTGTTCAGCACGATGACATCGGCGAAGGCGATTTGTTCCAGCGCTTCGGGGCTATCGGCGAGGCGGGCCAGCACATGTTTGGCATCAACCACGGTGACGATGGCATCGAGCCGGGTGCGGGCTTTGACATCCTCATCGACGAAAAATGTCTGCGCGACCGGTGCCGGATCGGCGAGGCCGGTGGTCTCCACGATGATCCCGTCGAACCGATCCCGCCGCTTCATCAGCCCGGTGATAATGCGGATCAAATCGCCGCGCACGGTGCAGCAAATACAGCCATTATTCATCTCGAACACTTCCTCGTCCGTATCCACAACGAGGTCGTTATCGACACCGCTTTCGCCAAATTCATTGATCACCACGGCATAGCGCTTGCCGTGCTGCTCGGTCAGAATCCGGTTCAGCAGGGTGGTTTTGCCGGCACCGAGATAGCCCGTCAGCACGGTAACTGGGATCAGCTTGTCGCTCATCATTGAAATCCTCTCGAACTCTTGCGCCTGATATAAGGGCAGAGCGTCATGGGGCCAAATTGCTCAGGGCGCGCTCTGGCGCAGGGCTGATAATCGTGCGGCGATGATCGGCGTATCGAACAAACGCGCTTGGGCTAGCCCGGCCTCGGCGCGTTGGGCGCGTGCGGCGTCATCGCGCGCGAGATGCAAAATGGCCTCGGCCAGCCGGGCCGGATCGCCGGGCGGCACCAGAATGCCACTATCGCCCACCAATTCCGGCAAGCCGCCGGTGTTGCTTGCGATTAGCGCCGCACCGCTGGCCATCGCTTCCAACGCGGTCAGGCCGAACGGCTCGGGCCAACGGCTGGGCACCACCACCAAAGCGGCCTGCGCCATGGCCGCCAGCACTTGGGCGTGGGGTTGATAGCCGGTGCAGAGAATACCGGCTTGGGCGGCTTGCGCGCGCATGGTTTGCACATAGGGCGTGGTGGGGCTGGTAGGGCCGAACCGGTCACCGCCGATGATCCGGGCTGACCAGCCGGGCAGGGCAGGGAGGGCCTGCGCGCAGGCGGCAATAAAATCCGCGACGCCCTTATTTTCGACGATGCGCCCGACGAATAAAATTTCGCGGGTTCGCTGTGCGAGGCGCGGTGGCAAATCGGCCAGGGTGAGGGGATTATGCAGCACCGCCAAGCGCGCCGTGCGGGTCAGTCCGTCGCGGTAACGATCCGCGAGATAGGCCGAGACGCAAATGGTTTTATGGAGAAGGTCGAGGCTGCGTTGCCGCGCTGCGGCACTGCGTAGCCCGCGCATCTCTTGCGGATCATTGTGCAAAAACAGCATGATCCGCGCCTGCGGCAGGGCGTGGGCCAGGATGCGTGCCAAGCGTGGCTGCTGATGCACCTCGATCAATTCGGGCCGCAGCCGCCGGAGGGCGCGCAAGGCGGCCAACCCGAAGCCGAGCGGTGGCGGAGCGGCAATCGCGGTATAATCGATATCAGGGTAGGCACCGCCGGGCTGCGCCGCGCCGAGCACGAACGCACCGCTGGCCAGGGCCAAGCGCCGGACCACCAGCGCAATTGCCCCGGCGCGATCCGGCGCGAAGCCTTCGCGCGGCGGCAACAGCATCGCGATGCGGGTTGCCAACCCGGTCTCGTTCAAACAGAGCGCACCTTCACATACATGCCGGGGGCTGGCGCTAAAATCGGCAGGCCGCCCGCGCCGGGGATACGGGCCGGGATTTTTTTGCGCGCTTTGGCGGTGACCCAGCGCTGCCAATCGGGCCACCAGGAGCCAGCGACTTCGGTGGCCTGCTCGAACCATTGTTCCGGCGATGCGGGCAGTTGATCATTGACAAAATGATTATATTTCCCACCCTCAGGCGGGTTGACCACCCCGGCAATATGACCGGAGGCGGCGAGCACGAAGCGATTTTTGCCACCGAGCAATTTGGCACCGCGATAGGTGCTCATCCACGGTGCGATATGATCTTCGCGGCAGGAGAGAAAATAAGCGGGCACCGTCACCGCGGTCAGATCGATTTTGACCCCATCCAGGGCGAGGCCATTGGGTTGGGCCAGTTTGTTGTCTTGATACATGTTTCGTAAATAAAACGAGTGCATGGCGGCCGGCATCCGCGTGGCATCGGAATTCCAATAGAGCAGGTCGAAGGGGAACGGCTCGTTGCCCAGCAGGTAATTATTGACCACGAAGCTCCAGATCAGATCATTGGCGCGCAACAAATTGAAGGTGGTGGCCATTTCGCTGCCTTCGAGATAGCCGCGCTGCGCCATTTTTTCTTCGAGCGCGCGCAATTGCTCTTCATCGATGAACACGCCAAGCTCGCCGGCATTGGCGAAATCGGTCAAAGTGACCAAAAATGTTGCAGATTCAATGCGATGATCGCCGATTTTTGCCATATAACCCAGGGTTGCGGCGAGCAGCGTGCCGCCGAGGCAATAGCCGATGGCATTGACGTGGCGTTCGCCGGTGGCCCGCTCGATGGCATCAAGGGCGGCGAACACGCCTTCTTTCATATAATCGGCGAAATTTTTCTCGGCGAGGCGCTCATCGGGGTTGACCCAGCTTGCGACAAACACGGTATGGCCTTGGCTCACTGCCCAGCGAATGAAGCTATTTTTTGGTTTAAGATCAAGGATATAATATTTATTGATCCAGGGCGGGAAAATCACCAGGGGCCGTTGCAGCACCTCGGGCGTGGTGGGATTATATTGGATGAGCTCCATCAATTCATTGCGAAAAATCACGGCACCGGGCGTGACCGCGATGTTGGCACCGACGCTGAAGCTCTCGTGATCGGTCATTTTGATGTGCAGCTTGCCTTGGCCAGCTTCCAAATCGCGCAGCAAATTATTCAGGCCGCGAATCAGATTATCGCCCCCGGTCTCGACGGTTTTGCGCAAGACTTGCGGATTGGTGAGCGCAAAATTGGACGGGCTCATCGCATCGACGAATTGGCGGGCGTAAAAATCGAGCTTTTGCGCGGTTTTGGGGGGCAATCCATCGACCTGACGCACCACATCATGGACAAACCGGGCCGAAAGCAGATAGCTCTGTCGGATGAAGTCGAAAATTTCATTATCGTTCCACTGCGAATCCTGGAATCTTTTGTCGCGTGGGTCGGGTGGAATCGGTGCTTCGGTTGCCAACCCCATCATCCGGCGGGTCGAATGTTGCCACAAAGTCATATAATCCTGCCAGAAGCCGAGCTGTGCTCTGATCAGCTTTTCCGGGTTGGCGGCCAAGCGGCTCGCCATTTCCATAAAAGCGCCGCCAATATTCAGCGGGTCGAGATTGATCGCCCCGGGCGCACCGGCTTCGGCTTGGCGTTTCAGCCACTCGGCCACCAGGCGCTGCGAGCGCTGGGCGACATCGGCCATGCCCCGGGCGAGTTGCACCGGGTCGGTTGCAGGGGTGTGAGTTTCGGTCATGGACGCTCCTTCCGGCCCCGCCCGCCGCACGCTACAAGACGTGCGAGCTTGATGAGGTTGCCGTGATTTATACGACCAAATGTTGCAAAAACGAAGGACGCGCAAGGCAGGCGCTGGCCAGCTTCGCCTTGGTGGCGCTGTTGGGCGGCTGTGCGGCGCCGGTGGCTCGGTTTCACGCCTATGAAGGGGGGGTGATTGCGCACCATCCGCCCCCGCCGCCCGGCTTGAACCAGCCTTTCCCGAACCTCGCTGC
>JAKBBY010000219.1 GCA_021808315.1 Pseudomonadota bacterium | reverse complement strand
CTGGCGCCGAGCATGGCGGGGCTGCGGGCGTTGCGCGCCCGGTTTGGTCATGATTTCGATTTGGTTGTTGATGCCTGTCAACTGCGCATCGCCCCCGCACGACTCTGCGCCTATTTGGCGTTGGATGCCATTGTGCTGGTGACCGGCTCGAAATTTCTCACCGGCCCGCCATTTGCCGGTGCGGCCTTGGTGCCCCCCGCGATGGCTGCGCGGTTGGAGCATGGCGTATTACCCGCGGGGCTGGATGCGTATTTTGGCCGGGCGGAATGGCCAGGGCGCAGCCGGGCAGTGCAGAATCTGCCCGATACCGCCAATTACGGGCTATTACTCCGCTGGTGGGCCGCTCTGGCAGAATGGCGGGCCTTTGCTGGCGTGCCGGATGAGCGCAAGGCGGCGCTGCTCGATCGGTTTGCCGCGACGGTCAATCAAGCGATTGCCCGCCATCGTTGCCTGGAATTGCTGCCGTTGCCGACGCTGGATCGTGAGGGTGGTGCGCCACAGCCTTGGGATGAGCGGCGGATGATTTTCGCTTTTGCCGTGCGTGATCCAACGCGGTCTGACCGGCTGCTCGGCCCGGCCGAGGCGCGGCTGATCTATCAATGGTTGAATGCTGATTGTTCCGGGTGTTTCGACCGGGTGCGCGATCCGGCGGCGCACGCGCTGGCGCAACGCATTTGTCATATTGGTCAGCCGGTCGCGCTGGCTGATGCAAAAGGCGGGTCTGTAGGCTGGCTGCGGGTTTCGGCGGGGGCGCGGTTGATTTCGGGAGAGCCGTCCTTGCGGCATTTATCGTTCGAGAAGCGGATTGATCGGGAAATGGCCGATCTCGCTGCCGTGTTCGATAAGGTGGCGCTGCTGCACCAGAATTGGGTCGCGATCAGCGCGGTCAAGCCGCAGCCGCGCTATCAATCGCCATCGCTGGATGCGTTTCGCGTGCGTGAGGCGCAGAATTGACCGCTTAGGGAATGTCTGCCTTACTGGAGACAATTGACCTTAAAAGATGGAGGATGCCGTGAACGTCAACCCCCGGATCATGCCCGATCAGTCGAATTTGGCGCTGACGTGTGAGAGCGCCTTCACGGCCCAGCAAGCGCGCGCGATTGAGCTGCGGCGCTCGAGCTATGAAAGTCGCGTCGCTCAGCTCCGGCGGCTCGAGGCGGCGATTTTGGCGCATCAGAGCGAGATTTATGCAGCGTTGCAGGCCGATTTGCATAAGCCGGAGGCCGAGGCTGATTTGTCCGAAATTCTGCCGGTGCTCTCGGAGATCCGCCATACGTGCCGCCATTTGCGCCGGTGGATGGCGCCGCAAAAAGTCACCGCGACGGCGGCGATGCTGGGCACCAAGGCGAAAATTCGGCATGAACCCAAAGGGGTGTCGTTGATCATTTCGCCTTGGAATTATCCGATCAACCTCACTTTTGGTCCACTTGTGTCGGCGATTGCCGCTGGCTGCACGGCCATTGTCAAACCCTCCGAGCTGACACCGCATTGCGCGCACTTGATCGCGAAAATCATCACCAGCGTGTTTGAGCCTGCGGAGGTCGCGGTGTTTGAGGGCGATGCCAGCGTTGCGACCACGCTGCTTGATTTGCCGTTCGACCATATTTTCTTCACCGGCAGCCCGGCGGTGGGCAAGATTGTGATGGCGGCGGCGGCGCGGCATTTAGCCTCGGTGACGCTGGAGTTGGGTGGCAAATCGCCGGTGATTGTCGATGAGACGGCCAATTTGACCAAGGCGGCGCGCAGCATCGTTTGGGGCAAGTTTGCCAATAATGGCCAAACCTGCATCGCGCCGGATTATGCCTATGTGCATGAGGCGGTGCTGTCGCAATTTATCGAGGCGGCGCGCACGGCGATCACCGCGATGTATGGCGATGCGGCGAGCAGTGTCGATTATTGCCGCATCGTCAATGATCGGCATTTCCAGCGGGTGAACGCGCTGATTGCCGACGCCAAGAGCCACGGCGCGACGGTGCTGGTGGGGGGCACGGCGGATGCGGCGCAGCGTTATATCGCGCCGACCTTGATGACCGGCGTGCCTGATGAGGCGGCCTTGATGCAGGAGGAGATTTTTGGCCCGGTGCTGCCGATCCGCCCCTATCGCGATATCAACCAGCCGATCCGCGAGATTAACGCCAAACCCAAGCCGCTGGCGCTTTATATATTCACCAAGAATCAGGCGCAGGCGGATGCGGTGATTGAGCAAACCTCGGCGGGCGGTTCGTGCATCAATGGGGCGATGACGCATTTTCTGCATGCCAAGCTGCCCTTTGGCGGCGTCAATAATTCGGGCATTGGCAACGCGCATGGCTATTATGGGTTTCGCGCCTTTTCCCATGAGCGGGCGGTGCTAACCGATCAGTTTTCGGCCTCGCCGATGCTGTTTCCGCCGTATAATGGGCGGGTGCGGAAAATGATTAAATTGACGATGAAGTTTTTCACCTGATGGCCGCGGGCCGGGCGGATGATTGTCCGGCGCGGATGCTTATCCGATCATGAACCACAGGCGGAATAGCAGATTTTCCATCCAGGTTTGCCGGTGCAGGCCGGGGCAGGTGAGGGCATGAACCCGGCGCGGCAGGTCGCCGCGCAAGCCGCGTTCGATCCGCTGAACGTCGCGCTGCGCGTCTTCGGAGAGGAGTTCGGGAAATTTGCTGAGCTGGATCACATGGCGGCGCATCATCGCCATGAAGCTGGCAGGACCGCGACGAATGGCATTGATCGCGCGCGCCGCCGTTGACGGCGGGGAGCCGATCAGATTGCTCTTATGCTGGCGATACAGCACCACCGGTTCCGGATCGATCTCGACGTGGCCGCCGCAGGCGGTGACCACGATATAGCTCCACCAATCATGCACGGTGCCATCCGGGCCGGGCAGGCGGGTGACCAAATCGGCGGCGGCGCGATTCATCACCATCGTATTGCCGTGCACGATATTTTGGGTGAGGCTGGCGGGGAAGCCGGGCCGCGAGCCGGGCAGGATTGACAGGCGGCGGCCCGCCAAATGCTCATCCACCAAATATTGCCGCGCGCAATATAAATAGGCGCTATTGCCCGCATAGCGCAGACGAGAGGCAGCGCGGGCGAGTTTTTCGGGCAGCCAAACATCATCCTGATCGGCGAAGGCAACGGCGTCGGCGTGGGCGGCTTCGGGGAGGAGTGCAAGAAAACTTTGTGCGGCACCCAGATGGGCCCCCGAGCAGGCGGCCTCGCGGCAACGATCGGCGCCGAGCCGTTCGGCGAAATCGCGCATGATCGCGATTGTGCTATCCTGCGAGCCATCATCGCGCCAGATTAATTGCCAGCCGGCAAAGCTTTGCTGCTCAAAGCTGGCGAGCTGCTCGGGCAGGTAGCGTGCGCCATTATAGGTCGAGAGCAAGATGGCGATGCGCGGCTCGGGCGCGGTCAAGCTGGATCCCTCGGGGCTCATGGCGCGCTGGCTGGCGGGGAAAGCATGTCGGCAATCACCCGGCGGGTCGCGTCACGCCAATCGGGGAGCGTGATGCCAAAAACCGCCGCAAGCTTTTGACCATCGAGACGGGAATCGGCGGGGCGGCGCACCGGGGTCGGCCATTCTTGGGTGGTGATTGGCACGATTTTCGGTGCGGTCTCGCCATGGCGCGCGGCTTGGGCAAAGATTTCTGTGGCAAAGCCGTGCCAGGTGGTGGCCCCTTGATTGGTGGCGTGAAAAATGCCGCCATAGCGCGGCTGCCAGCCGGTGCGCTGGATCAGTGCGACGATGCGCAGAATCGCAGCAGCGAGGTCGGGGGCTGCGGTGGGGGTGCCGCGCTGATCGGCCACCAC
>JAKBBY010000218.1 GCA_021808315.1 Pseudomonadota bacterium | reverse complement strand
TTTCCCGGACCGCAACCACCAGAGTGTTGCCCTGGCGGGTAATTTCGGCGTTGCTGAACAGGCCGGTGGCATACAGGGTCTTGAGGCTGAGATTGATCTGGCTGGCACTGAACGGATCGCCGGGGGCGAGCAAAATATAGGACAAAATCGTGCTGGTCGCGATGCGATGATTACCCACCACGCGAATAGCGGCAATGGTGCCGCCGGAGGGCTGCGCCGAAGCTGATTGCGCCGTGGCTGGTTGCTGGCGCGGCGCCGCTTGCGCGGGCTGGGTTGCCTGCATGAGCAGGGTGGGAACCATGCAGATCGACGCCATCAAGGCCCATCGTGCTCGCCGCACCATCATCTCCTGTCCTGCTCCTGGCCGTCCATGCGGCTAATCCTGCGTAAAGCCGCCAACGCGGCGCTGTTCGCCTTGCGGCCTAGCGGCAACCGGCCAGCTTCGCAAGACCGTGTGCAGCAATCAGCGCTCAACGACCCGTCCATTTTGCTTCGATCACCCGTGCGCCCACCGGAATCTGCGTCGCCTCGACGGTTTTTTCCTCCTGCTGGCGCAAGGCATTGAGCAGCACGAATAGCACGGCGGAATTGAGCATGCCGGGGGGAATCCATTGGATCATCCCGCCGAGCAATTGGTCATAATGCGCGCTGATGCCCGGATAGAGCCGACCACACAGATTATAGAAACTGTAAAAATCGGTGTTGGAAAGCGCAATCGTCGCCGCAACCAGCACGGCGGGAAACATCGGCAAAAAACCGGCGACCATTCGGGTGAGGTAGGTATGGCGCGATTGTGGCCGCGGGCGCGGGTCCAGCACCACGAACCAGAACAACAGACCCGCCGCGATCATCGAAATATTCATGATGTTGTAGAGCTGCGCATCAAGCATCGCCGCCAGATCAACACTGGGGATCAGCCAGATATCGGTCACCGCAAGCATAATCACGGCGGCAATCAGCGGGTTGCGCAGCACGGCAAGGGGTTGGCGGACCAGCCTGTGGCGCACCAGCCTGAGGATCATCGGCGGCGCGCCGCGCGCAAGCACCTCACCCGGCCAGCAAAAGGCAATCAGGAACGGGGCAAACACACTAATGGTCATTTGCTGCAGGCGATTGAGAAAAAACATATGCTGAGCGGCATATTCGAACCGGGTTTGCAGCACGATATAAATCATCGCGACGCTGGCATAAAAAGCAATCGGGCGCCAAAGCGCCGGGCGGTGCGCCGGGTCCGTGGCGCGATAGCCGCGCCAATACCAAAGCGGGGCGAACACGCAGCCCAGATAAATCAGGATATTGAAATCGAACGGCGCGATGGCTGGCAGGTCGGCGGGGACGAACCGGCAGACCAGATCCAGCGCGATGCCGAGCAGGATGATCAAAGGCAGGGTGCGTCGGTCGTCGGTGAACATGAAGGTGCTATAGCGGATCGGCGAGATCGGGGCAAAAATCGGCCCCATTCCGCACCTGTGCGATCAGAAACTCATCGATTTATAGAGATCATCACGAATGATGGTGCTCGCACGAATCAGCGCGATGCCAAAAGGCGCAATCACCAAAAGCCGAAAATAGGCGGTGCCCGGTTGCGGGCTGAGCACATCGGCTGAGTAAAACGCCAAATATTGGTTATCCAACAACAGGCTGACGCGGGTTTCCGGCGGCGCGGTAAAATCGGTGCGGCGGCGGATTTTACCCAACGTCACATTGTTTTGCGCAGCCCAGCGCCGCAGCACCGGCGCGATCACAATGGCGCGGTATGATACCAGATAAAGCGAAACCAATGGCGTAAACGCCACGATTGCCACGATCTGCACGGTGCGCGGCGCTACGCCGAGATGCGCAGCAATCCACCCGCCCGCGCCGATCGCGAGACCAAAAGCCACCGCCACCAGGGTGAACAAAATCGAAAATAATGTCGCGATGAATTGGTCCATCATGCTTTCCAATTTATTTTGCGACCATAATAAACTAATCAAACGCTGACAAGCAAAAACCCTGCAATGGACAGAACCCGCAAAAAAACCGATCAGGGGGTCACGCGTTGGATTTGATGCTTTAAGAGAGCGTCCATATCTTCGGCAATGGAGGGCGGTCATGACAAATCAGGGTGCAGCGGGCGAGAGTGGCGCGCATAGCCATTATTTTCTGGGCGCGGCCAGCGCGCGCAATGAGCGCAAAACCTGGCTCGTGGTGGGGCTGACCAGCGTGATGATGCTCGTCGAGATCATTGGCGGGTCGGTGTTCCACTCAATCGCGCTGGTCGCGGACGGCATCCATATGAGCACCCATGCCGGGGTGATGCTCCTCGCGGCCTTGGCCTATCGCTACGCGCGCCGCCACGCGGCGGATCGGCGCTTCGCGCTGGGGACCGGCAAGCTCGGCGACTTGGCGGCATTTACCAGCGCGATCATCTTGGCGATGTTTTCGATCTTGATTGGCTATGAGGCGTTGAGCCGATTTTTTGCGCCTGAGCGGATCGATTATCGTGCTGCAATCCCAATCGCGATTCTAGGCTTGGTGGTGAATGCCGTGAGCGCGCTGGTCTTGGCTGGCGATCATGATCACAGCCATGACCACGGGCACGGGCATTACCACGATCATGACCACGATCATGACCACGACCACGACCACGACCACGAGCACGAGCACGAGCACGAGCACGGCGAAGCAGCATCCGCCGTGCATCGAGATTTCAATATGCGGGCCGCCTATGTGCATGTCTTGGCGGATTCAGCCGTCTCCGGGCTGGTGATCATCGGCCTGTTGATGGCCAAATTTCTCGGCTGGGTGTGGATGGACCCGGTGATGGGGCTGGTTGGCGCGGCGGTGGTGGCGAATTGGGCGGTCGGGCTGGTGCGCGCCGCCGGCGCGGTTCTGCTCGATATGACGCCGGACGCGGACATCCAAGCGCGCATCCGCACAACCCTAGAGCGCGATGGTGACTTGGTGAGCGATTTACATGTCTGGCGGGTGGGGCCGGGGCATCTCGCGGTGATTATTGCGCTGCGTACCCGCAATCCAGCGCCGCCCGCTTCCTACCGGCACAAGCTCGCGGCGTTAAGCGGATTATCGCACATCACCATCGAGGTAGAGCCGATTGAGCCCGCTCGGATCTGACGAGATCAATAAAATTGATCGGCAAAAAATAGGGCGTGATGGAGGATCAGCCATCACGCTCCAAGCAGGCCAGCGGATGCCTTAAAGCTTCTCGACTTGGCTATATTCGAGATCAACAGCGGTTGGTCGGCCGAAAATAACCACAGAAACTTTAACCCGGCTATGTTCTTCGTTGATGTCTTCAATCGTGCCTTGGAAGCTGGTGAACGGCCCATCGGCCACGCGCACCTGCTCGCCAATTTCGAACAGAATAGCAGGGCGGCGATTTTCCGTGCCTTCCTGCACTTGGCGCATCATGCGCTCGGCTTCGGCATCAGAAATCGGCGACGGGCGGCTCTTGCTGCCAAGGAAGCCAGTGACCTTGGGAATATCGCGCACCAGATGCCAAGCATCATCGGTGAGCTCCATTTTGATCAACACATAGCCCGGAAAAAATTTGCGCTCGGCATTGACCTTTTGGGCGCGGCGGATTTCGACCACCTCTTCGGTGGGCACCAGCACGCTCTCAATCTGGTCGGTCAGGCCCTTTTGGGCTGCCGCTTCATGGATTTGGGTCGCGATTTTTTTCTCGAACCCTGAATAAACATGTAGAACATACCAACGCTTGGCCATGAGATCCCTCAGCTTCCGATTCCGAATAAGGCGCGCATCGCGAGGCTGATCCCCTGATCAACCACGATGAAGAAAATGATGG
>JAKBBY010000217.1 GCA_021808315.1 Pseudomonadota bacterium | reverse complement strand
GTACATGCTCAAGCTCGGCCACATGGTCGATGACAAGATCCATGCCCGGTCGATCGGCCCGTATAGCTTGGTCACCCAGCAGCCTTTGGGTGGCAAGGCGCAGTTCGGCGGCCAGCGCTTCGGCGAAATGGAGGTCTGGGCGCTTGAGGCTTATGGCGCGGCGTACACCTTGCAGGAAATGCTGACGGTGAAATCCGATGACGTTTCGGGCCGCACCAAGGTCTATGAGGCGATTGTGCGCGAGCAGGATAATTTCGAAGCCGGCGTGCCCGAGAGCTTCAACGTGTTGACCAAGGAACTGAAAGCCCTTGGTTTGAACGTCGATCTCGACCAATCGACCCCGACCTGATCCGCTTCGGCACTCTGATGATGAATGGCGATTCCGCCGCCGGGTTTCCGCCCGGCGGCCCCGTGAAAGGGATATGAGATGAACGACCTGATGAAAATTCTTGGCCAGACCGGCCAGGCGGCGACTTTCGACCAAATTAAAATCCAAATCGCCTCACCCGAGCAAATCCGCTCCTGGTCGTTCGGCGAGATCAAGAAGCCGGAAACCATCAATTACCGCACCTTCAAGCCCGAGCGCGATGGCTTGTTCTGCGCGCGTATTTTTGGGCCGATCAAGGACTATGAGTGCTTGTGCGGCAAATATAAGCGGATGAAATTCCGTGGCATTATTTGCGAAAAATGCGGCGTGGAAGTGACGCTGGCAAAGGTTCGGCGTGAGCGCATGGGCCATATCGAGCTGGCCTCGCCGGTTGCGCATATTTGGTTCCTGAAGTCGCTGCCGAGCCGGATTGCGACGATGATGCCGGACATGTCGCTGAAAGACCTCGAAAAAGTCCTGTATTTCGAGAGCTATATCGTGCTCGATCCGTACACGACGGATCTGAAGCGCTATTCGCTGCTCTCGGAAGATGATTTGTATGCCAAACAGGATGAGTTTGGCGAAGATGCGTTCAAGGCGGGGATCGGCGCTGAGGCGATCAAGTCGATTTTGGCGCAGATTGATCTGGAATCCGAAAAAGCGACCATGCGCGCCGAATTGAAGGCCGCAACATCCGAGGCGAAGCGCAAAAAATTGGTCAAGCGGCTCAAGCTGGTCGAG
The DNA here is from genome assembly GCA_021808315.1 of Pseudomonadota bacterium. GTDB lineage: Bacteria > Pseudomonadota > Alphaproteobacteria > Acetobacterales > Acetobacteraceae > Acidiphilium. The sequence continues at coordinate 2,711 of JAKBBY010000217.1, read as the reverse complement.
GCGTTTTTGGCGTCTGGCACGCGGCCTGAATGGATGATTTTGGACGTGGTGCCGGTTATCCCGCCGGAATTGCGCCCGCTGGTGCCGTTGGATGGCGGGCGTTTTGCGACTTCGGACCTGAATGATTTGTATCGCCGGGTGATTAACCGCAATAACCGCTTGAAGCGGCTGATCGAGCTGCGTGCGCCGGATATTATCGTGCGCAACGAAAAGCGGATGCTGCAAGAATCGGTCGATGCGCTGTTCGATAATGGCCGACGTGGCCGGGCGATTACCGGCACCAATAAGCGGCCGCTGAAATCGCTGTCCGATATGTTAAAGGGCAAGCAGGGCCGGTTCCGGCAGAATCTGCTGGGCAAGCGTGTCGATTATTCGGGCCGGTCGGTGATTGTGGTGGGGCCGGAGCTGAAGCTGCATCAATGCGGCTTGCCGAAGAAAATGGCGCTTGAGCTGTTCAAGCCGTTTATTTACGCGAAGTTGGAAAAATACGGCCTCGCGACCACGATCAAGGCGGCCAAGCGGATGGTCGAAAAAGAACGTCCCGAAGTGTGGGATATTCTGGAAGAGGTGATCCGCGAGCATCCGGTCATGCTGAACCGCGCACCGACGCTGCATCGCTTAGGAATCCAGGCGTTCGAGCCGATCTTGATTGAAGGCAAGGCGATCCAGCTGCATCCGCTGGTCTGCACCGCCTTCAACGCGGATTTCGACGGCGATCAGATGGCCGTGCATGTGCCGCTCTCGATTGAGGCGCAGCTCGAAGCGCGGGTGCTGATGATGAGCACCAACAATATTCTCAACCCGGCGAACGGCAAGCCGATCATCGTGCCGAGCCAGGATATTGTGCTGGGGTTATATTATCTGTCGTTGGAATCGCCGCGCTTCACCCAAATCAAGGATGAGGATGCGCCGGCGTTTGGCTCGGTTGATGAAATCGAGCATGCCTTGTCGCAAGGCATTGTGCATTTGCATGACAAAATCCGGGCGCGCATCACCCGCACGCTGGCGGACGGCACCAAGGTGCGCGAGCGCGTGGCGACCACGCCGGGGCGGATGCTGATTGGGCGTTTGTTGCCGGGGCATGCGGATCTGCCGTTCTCGCTGGTCAACAAGCAATTGATCAAAAAGAACGTGTCGGACGTGATCGATGCGGTCTATCGCCATTGTGGTCAGAAGGAAGCGGTGATTTTCTGTGATCGTCTGATGGGGTTGGGCTTTGCCCATGCGGCGCGCGCAGGCATTTCCTTCGGCAAGGACGACATGGTGATCCCGCCGGAAAAATACGCGCTGCTGGAGAAAACCCAGGCCGAAGTCAAGGAATTCGAAACCCAGTACCATGACGGCCTGATCACAGCGGGCGAGCGCTATAATAAGGTGATCGACGCGTGGACCAAGTGTAACGATGCGGTGGCTGCGGCGATGATGCGCGAAATTTCGCGCCAAGACCCCGGCAAGCCGACCAATTCGGTGTGGATGATGAGCCATTCCGGGGCGCGCGGGTCGCCGGCACAGATGCGCCAGCTCGCGGGCATGCGCGGCTTGATGGCCAAGCCATCCGGCCAGATTATCGAGCAGCCGATTCTCTCGAACTTTAAAGAGGGTTTGACCGTCGCCGAGTATTTCAACTCGACCCATGGTGCGCGGAAAGGTTTGGCCGATACCGCGCTGAAAACCGCGAACTCGGGCTATTTGACGCGGCGCTTGGTTGACGTGGCGCAGGATAGCATCGTGGTACAGGAAGATTGCGGCACGGAACGCGGCCTGACCGCACGATCGGTTCTGGATGGTGTTGAAGTGATTTCCAGCCTGTCCGAGCGTGTGCTGGGCCGGTCGGCGGCGGAAGCGGTCATCGACCCGAACGATAATAGTGTGATTGTCGAGCCGGGCGAGTTGATCGATGAAGTTGCGGCGGATCGGATCGAGAAGGCGGGTGTGGAGCAGGTGAAAATCCGCTCCGCCCTCACCTGCGAAGCGCGGATTGGTGTGTGCGCCAAATGCTATGGGCGCGATTTGGCCCGTGGCACGCCGGTCAATATCGGTGAAGCGGTTGGCGTGATCGCCGCGCAGTCGATTGGTGAGCCGGGCACCCAGCTGACCATGCGCACTTTCCATATCGGCGGTGCGGCCCAGCGCGGTGCGGAAAAATCGACGGTCGAGGCCAGTCACGATGGGACGGCCAGCATTCGCAACCGCACGATCGTGACCAACTCGTCGGGTCATCCGATTGTGATGAGCCGAAATTGCGAAATCGCGATTATCGACTCGGGCAAGCGCGAGCGCGCCCGCTTCCGCGTGCCCTATGGGGCGCGGTTGTTGACTGATGAGGGCGAGACGGTGGCGCGCGGTGCGAAGCTGGCGGAGTGGGATCCCTACACCTTGCCGATCATCACCGAGCGGGCCGGTATCGTGGAATATGCCGATCTGCTCGACGGCGTCACCTTGATCGAACGGACCGACGAGGTAACTGGCCTGACCTCGAAAGTGGTGGTTGACTACAAGCAATCGGCCAAAGGGGCGGATTTGCGGCCCCGCTTGCTGCTGAAGGATGAAAAGGGCGAGATTATTCGCCTCGCCAATGGCGGTGAGGCGCGATACTTCCTCAGCCCGGACTCGATTTTGTCAATCGAGAGCGGTGCGCAGGTGGCGGCGGGTGATGTGCTGGCGCGGATTCCGCGCGAAGGCGGCAAGACCCGCGACATCACCGGCGGTTT
>JAKBBY010000001.1 GCA_021808315.1 Pseudomonadota bacterium | reverse complement strand
AAACCGGGCTGGGCGACGCGGGAATTGCCGCGCCAAGCCGGTGGCGGGTTAGCACTCCTAGCCGGTGGCCGCCCAGGCGATGCGCAGGCAGGTGCCTTGCCGCTCTACGCCGACGCGGCCGTGTTTGCCGCGCGCATGGCGGCTGGCGAGCGCATTGAACAGCCGATTGCGCCAGGGCGCGCGGGCTATTTGGTCGCAACCCAGGGCAATATCCGGGTCAATGGTGTATCGGCAGAACCGCGCGATGGGGTCGCGATTATCGGTGAACGCGCCCTGGTGATCGAGGCGGAGCAGGCTGATACCGAAATCGTGTTCGTTGATGTGCGTGAATGAAATCAGTTTCATGCGCGCACGCTGGCAGCGTTTAGATTACGCTCTATATCGAGCATGTATCGTTTCTCCGCGTCGCTGCGAGGCGTGACGGTGGGGACGGAGTTTATTGCGCCCAAAACCATGACCATTCTGCGGTCAAACCATAAGGATATGCTTCGATGACAACGCCAACCGCGCCCCGCCGCTCAATCCGCTTGCGGGCCCTGACGCTCGCCCTTCTCGGTGGCACCGCTCTGGGCATTGCGGGCCTTGTGAGCGCCCATGCCGATGATACCAGCCTCAACGCCACAGCTTCGGTGCAAAAAGATTTCAAGCCGATCAACTCGTTTGCCCCGCTGGTCCGCGATGTGAAACCCGCCGTGGTCTCGGTCACTGTGCATCTGAAATTGCAGCAAGCCGCCGAACATCCAGGCCAAGGGCCAGGCGCCGCGCCGTTTCCATTCCCTTTCCCATTCCCGCAGCCCCAGCAGCCGCAGGCGGTCGAGGCCAAGGGTTCCGGGTTTTTCATCAGTTCGTCGGGCTATTTGGTGACCAATAACCATGTGGTGCGCCACGCCAAATCGATTTTCGTGACGCTGTCGGACGGCGAAAAACTGCCCGCTAAGCTCGTGGGCCATGATAAGCGCACTGACCTCGCCGTGCTGAAAGTAACCCGCGCCAAGCCGTTCCCCTATTTGGAATTTGGTGATTCGGCGAAAGTGGTGCCCGGTCAATGGGTGGTCGCGATTGGCAACCCGTTTGGTCTTGCCGAGACCGCGACGGCGGGGATTGTCTCAGCGTTGGGGCGTGACATTGGCGATGGCGAGTATGACAGCTTCATCCAGATCGACGCGCCGATCAATGAGGGCAATTCCGGTGGACCGCTGCTCAACCAGCGCGGCCAAGTGATCGGGGTGAACACGGCCATTCTCTCGCCCACCGGCGGCTCGGTTGGCATTGGCTTTTCGATCCCCTCGGATATGGTGAAAACCATCACGAGTGAGTTGATCAAGCATGGCCACATCACCCGTGGCTTCATTGGGGTTTCGGTGCAGCCAATTACCCAGGAAATGGCGCAAGCTATGGGCGTCAAGACCAAAGACGGCGTGGCTCCCGGTGCCTTGATCGCGGCGGTCGAGCCGAATTCCCCGGCGGATCATGCCGGCATCAAGCCCGGTGACATCGTGACCGATGTTGATGGCCATAAGGTTGATTCGCCGCGCACCCTAGCCCTCGCGATCTCAACCATCAAACCCGGTGACCGCGCGCATGTGACCTATTTGCGCAACGGCGCGGTCAAGCACACCAATGTTGCGGTCGAGAAAATGCCCGCCAATCTCAGCATGGCGACGATCGGCGGCGCCGCACCCAATGCGGACCATGCGAGCAAGCCGGAATTGGGCCTGACGATTGCCCCGCTCACCCAGAATGATCGCCGCCAGCTTGATTTGCCCTTGGCGACCAAAGGCGCCGTGATCACCAGCGTCAAGCCGAACTCCCCGGCTGACGAGGCGGGATTGCGCTCAGGGGATTTGATCATCGGCGTGGGCTCGGTTGAAACACCCGATCCGGGTGCGGTGATCAACGCGATCCAGAAGGCCGAGCATGATCATGCCAAGGCGATTGCGCTGCGGGTGATGCGCGGCAATCAATCGCTGTTTGTTGCGGTGCCATTGCCAGAGCCGAAAAAATAATCGGATCAGCTTTCTCCGCGGCGCCGTATGGGGGAGAACAACGCTCCCCCATTCACGGTTGTTTCAATCGGTTTCCGTTAAAAAATTCTCTGGCCCTTGCAGGCTGGAGAATTTTTTGTTTGATCATCCTGCTCAATGCGGATTGTAACCAGGGATTTTGCCGATGACGCGCCGCGACGATACTGACCTCGCGCAACTCGAATCTGAGAGTATTGAAATTATTCGCGAAGCTGTGGCCGGGTTTCGCAACCCGGTGATGCTCTATTCAATCGGCAAAGACAGCTCCGTGATGCTGCATCTTGCGATGAAGGCGTTCGCACCGGCCAAGCCGCCTTTTCCGCTCCTGCATGTCGATACGGGTTGGAAATTTCGCGAAATGATCGCGTTTCGCGATGCAACCGCCCAGCGCCTCGGGGTTGACCTGATCGTGCGCCATAATGGCGCCGCCGCCGCACGCGGCGTGACCCCCTTCAGCCAAACCGCCTCGACCTATACGCAAATCATGAAAACCGAAACCCTGAAAGCGGCACTTGATGAGCTTGGTTTTGATGCGGCGTTCGGCGGCGCGCGCCGCGATGAGGAAAAATCCCGAGCTAAAGAGCGGGTTTTCTCGGTGCGCACCGCCCAGCATGGCTGGAACCCGAAAGCGCAACGCCCGGAATTATGGAACCTGTTCAACACCCGGTTGACACCCGGCCAAACGATGCGGGTGTTTCCGCTCTCCAATTGGACCGAGTTTGATATTTGGGCTTATATTCTACAAGAAAACATCCCCGTCGTGCCACTCTATTTCGCCAAACCCCGCCCGGTGGTGCAGCGCGGCGAGCAATGGTTGATGGTTGATGATCACCGCTTGCCGTTAGAGGTGGGCGAGCAGCCGCAACAGCGCTCGGTGCGGTTTCGCACCCTTGGTTGCTATCCGCTCACCGCCGCGATTGAATCCGAGGCGGACACGCTGGAGGCGATCATTACGGAAATGCGCGAGTCACGCAGCTCCGAACGGCAAGGCCGCCTGATCGATCACGATGACGCCGCCGCCATGGAAAAAAAGAAACGCGAGGGATATTTCTGATGCATACCCTGGTGACCACACGCTCCTTGCTGCGCTTGCTAACCTGCGGCTCGGTTGATGATGGCAAATCGACCTTGATTGGCCGATTACTGTTTGACACCGATAATATTCCCGATGATCAACGCGCAGCGTTAGAGCGTGATTCCCGAAAGTTCGGCACGGATGGGGCGAATATCGATTATGCCTTGCTGGTCGATGGGTTGGAGGCCGAGCGCGAACAAGGCATCACCATTGATGTCGCCTATCGCTTTATGGCGACACCGCGCCGGAAATTCATTATCGCCGATACGCCGGGCCATGAGCAATATACCCGCAATATGGCAACTGGCGCATCAAACGCAGCCCTTGCGATTTTGCTGGTCGATGCGACGCAAGGATTGCTCACCCAAACGCGTCGCCACGCTTTCATTGCAGATTTGCTCGGGATTCGCGATATTGTGTTAGCGTTGAATAAAATTGATCTCTGCGGCTATGATCAAGCGGTCTTTACTAAAATCGTTGATGATTTCAACAAAATTTCCAGCAATTTTCGCTTTGATACCATCACCGCCATCCCACTCTCGGCCCGCCATGGTGATAACGTGGTGCGGCGGAGTACGGCGATGGATTGGTATCATGGCCCAACCTTGCTCGATCATTTGGAAACCATCGAACCGCGCCGGCCGGATGCTGGGCCGTTCCGCCTACCGGTGCAATGGGTCAATCGGCCCGATGCCCAGTTTCGCGGCTTTGCTGGCACCATCGCGGGTGGCCAGGTGCATCGCGGCGATCAGCTCATCGTTGCCGGATCGGGGCAATCGAGCGCGGTGACGCGGATCATCACCGCGCAGGGCGATGCTGAACAGGCGCGGGCGGGCGAGGCAGTGACGCTAACTTTCGCCGATGAGATCGATATTTCGCGCGGTGATCTGCTTGCCGATCCGGCAGCGCGCCCGGATGTGGCCGATCAATTCGCTGCCGATTTGATCTGGATGGACGCCGCACCACTCTTGCCGGGGCGGCCTTATTTGTTCCGCATTGGCACGGCTTTGGTCTCGGGCGTGGTTTCAAAAATCAAGCATCAGATCGATGTCGCGCATTTCGAGCCGCTCGCCGCCAACCGGCTGGTGCTGAACGCCGTGGGGGCGGTGAATATTTCGCTCACCGCGCCAGTCGCGTTTGACCCGTATGAGCAGAACCGGCGCACCGGCAGTTTGATTATGATTGATCGCGAGACCAACGCGACCGTTGCCGCCGGGATGATCCGGTTTCCGCTGCGCCGGGCCAGCAATATTCATGTGCAAACACTCACCGTAAGCCAGGCTGACCGCGTTGCGCGCAACCGGCACCGCCCGGCAATCCTGTGGTTCACCGGGCTTTCCGGCTCCGGCAAATCCACCATTGCCAATCTGCTAGAAGCGAAGTTGCATGCCGATGGCGTGCATACCTATTTGCTCGATGGTGATAATATCCGCCACGGGCTGAACCGCGATCTCGGCTTTACCGACGCTGACCGGGTGGAAAATATCCGCCGCGTCGGCGAAGTCGCCAAGCTATTCGCCGATGCTGGCTTGGTGGTGTTGGTCAGCTTTATTTCACCGTTCCGCGCTGAGCGGCGCATGGTGCGCGAGCTGGTGGCGCCGGGACTATTTCACGAAATATTTGTGGATACCCCGATTGAAATCTGCCGGGCGCGTGACCCGAAAGGGCTTTATCGTAAGGCCGATGCGGGTGAAATTCGCAATTTCACCGGCATCGATAGCCCCTATGAACCGCCCGAAGCGCCCGAATTCCTGCTGCGCACCGCCTCATCAACGCCGGAAACCCTGGCCGACGGACTGTTCCGCGCCGTGCGGCCGATCATCGCCGGGTGATGACGCGATCAGGATTGCGGGATCATCGGTTTATGCGGGTGAACCGGATGGTAGGGATGATGGTAAAAGGAATGATAGACGGGTGGGGTGCTGGGCGGCGGGGCGACATCGCCGATGCGCACCCCTGAGGCGATATGAACCTGATTGCCGAGTGAGGCGTGGGAAATCTGGCTCCCCTCACCTACGGTAACATGCTGGCCAATCACCACACCCCGACCAATAAACGCATTCCGCCCGATGGTCGTGCCTGAGCCAATCCGCACGCCAGACCCAACCATGGTGGTTCCCGGTTGCGCGTTATCCATGGGCATATCAGGCGGCACAAGCGGTGGTAACGCCGTGATAGCGGGCGCCGGGGGTGGGGCTGGTGATTGGGGCGCTGGCGCGGCGCAGCCACTTAAGGTCGCCACCATCATCGCCAGACCGAGTCTGTTTCGCTTCATTCTCTGCTCCAAAACACAGGCTGGATTTTTTTGTTAATCAAGATTATTTCGTAATCGTACGATACGAGGTAACATAAGACAAGAGCATGAAGGTTATTCGATTAAATGGTCAGCGATCAAAAGACATTTTCTTACTCAAAAATTTTACGCCATCGCCGGTGTCGGAGGCCTTCTGATACTGTTAAGTTGAAAATGATCTCCCCGGTTTGCAACCTAGCACTGCGCCGCGCTGGGTTTATCGCCTGCGTCGCGGCGCTGCTCGGCGTGGCCGGTGTAGCGGACGCCGCCGTGAAGCTGTCGGCGGCGCAGCGCTACGTGATAACGGGTAATGCCGCGTTCCAAGCGCATGATTATCACACGGCCTTGCATGATTGGTCATTGGCCGCCCGGCCTTGGCACGGTTATCCGGGTAACAAAATCGCCCAAACCAATCTCGGTTTGCTCTATCTGGACGGCGATGGGGTCGCAAAAAGCGCCGGCATCGCGGCAAGCTGGTATCGCCGCGCGGCGCTGCAGGGTGATGCGCAGGCAGAAAATAATCTTGGCACGTTATATGAGCAGGGGCTTGGACTCCGGCAGAGTGATCGAGCCGCAATCCATTGGTATCGGCTGGCGGCGCGTCAGGGATTTGCGCCGGGGGAATATAATCTGGCGGTGATGGCGCAATCTGGCCGGGGCATGGACCAAAACTTGCCGATGGCGGCGCGCTGGTATCGTGCGGCAGCGCTGCAAGGCAACGCCCAAGCTGCCGACGATCTTGGCGTGCTCTATCAAACAGGGCGAGGCGTGCCACGGCAGCTTACTTTGGCCGCCCACTGGTTTAAGCGCTCAGCCCAAGCGGGCGATGCGAAGGCGCAATATAGCTATGGCTATTTGCTGCAGACAGGCCAGGGCGTGTCGCGCAATGGCGCAGAGGCCGCGCGTTGGTTTCGCCTTGCCGCCAAGCAGGGTATTGCGCCAGCGCAATTCGCCCTGGGCGTGATGGCGGAACAAGGGGTCCAGATGAAACGCACGCCACCGGAGGCGGCCCAATGGTATGCCAAGGCGGCGGCGGGCGGATATTGGCCGGCGGCTTATAATCTGGGGCGCATGTATCAACTCGGCGAAGGCATCCCGCGCGATCCGAGCCTAGCCGCACGCTGGTTCACGTTCGCCCGCCGACTAGGGGCGCCGGTGCGGCTGCTTAGCTCGGGGGTTTAGCCGGATAGCGTGCGCGACCGCTGTGTTGCGGCTTCGATCGCCGCGTTCACGGCACGGGGCCAAGCTCGCGGGTCCATCAACACCGCCAAAGCCTGCTCGGTGGTGCCGCCTTTGCTGGTCACCGCCTTGCGCAGCGATTCGGCGGGCTGGTCGCTCGCGGCGAGCAATGCCCCCGCCCCAATCACGGTTTGGCGCGCGAGCCTCGCTGCTAAATCCGCCGAAATCCCTTGCGCGATTGCCGCTTGCTCCAGCAATTCGACCAGCAAAAACACATAGGCTGGGCCGCTGCCGGAAACAGCGGTGACGGGATCGAGCAGCGTCTCATCCTCAACGAACGAGACCAGCCCGACGCAGCCGAGTAGCGCTTCCGCCAAAGCGCGCTGCGCGGGGCGGACATTTGCCCCGGCGCAAACAACAGTGACGCCCTGGCGCACGGCGGCTGGTGTGTTGGGCATGGCGCGCAGCACGGCAGCTCCGGCGCCACATTGCGCGGCGAGCCAGGCGATTGTTTTGCCGGCCATGATCGAGATCACCACCGCATCGCCCATCCGGCCCGCGAGCGGTGCCAACGCTTCGGCGGCGATTTGCGGCTTCACCGCGAGAATAATGGCAGCAGGAGCAAATTCTGCCGGGATTGCGGCGCAGGTATCAACAACCGTGACCTCGTGGTCGGCCAAAGCGCGGGACGCGGGATCAGGGTCAATCACCACCACGCGCTCAACACCACGCGCCCGCCACCCGGCGAGCAGCGCCGAGCCCATTTTGCCGCCGCCAATCAACAGCAACGCTGGCAGCGTGTTCATGCTTCGCCGACGCACTCCAACATCGCCGCCGCCAGCGCCTCATCCGGCGATTTGCCGCCCCACAGCACAAATTGAAACGCCGGGAAAAACCGCTCGCACTCGCTCACGGCAATATCAACCATGTCCTCGACACTCTCGGCTGAGGCGGTGGAAGCACCGCGCAGCAACACGGAATGACGAAATACCGGCATGCCATCATCGTGGTCCATGCCGAAATGACCGATCCACAGCTTTTCATTTGCGCGGGCCAGCAATTCGAATAACGCATGGCGGCGGCGCTCCGGTGCCTTCAAATCGAAGGTGCAGGAGAAATGCATCACCGAAATTTCGTGGGACCAGGAAAAATACAAACCGTAATCACACCAACGACCGGGAGCTTCGGCTGCGATCTCACAATCGCTACGCCGATCAAAAGCCCACTCATTGCCGGCAATCACCTGCTCGACAATATCCAACGGATTCGCGGTGCGATCGGAAAACTCAGAGGCGAGGGCGGACATCGCGGATCTCCTCTTCTGTCGTGCCGCCCGGTTGGGGCGGGCGGCAGTGCGGCGCCAGTGCCGCGAATCGGAGTCTAGCGGCATTTCCCGCGCCGCTGCAACGCAAGACCGAAAAAATTGGCTTACGATGCCGCGACGGTTTTGCGTGCAATCGCCCGATTGACCCGGCGCTTCAATGACTGCGCCTCAACGGTCAGTTTCCGGCTCGGCGTGGTCAGCAGGAACGCATCCAAGCCGCCTTTATGCTCGATGGTCGAAAGGCCCCGCGGGGTGACCCGCAGCCGAACCGAGACGCCCAGCGCCTCAGACTGCAAGGACGATTCTTGCAGATTGGGCAAAAACCGCCGACGCGTCTTGTTGTTCGCGTGGCTCACATTGTTGCCGGAAAGAACGCTCTTGCCGGTGATCTCGCAGCGCCGTGTCATAGCAAAACCCTTGAAATGGTCTGGTCCAACCATGAAGCTGGACAACAGGTAATGAGCGCCGCACCGAAATGCGCACGTCCCGCGCTGCTCATGGCGAAAAAATGCCCGCCGGTCAAGCGTGCGGCAGCGTCACTCGCTGCCCGCTGGCCGCGAGCCACCGGCGCAAAACAGCCGATAGAGCAGGGCGATCACTTCGGTCGCCGCCTCTGTGCCGATTGAATAATAAATCGTTCGTGAATCCCGCCTCGTCTGCACCAGCCCGTCTTGCCGCAGCCGGGCCAGTTGCTGGGAGAGATGAGCTTGGCGGATGCCTAATTCCCGCTCCAACGTGCCGACCGAATGTTCCCCTCGGGCCAGATGACACAAAATCATCAGCCGATGCGGATTGGCAATTCCGCGCAGGAACTCCACCGCCTCCGAGGCGCTGCTCTTCATCACATCAAGCTCAATTCCCGATGCTGCTGCACCGGGCCGCATCACTGCGGTTGCAGATGATCCTGCATCGGCCATGGCTACCTCCGCCCAATAATTTTCACGACGACCGCGTTCAAGCTCTCGATTTGACATTGCACGCCTCGCTTCTGCTTTGCGGCCAATATGCGCTTGGTCGTCTGCCAATCATGATTGACCATCCAAGGCCGCGGTAAATGCCACATCCTGCTTTGCGGCAAAGGGATCGCGCGGATTTTGTCCCTGCACGATATCCTCAAGCCGCTGCTGCACCGCACCCATGATCCGCTGATGGGTGAGGCAATAAAACTGATTCGCCTCAATCGCGGCGAAGGTTTTTGCCGCAACCTCGGCGGCGGTGATCCGCCCCGAGGTAACTGCTTTGCGGCTTTGCGCCTCGGCGGCAATCTGGCTCGCGGTGGGTGGTGCGGTGTTGCGCAGCGCCTCAGGCCGATTGCGCCCGGCATCCTTGATCCCGGTATCGACAAAGGCCGGGCACAGCACCGTGACCCCTAATTTCGAGCCGGCAATGCGCAAATCCTGAAACAAGGTTTCGGACAAGGTGACAACCCCATGTTTCGACACATTATACACGCCCATGGTCTGCGCAGAGAGCAGCCCCGCCACCGATGCGGTATTGACGATATGGCCCTCATCACCGCCGGCAATCATCCGGGGCACAAAGCAGCGCACCCCATGGATCACCCCCCATAAATTGACCCCCAGCACCCATTCCCAATCGGCGATTGTGTTTTCCCAAATCAACCCGCCGGACCCAACCCCGGCATTGTTGAACACCAGATGCGCCGCGCCAAACCGGGCAAACACCGCGTCAGCGAACCGCTCCATCGCCGCACCGTCGCTCACATCGAGCCGCTCGGTGAGAATCTCGGCCCCCGCCGCGCGCAACTCATCCGCCACCGCGCTCAGTGCGTTGGCCTCGATGTCAGCCAGGGCGAGCTTCATGCCACGCGCCGCACCGATCCGGGCAAATTCACGGCCAAAGCCGCTGCCCGCGCCGGTGATCACGGCAACCCGATTTTTGAATTCTTTCATGGCGTGATTACAATCTTTCCAGTGACTTGCCGTGCGGCCATCGCGTGCAGCGCCTGGGCGGTATCGGCGAGCTTGTAGCTGCGCGAGATGAGCGGCCTGATTTTTTGGCTCAGCAGCATAGCGAACAAATCCTGCATCATTGCCGCCTGATGATGCGGCTCGCGTCGGGCGAACTCACCCCAAAACACCCCGACCAGCGAAGCGCCTTTGAGCAACGGCAAATTCAGCGGCAAAGCCGGAATTTCCCCATCGGCGAACCCCACCACCAAATACCGGCCCCGCCACGCGATCGACCGGAAGGCCGGTTCGGCCAATTTGCCGCCGACCGGATCATAAATAATATCCGGGCCTTTGCCGTCAGTATGCGTCTTGATCGCCCCGCGCAGATCCTCGCTCGTGTAGTTAATCACCGCATCGGCGCCGCGTTCGCGGCATATCGCCAATTTTGCCTCCGATGATGCCGCCGCGATCACCCGCGCACCCTTGGCTTTGGCAATTTCCACCGCCGCCAAACCGACGCCGCCGGCAGCCCCCAGCACCAGCACGGTCTCGCCGGGTTTGAGCGCGCCGCGATCGACCACCGCATGGTGGGAGGTGCCAAAAGCCAAGGCGAACCCGGCCGCGACATCGAAACCGACCCCGTCAGGGATCTTCATGCACAGCCGCGCATCGAGCGCGATCTTCTCGGCGAACCCGCCGGTAGAACACAGGGCGAGAACCCGATCACCGGGCGCCAAAGCGGTGACGCCCTCGCCCACCGCCTCGACCTCGCCCGCGATTTCCGCCCCTGGCGTAAAAGGCAGCGCCGGTTGGACCTGATATTTTTTCTGGATGATCAGCACATCCGGAAAATTCACCCCCGCCGCGCGGATGTTGATCACCACCTCACCCGGTTTGGCCACCGGGTCAGGCAGGTCACGCAGCAGCAAAGTCTCCGGGCCGCCCCAGGCTTCGCAGCGTATGGCGCGCATCAGAGCGGCAGCCCGGGGGCGGTCAGGCCATCGGCGATCATCACCCCCGCGTAACCGCCCGTGCGCGCCGGATCGGTATTGTGGTGACGACGCTGCTCCATCCGCGCCAATTGATCGCGATGCACCTCATCGGGACCATCCGCGAGGCGCAGCGTGCGCTGGTGGGCATACGAGGTCGATAGCCAGGTATCGGCAACACCGCCGCCGCCAAAGGCCTGGATCGCCCAATCGACGACCTTACACGCGACGTTCGGCGCAACCACCTTGATCATGGCAATCTCGGCGCGGGCTTCTTTATTGCCAACCGTATCCATCATGTGAGCCGCCTTCAGCGTCAACAGCCGCGCCTGATCGATCATGATCCGCGACTCGGCGATCCGCTCGCGCCACACGCTCTGCTCGGCTACCGGTTTGCCGAACGCCGTGCGCGATTCCAGCCGCCTTATCATCCGCTCCAACGCCCGTTCGGCGACACCGATAGAGCGCATGCAGTGATGGATTCGTCCCGGCCCGAGGCGGCCTTGGGCAATCTCGAACCCACGGCCTTCGCCGAGCAAAATATGATCCGCCGGCACCCGAACATTCTCGAAAATCATTTCGGCATGGCCATGCGGCGCATCATCATCGCCGAACACCGGCAAGGCCCGTTTCATCGTCACGCCCGGATGGGGGAATGGCACCAAAATCATCGATTGTTGCTTGTGCCGGTCCGGATTGGTCGGGTCCGACTTGCCCATCACGATCAAAATCCGGCAGCGCGGATCGGGCGCGCCCGAGGCCCACCATTTATGACCATTAATGACATATTCATCGCCATCGCGGACAATTTGCGTCTCGATATTGGTGGCATCCGACGATGCGACATTTGGTTCGGTCATCGCGAAGGCGGAGCGAATTTCGCCCGCGAGAAGCGGCTTTAGCCAGCGCTCTTTATGCTTCTCCGCCGCATAGCGCGTCAGCACTTCCATATTGCCGGTATCCGGCGCGGAACAATTAAACATTTCGGGGCCAAACGGGCTGCGCCCCATGATTTCAGCCAGCGGCGCATATTCCACATTGGTCAGGCCAGCGCCGTGCTCGGATTCCGGCAAAAACAGGTTCCACAAGCCAGCCGCCTTGGCTTTTTGCTTGATCTCGGCCAGCTTTTCCAACGGTTGCCAACGATCAGCCTGATGATGCGCGGCTTGAAACAGCGCCTGCTCATTGGGGTAGATATGCTCGGCCATAAAATCTGCCACCCGGGCCCGCAGGGCCTCGGTTTTGGCCGAATAACGAAATTCCATTCTTGCTTCTCCCCAAATAATTCAAGCGGACGAGGCGCGCATTGCTGGTCGGACCCCTCAATCGCTCGGCTCTAGCCATTTAATCCCCTGCTGCGCCCAAGTCACGCCCCCACGTAATCGGTGCCATGTGTCGCATTAGGTTGACAGGACTGTGCGACTTGTGAAGCGCCGATGCAAGAGGGGCCGATGCCGGAGGCGCTGCGGTGTAACGGGCGCAAGACGCTGGATCGGCTGCTTGACACTGCAGCAGCGATCTCGAATGCTCTGAGCGGTTCAGGAGGGACGGCATGGAAGCGTCGATGCAGCCAATTTTGGTGGAGGTTCTGCCCCAACACCGGCTCGATGAGCCGCGTTTATTTGCGTATTTGGCGGCGCATTGCCCCGGATTCGCGCAACCCGCCCGGCTGCGCCAATTCCAGGGCGGGCAATCGAACCCGACCTTTCTGATCGAAACCGATGCGCAAAAATTTGTCCTGCGCAAAAAGCCGCCGGGCCATTTGCTGCCCTCCGCCCATCAGATCGACCGTGAATATCAGATCCAAAGCGCCTTGGCGGGAACCGATGTGCCCGTGGCGCCGATGCTGCATTTCTGCACCGATACCAGCATTATCGGCACCGAATTTTATATCATGGCCCATATCGAGGGCCGGGTGTTTCATGATGTGATGATGCCCGGCCTCACCCCGGCTGAGCGTGGCGCGGTTCAGCGTGAATTGATCGAAACCATCGCCGCTTTGCACAGGCTTGATTACACGGCCCGGGGTCTTGGTCAGTATGGTCGGCCCGATCATTATGTGGCGCGGCAAATGGCGCGGTGGAGCAAGCAATATCAAGCCTCGCAAACCGAGACTCTGCCCGCGATGGATGCTCTGACTGACTGGCTCACGAACCATATTCCCGAGCGCGATGAAAGCGCCATCGTGCATGGCGATTTCCGCTTGGGCAACATGATGATCGCCCCCGATGCGCCGCGCATTCTCGCCGTGCTCGATTGGGAACTTTCGACCCTCGGCCATCCGCTCGCCGATTTGGCCTATTGCTGCATGTCCTATCACCTGCCGCCCGGTTCCGGCCCGGCGATGGCGGGTTATCAAGGTGTTGATGTCACTGCCCTCGGGCTGATGAGCGAACAACAGGCGCTGGAGCTTTATTGCGCCCGCACCGGGCGCAGCGACATTCCCGATTGGAAATTTTTCATGGGCTTCTCACTGTTTCGCTCAGCCGCCATTGTCGAGGGGGTGTATGCGCGGGCGCTGGCGGGCAATGCGGCGGATGAACGGGCAAGCCGGATGCATGAGGTGTGCATTCAGGTCGCACAGACCGGGTGGGATTTGGTGCGCGGCGCATGACCCCGTCAATCCTGACGCTGTCCTGCGCGAACCGGCCCAGCATCGTTGGTGCCGTTGGCATGTTTTTATATGATCGCGGGCTGGATATTCGCCAAGCTCAGCAATTTGACGATCCGGCCAGTGGCACATTTTTTATGCGGGTGGTGTTCGCACCGATCGCCGCCACCGATGCGGCGATGGTGCGGCATGATTTCGCGGCCCTCGCCGCACGCTTCGCGATGGATTGGGTGATCACCCCGATCAGTCACCGCCCGCGCAGCATGATATTGGTGTCGCGCTTCGATCATTGCCTGGTGGATTTGATCTATCGCCAGCGGATTGGCGAATTACCCATGGACATCGCAGGCGTGATTGCCAATCATCCGCGCGAGACCTATGCCCATGTCGATTTGGATGGCATTCCGTTCCATTATTTGCCGATCACCCGTGACAGCAAACCCCAGCAGGAAGCCGAAATCAGCCGCCTGCTCGCGGCCAGCTTCACTGAATTGGTGATCCTCGCGCGGTATATGCAAGTGCTATCTGATGATCTCGCCGGGCAGTTAGCCGGGCGCTGCATCAATATCCATCACTCATTCCTGCCCGGCTTCAAGGGTGCCAAGCCCTATCATCAGGCTTACGCGCGCGGCGTGAAACTGATCGGCGCGACCGCCCATTACGTGACCGGCGCGCTCGATGAGGGGCCGATTATTGAGCAGGATGTCGAACGCATCGCCCACGGTGACACGCCTGATAGTCTGGTGCGCAAAGGCCGCGACATTGAGCGCCGGGTGCTGGCCAGCGCTGTTTTATACCATCTCGAACGGCGCGTGTTCATCAGCGGCAGTAAGACTGTGGTGTTCAAGGACTGATTTTGGCCGATCATGTGACGGGTTACATTTGGAGACGGTGCGACATCCGATAATTACGATCACGCCGCTATGGTTCCGCTCCAACCAAGGAGGTTATTCATGGCGAAACGCTGGCGAGGCATTGGCGCGACGGTTCTGATCATCGGGATTGGCATCACCCTGTCCGGCTGCGTGGTGGTGCCCGCGCGTCCGGGCTTTTGTTATTATCATCCTTATCGCTGCCGGTGACGCGGCTTGATCATCGCTGGCAGGCCATAATCGCCGCGTTGTTCCTGGCCCTGTTTGGCGAAGACCAGCCTGCATCATTGATTATGGCGTCCATGGTGCCGCGCGGCAGACCAGGGTACGCTCCGCGCACCGGCTCGCGCGGCATTTGCTGAGCCTGCCCCTCGCATTTCGCAACCCAGCCACCGCAGATTTTGGGGCGATTCGGCGGCGCAGGCGAAATTTCTTGTTTGACTTGGCACTTGGGGTTCGCACATTAGATGGTCTGCGAAAGAAAGTGACCAAAAATGATCCCTGCTTTGATGCCGAATTACAATCGGATGGACATTGCGTTCGACCATGGCGAAGGGGCATGGTTGTTTGCGCGTGATGGCCGACGATTCCTCGATTTCGGTGCAGGCATCGCCACCTCGTCACTCGGCCACGGCCATCCGGGTCTCACCCGTGCCATCGCCGAGCAGGCGGCGCGGGTCATGCATGTCTCGAACCTTTATCGCGTGCCGCAGGCCGAGCAGCTCGCCGAACGGCTGACCGCAGCGAGTTTCGCCGATAGCGTATTTTTTTGTAATTCCGGTGCCGAGGCCAATGAGGCTTTGGTCAAGGCGTTTCGCAAAACCATGGCGGATGAGGGCAAGCCCGAACGCTACCGGATTATTTGCGCGGATGGCGCGTTTCATGGGCGCACCTTGGCGATGATCAGCGCCACCGGCAATGCCAAATATCTGGCTGGGTTTGGCCCGGCGGTCGAGGGGTTCGACCATGTGCCGTTCAATAATTTGAACGCGCTGCGCGCCGCGATCACGCCGGAAACGGCAGGCATTTTGGTCGAGCCGATCCAGGGTGAAGGCGGCATCCGCCCGGCGCAGATTGAGTATTTGCGCGGCCTGCGCGCCGCCGCCGATGAGTTTTCGCTGCTGCTTGGTTTTGATGAAGTGCAATGCGGCATGGGCCGCACCGGCAGATTATTCGCCCATGAATGGGCCGAGGTGACACCCGATGCGGTGAGCACCGCCAAAGGCATTGGCGGCGGGTTTCCGCTCGGTGCCTTGCTCGCCAATGAACGTGTTGCCCAACATCTGGTGCCCGGCACCCACGGCACGACCTATGGTGGCAGCCCGCTCGCCTGTGCGGCAGGCAATGCGGTGCTGGATGTGGTGCTCGCGCCCGGATTTCTGGATCAGCTGCGTGCAACCGGGGCACGGCTGCGCGCTCAGCTTGAACGGCTCGTCGCCGCCGAGCCAACTGTATTTTCTGCCGTTCGCGGGCAGGGATTGATGCTCGGGCTGGTATGCGCCGTGCCCAATACCGAGGTGCAAAGTGCCTGCCTGACCGAAGGGTTGCTGGTGGTCGCTGCCGGCGAGAACGTAATCCGTTTGGTGCCGCCGCTGATTATTAGCGACGCCGAATGCGATGAGGCTGTGGCTCGCCTCCATGCCGCCGCCAAACGCTGCCGCCCGGCAATGGCTCCCGCCGCCACCCGGATGACCGCGAAGGTCCCCGCAAAGTGAGCGCCGCCATTGAATCGGGCATGAAAGCCGCGCCGCTGCGCCATTTTCTCGATCTTTCCATGATCGAAACGCCGATACTCCGGCAAATTTTGGACCATGCGGTGCGGTTCAAACGCGCTGGGCGCGGTGCGTCGCGCCCACTCGCGGGGCGGGCTTTGGCGCTGATTTTTGAAAAGCCTTCAACCCGCACCCGCGTCAGTTTTGAAATGGCGATGCGCGGCCTTGGCGGCGATGTGGTAATGCTGTCGTCCAATGAAATGCAAATTGGTCGCGGTGAAACCGTGGCGGACACGGCCCGGGTGTTATCGCGCTATGTCGATGCGATCATGCTGCGGACCGACCGGGAATCCAAACTGCGCGAGCTGGCCGCTTTTGCCACGGTGCCGGTGATTAACGGGCTTACCGAACGGTCGCATCCCTGTCAGGTGATGGCGGATGTGATGACATTTGAGGAACATCACGGCCCGATTGCGGGGCAAGTGATCGCGTGGGTTGGCGATGGCAATAATATGGCGAAAAGCTGGATTGAGGCCGCAGCGCGTTTCGGGTTTTCGCTGCGCCTCGCGTGCCCGGCGTCGCTGCGCCCCGATACAGAGGCGGTGAGCTGGGCGCGCAGCCTAGGTGCCGAAATTCTCCTGACCGAAAATCCATCAGAGGCGGTCGCTGGCGCACGCTGCGTGGTGACCGATACCTGGGTAAGTATGGGCGATACCGACATTGCCGCCCGTCACGCGCTATTGGCGCCTTATCAGGTGAATGAAAAATTGATGGCGCATGCTGCGCCGGATGCAATTTTCATGCATTGCTTGCCTGCTCACCGCGACGAGGAGGTGTCCGAGGCGGTTATTGACGGTCCGCAATCGGTTGTGTTCGATGAAGCGGAAAATCGCTTATTTGCGCAGCAGGGTATTTTGAACTGGGCGTTGGGCGGTTAGCTCCAGACGGTGAAGGCGCCGATAATCAACATCACCACCACCACGGCAATCACGGTGATGGTCAAGAACCGGGTAAAGCGGTTCCAGCCGGTTTGGCTCACCTGATTCAGATCCGTTTCAGCCGAAGCCGCCGTCTCATGGGTTTCAATATTTGCCATCATATTCGCCTGCGACATCCTTCGAGACTTTCCTTGGGAACGGGTTAGTCGAGTCAAAAAACCATGCTATGCCCTGAAATAAGGCCACACGAGATTGTGACTGTCCATTGATTATGGTGGATTAGCCGGAAATGCAAGGGTTTACCAGTCCGCTCTCAGCCGGTGCCGGGACCGACATGCCGGTGATCAGCGCCGCTAAGGCCGCCGGATAGAGAAGGTGTTCCTGCACCAAAACCCGAGCGGCGAGGGTTGATTCGTTATCATGGGGCAGCACCGGCACAGCCGCCTGCGCCAAAATCGGCCCGGCATCCATGCCATCGGTGACCAGATGCACGGTGCAACCATGGATTTTAACCCCCGCCGCCAACGCGCGCTGGTGCGTATCAAGCCCGGGGAACACCGGCAGCAACGAGGGATGAATATTGATCATCCGCCCCGACCAGCGCTGCACCAGCCAGGGTGTGAGCAGGCGCATATAGCCCGCAAGGCACAAAAATTCGCACCCCGCCGCACGCAAGGCCGCATCAAGCGCGGCTTCGTGCGCGGCGCGGTTGGCACCAAAATCGCGGCTCGCGATCACCTGGGTGGCAATCCCGCGCTGCGCTGCCGCTGACAAACCCGCCGCATCGGCGCGGTTAGCAACCACCAGCGCAATCTCAGCCGGATAATCCGGCTGGGCGGCGTGATCGATCAGCGCGGTCATATTGGAACCACGCCCCGAAATCAGAATCCCAACGCGCCGCTTCATCCAAAGAGGCTCTGGCTATGGACCAGCTGCACCGTGGCCGGGCCTGAAGCTGCCACCAGCACGCCGAGCCTGACCGGCTGCACGCCCGATTCTGCCAGCAAAGCGCGCGCCGCCGCCTCATCGCCGGGCCGCACCACCAGCACCATGCCGATCCCACAATTAAACACCCGCAGCATCTCTTCCGCCGCGACCCCGCCGATTTTCGCCAGCCAGGAAAATACTGGCGGTATCGGCCAGGATTGATCGATCACCGCGACGCAGCCCTCCGGCAGCACGCGCGGCACATTGCCCGGCAAACCACCGCCGGTGATATGCGCCGCCGCCCGCAACAATCCCGCCCGCGCCAAAGCGAGCAACGGGCGCACATACAGCGTTGTCGGCTGCATCAGCGCCTGACCTAACGTTGAGCCCGGCGCAAAGGGTGCCGGATCAGACCAGCGGAGCGATGCACGCTCCAAAATCCGGCGCACCAGCGAGAACCCGTTCGAATGCACCCCTGAGCTGGGCAAACCGAGCAAAATATCCCCCGGCGCAACACCCGCCGGTAACAGCCCATCGCGCGGCGCAGCGCCCACGGCAAAGCCCGCAAGGTCATAGTCACCGGGATGATACATGCCCGGCATTTCCGCCGTCTCGCCGCCAATCAGCGCGCAGCCCACCTGTCGGCAGCCCTCGGCGATACCCGCGATGACCGACCGCGCCACCGCAACATCCAGCGCGCCAGTGGCAAAATAATCGAGGAAAAACAGCGGCTCCGCTCCCTGCACCACCAAATCATTGACGCACATGGCGACCAGATCGATGCCCACCGTCTCATGAATGCCGGTGTCGATGGCGATGCGCAATTTGGTTCCCACACCATCGGTGGTGGCCACCAACACCGGATCGTTAAAGCCCGCCGCCCGCAGATCAAAGAGCGCGCCAAAACCACCCAGGCTCCCCATCACGCCTGACCGTGCGGTCGCTTTTGCTAGAGGCTTGATCGCCTCGATCAGCGCGTCCCCGCCATCGATATCAACGCCCGCCTCTCGATAGGTCGCGCCATTGCCGCCGTTGCTGCTGGTCATCCCTGTCTCCGATGCGCTATGTCCATTCGATCATGACCAGTTTCCACTCCCGATTTTATGCTGCTGCAAGCGCGAGGCCCCAAGCCCGGTTGCTTGAAGCAGCCTGCCCATCGCGAGGCGGACTGTCACGCGTCGTCTATCACCACAGGCCAGTGCGGGGTGCAACCACCCGACACACGAGGAATTTCTCCGCATGAGTGATTGCCCCCCCGCTTCGAGCAACGCCGATGGCGGATTACTGAAATCAATCCGCTGGCCACGCCTGCTCGCGATCCTTGGCGGGGTTCTGGTGGTTTGGATTTTTCTGCGGCTGTTTTCAGGCATTTTGCTGCCCTTCGTTTCAGCGGCAGGGATTGCTTATTTCCTCGACCCGGCGGTGTCAGCCCTGCACCGCCTCGGCATGCCGCGCTCGCTGGGTGCCTCGATTGCCTTGCTCAGCCTGATTGCGTTTTTGTTTTTGAGCAGCTTTCTGCTCTATCCGCTCGCCGCAGCGCAGATCCATCTGCTCGCCGACCAGTTGCCGACGATGATCGCCCGCTTGCAAAATTTCGCGACCCATCAACTCAGCACGATCCAGTCGCATCTCGGCGCCAGCTTCGTGTCCGACAAGCTCAAGCAATTGGTCGGCACCGAAGCGGGTACCATCGTGGGGTTCATCGGCACGGCGCTGACCCATGTGCTGGGCACCGGCTTTGCCTTGTTCAATATTTTGACGCTGCTGATCATCACGCCCATTGTGGCCTTCTACTTGCTGCGCGATTGGCCCACCGTGATTGCGCGCATCGATTCTTGGCTGCCGCGCTCCCAGGAGGCCACCATCCGTGGCCTCGCCCAAGAGATCAGCCGGATTCTCAATGCGTGGCTACGCGGCCAAGCGATATGCTGCCTGTTTCTCGCCACCTTCTATGCCATCGCATTGACCAGCGCGGGGCTTAATTTGGGCCTTGTTATCGGTCTCACCGCAGGATTATTGTCTTTCATTCCTTATGTCGGCACGATTGTTGGCGCCGTATCATCGGTGGTGCTGGCGCTGGGCCAGTTTAACGGGATCGATCCGGTGCTGATTGTCGCCGGGATTTTTGTCATCGGGCAGTTGCTGAATGATTATGTGGTCGCCCCGCGTTTTCTGGGTGATCGGCTGGGGCTTGGCGCGGCATGGGTGATTTTTGCGCTCTTCGCCGGCGCGGAAACCTTCGGCTTTCTAGGCGTGATGCTCGCCGTGCCGGTGACCGCGACACTCGGTGTGCTGACGCGGTTTTGGCTGAAGCTGTATTTGCAAAGCCCGCTCTATCTCGACCCGCCCAAGCTGCGTGAATGACCGCGAGCGCCCCATTCGCCGAGGCCCGTCAACTCGCCCTGCCGCTCGATGAGCCGGTTGGATTTTCGCCCGACGACTTCGTTCCCGCCCCCTCGAACGCCCAAGCCCGCATTGCCTTAGCCCACGAAACGGCATGGATTAATCAGCGGCTGCTCCTGTGGGGCGAAAGCGGTTGTGGCAAATCGCATCTTGCGTCGCTTTGGGCGCAAACATCGGGCGCCCGGACGCTGCACGCCGCGCGCCTGCGCACGCCGATTGACGCTGATGACAACGCGACACCGCTGGTGATTGAGGATATCGACACCGCTATTAACCCCATCGCGTTGCTCGCCAGCCTGAATATCGCCCATGCGGCGCAGCGCTCGGTGCTGCTCACCGCGCGCATCCCGCCCGCGCGCTTGCAGATTGACCCGGCAGACCTCGCCAGCCGGTTGCGCGCAAGCCTGACGATTGAAATCACCCAAGCGGATGATCGGCTCATCGAAGATCTGCTCGACCGGCTGGCCGCCCATCGGCAACTACGCCTGAGCGAGACGCTGCGCCACTATCTGCTTACCCGCCTGCCCCGCCAACCGGGCCTGCTGCGCGAAGCGGTGACCCGGCTTGACCGCGCCTCACTCGCCCGTGGCGTCGCCCCCTCGCGTCGGCTTGCCGAACATGTCCTGAGCGATCTGCTTGAGCCGCCGGTGCCAACCGCGGCCCCTCAGGGTGCGACCCCGCCCGATTCGCCGAATTTTCACGACACCCCGCCACTTCTTACGCTATAAGAGCGCATCTAGCCCGCAAGGATTTGAGCTATGGACCACCCGATCAGCGCCAGCACCGTCCCAGCCTCGATCCGTGAAGACCCGCGGCGCTTCATCAACCGCGAACTCTCTTGGCTCGATTTCAACGCCCGCGTGCTCGCCGCCGCCGAGGAGCAACGCTATCCGCTGCTCGAAAGACTGCGCTTTGTATCGATTAGCGCATCCAATCTCGATGAATTTTATTCGGTGCGCATCGCGGGGCTGATCGGTCAGGTGCGCGCGGGCATTTTGCTCCGCTCCAGCGATAATCTGACACCGAACCAGCAACTCGCCGCCGTCAATGCCCGCACCCGCGATCTGCTCCAAGCCCAGCAAACCGTGCTGAGCGATCTGCGCAATGCCCTCAGCGCCACCGGCATCCATATCGCGACCGCTGCTGCCCTGACACCCGAAGACCGGCGCTTTCTCGATCAATATTTTATGGAACAAGTCTTCCCGGTGCTCACGCCACTCGCCGTGGACCCGGCACATCCATTTCCCTTTGTGCCCAATATGGGCCTGGTGCTCGCGCTCAAACTCATCCGCGAAGAGGATGGCGGCGCGATGCGTGGCCTCATCCCGCTGCCCGCGCAAACCAGCCGCTTCATCCGCCTACCGAACCATGATCATGCAACGGCGGGGGATCAGGCCAGCGCCGCGCCAGTGGTTCGGTTCATCCCGCTGGAAAATTTGGTTTTGCTGTTTTTGGGCCATCTATTTCCCGGTTTTCGTCTCTCGGGCTCCGGCTTGTTCCGGGTGATCCGCGATACTGATGTCGAGTTCGAGGAAGAAGCTGAAGATCTTGTGCAATCCTATCAATCGGCCCTGAAACGCCGTCGGCGCGGCGTGGCGATCCAGCTCACGCTCGCCGCCGATATGCCCGATGATTTGCGCGCCTTGGTGATCGAGGAAGTCGAAGCGCCGGAGGACCAAGTTATCATCGAGCCGGGGCTGCTCGGCCTCGTCGATCTCAAAGAGATTATCATCAAGGACCGGCCCGATCTCTTGTTCAAATCCTACACGCCGCGCTTTCCTGAACGCATCCGTGATTTCGGTGGTGATTGCTTCGCAGCCATTCGCAACAAGGACATTATCGTCCATCATCCGTTCGAAAGCTTCGATGTCGTGGTGCAGTTTCTCCGGCAAGCCGCGTCGGACCCCCATGTCGTTGCGATCAAGCAAACACTCTATCGCACCAGCCGCGATTCCCCGATTGTCGGCGCCCTGATCGAAGCCGCTGAAGCCGGCAAGTCAGTCACCGCGATGGTCGAATTACGTGCCCGGTTCGATGAAGAAGCCAATATCCGCCTCGCCCGCGCGCTTGAAGCGGCAGGGGTGCAGGTTGTTTATGGTTTTATCGGGCTCAAAACCCATGCGAAATTATCTTTGGTGGTGCGGCGGGAGGGAACCATCATGCGCTCTTACGCGCATTTCGGCACTGGCAACTACCATCCGATTACCGCGCGCATTTACACGGACCTTTCGTTTTTTACCACCGATCCGGAACTAACCCGCGATTCCGCGCGGCTATTCAACTATATGACCGGCTATGCCCGGCCGGAACGGATGGAGCAGCTCGTCTTCAGCCCGCTCACCACCCGGCGCACCATCGGCGCGCTGATCGATGCAGAAATTGCCGCCGCCGAGCGCGGTGCGCCATCCGGCATTTGGCTGAAAATGAATTCATTGGTTGATGAACGGATGATCGATCATCTCTACGCCGCCTCCGCCGCCGGCGTGCCCATCCATTGCGTTGTGCGCGGCATTTGCTGCCTGCGCCCCGGCGTGCCCGGACTCTCGGAAACCATCAAGGTGAAATCGCTGATTGGCCGCTTTCTGGAACATGCCCGGATCGCGGTTTTCGCCAACGGCGCTCCGATGCCGCACCGCCAAAACAAAGTGTTCATCTCGAGCGCTGACTGGATGGCCCGCAATCTTGATTGGCGGATCGAAAGTTTCGTGCCGATCCATAATCCGACGGTGCACGCACAAGTCCTCGATCAGATCATGGCAATCAATTTGCGCGATAACGTCAATTCGTGGGAACTCGACAAAGATGGCCATTGGCACAAAATACGACCCGGCACCGAACCCATCTCGGCGCACCATTATTTCATGACCAACCCATCGCTCTCCGGTCGCGGTTCAGCCTTGCACGGTCAGCCGAACGATCCGCTGCGCGAGGCAAACCGTTCACGCAAAACTTTTCTCACGCGCGATTGATTTTCTCTCGCGCACCCGCACGCCAGCCAGCGCCGATTCGCAATTGTCAGAACGGCTTACGCGCTAACACCTGCCGCACGGCGTCTAGATGCGCATGGCATTGCAGATCATCTTGCCAAAGAGCAACAATATATTGGGCGACGCTGGCCTGATTAACAATTGTTGGCACCGAGGGTGCGGGGGCACAATTCAATAACGAAACGGGCACATCAGGCCGCACAAGCTGCACCTTGGTTACTATTTGCGGCTTCGCAGCACAGCCCCCCAACAGCATCACCAGGCCCAGCAGCACCAAGAGACCGAGCAAGCGCCTCACCCACGACCCGCTCATGGCACCACCTTCTGGCCCTGTGCGCGGGCGATGGCGCGTAATGTCGAGATTAACACCGGGGCGACTGGCCCGTTCGCGCTCGGCTGTGCCGCGTTGATTTTCCGGCGCATCGCATCCGCCGCCTGCCGATCAATCGCATCACGCGACTGAGACGCTGCTAAGCTTGCTTGCCAAAGCGCGTTCTGGGCACGGATTTGCGCGAGGGCTGCAAGATCAGCCTGATTATCAGCGACAAGCTGCGCGATGGTGCCTCGGGATTGGAGCACGGCGTGCCGCGCAGAAGCAGCCGCATCACGCAAATACCAAATGTAAACAACAACGCCCAATACGGCTGCCAAGGCGAGGAGTACCAAAACCAGCCGCGTGGCCATGGGTGCGAGGAAAGCTGGCATTTCAATCTCCGAATTTTGATTTAAGGCCCATACCGAGCGTCGCGGCCCCGATGGCTGAGCCGAGACCCATGCCATAACCTTCCGCGTCAAAATGTTGGTGGCGCACCACCACGGCAAAAATCTCTAGGCCGATGAAGCTCAGCAAACCCAAAATGGTCAGTAAGGCCATTTCATCGATGCGCCCTTGCGCATCGGTCAATAACCCTCGCAAGACCGCGCGCATCATTGCCCCGCTGCAAAAAAAGCCAGAGCGACCAAGCGCCGCCCCCAACCGCCGGCAAAGCGCGGCCAATCGGCCAGCGCCACCATGAACTCAAGCCGCAGGGTCAACATCGTTGTCGCCGCCGTCTTTGGGTCCGCATTTCCCATCGCCGCGAGTGTCTCCGGGCCAATCACCCCATCCGCCGCCACATCAACAGCCTGCTGCAACCACATGATCGCCCGGCGCAACCCATTATTGACCGATGCATCAAACACCACAGGTGCCATAGGGCCGGCGAGTTGATTGCCATTGATTTTTGACCAGTAATCACGCTGGTAAATCGCTTCCGCCGCCTCGCGGGTTAAATGCGCAATATCGAGCGTTGGGTATGACGCCGCACTAATGCCAAAATTGGTCCCCCGTAAGAGCCCTTGACCGACCACCCCGCCCGTCCAATTGCCTGGATCGTCAGGATCAGCGCCATAGCCGCCCTCCATCCCCAAGGTAAAATCGACGCACGCCGCAAAATCGCCCATGGCGCCCTCACAAATGGTTCAAAACATGCGTCGCAATACTGCCGATAGCGGCGGATAACAGACCAATCAGCATCACCGTCATCCGATGGCTGCCCGAACGCTCGCCGCGAAACTGCGCCAATTCAGCATGCACCCGTGCCAATTCACCCACGAGTTCATCCGATTTCATCACAAAGCGATCCTGCGCCGAAGCAACCTGCAGCTCAAAGCGATTGCGCCATGTCTCTAACCCCACATGCCGCGCCTCAATCGCTGCAATATCGCGTCGGGCTTCTGCAATTTCTGCCTGCAACGATGTCAAATCCCCACGCAAATCACCAATTCCCTCGCGCAGCATCGCAATCACATCGCTGGGCGACGGACTCACGCTACACTGGCCGATAAGGGCACGCCATAGGAAGTGGCCTGCAGCGGCATATTCGGCAGAAATTCAGCAGCCAGATCAGACGCAATATCCCACCCCACGGGCGGTGTGAGCTGTGCCAAATTATCGGTGACAGCATTGCCTCGGCCCATTTGGGTGCTCCCATACGAATAGTATAACAAACAATTGGCTGGGGTATTGGTTGGTGCTGATGCCAGCGTGACCGCCAAATGCGTGGCATCAATGCGGCTTGCCGCCACTGCCTCAATAATCGGGCCCGGTGCAGCCGGCGACCCGCCATCCATCACCGCGAAACCAACACCTGTATCGGCCCGCAGCGGCAGGAGCAAATCGCTCCCTGCATCATGAGCAATCGTCACAACAACTAATGTTGGCGCGGATTGGTAGGCATGGGTAATGCGCGGGCCATTGGATGCTGGCAACCCCGCGCTGGGCAATGCCGTCGCGGGGATTGTATCGGACAAGCCCATTGCAATGGCAGCCCGGCCAGCCGCATGCGCGCCAAGCCGTCCATAGCGCAGCAAATCGGGCAAATCACGATGCTCCGGATCACCCCCGGAAAACACACCCGTTAGTGGATTCCAGCTAGCGTTCAGCGGGTTGGAATCCGCCGTCTGCGCCGCAAACACCGCCACCGCATTCGCGCTCACCGCCGATATGTCGGCCACAGCTTCGCGCACCATTTGTACACCAATATCGGTCTCATACGGGATCGCGCTCCACATCAGCAGGGGCAACGCCGAAGCTGACCGGCCCAGCATAGCACGCGTTAGTGCTGCAAGTCGCAGCACGCTGCCGACATACAAAGCCTTATTCGAATATGGCATCGTACTATCCTGCTCTGACCACGGCCAGAGCAGGAACTCGATATCGCCAATATCGGCTGGTGGCACCAATGCCTGAGCACCGGTTAGATAATCCTCCAATGCAATTCCGTCAGGTCCTAAAGCCCAAGCTGATGGGTCTGATCCATCCCCTGGATTGGTCAGAAATGTGCCGCTACCCGATCCTGGGGGGAACAAGGGGGGCGATGAATTCGAAATCGGATGACCAGCAATCATCGAATACCGGGAGGGATTAACGTTATTGCCGGACTGCAAATAGGTCGCCCCATATGAAGCAGCGCCTAGATACCAACAAATGCCCTGCGCTAACGCCAAGGCACCGCCCGCAAAGGTAAACCACTCCGCGTTGGATTGGCCCATGACCAGTAAATTTACCCCGCGCCGAGACCCTAACACCCAGCGCGCCTCGCAACCAAGCAGTGTGTTCATATCGGCCTGATCCAATGCACGCGCCCAGGTCGCCGCCTCGTGAAACCAGCATTGCGCCGAACCTTGCACAGTTCCATCATGCAGGAATAGTAATGGGCCGAGTGATGATGCGGGCAACGGATTGATGGCACCGCTGACGGCGAGAACGTCATCGATATAAATATCAACCCCTGTGCCCGGCGTATGACGGATGATAATCGCGTGTGAATGACGGCGCGTCAGGGTGGCCGTGATCGGGAGCGCTGATTGACTACCGGCAAATAAGGTTAAACCACGACCATCCGGTCCTCCCGCCTGCAGAATTGTAACCCCTGAAGCGCTCGCGTGCAGCAGCGGGATCGGGGCGTCATTCACCGCAATCGTTCCTTGGCGCCAATTTGGTCGGGTCCACACCAAGTAGAGCGTCCAGCCGACGCCGCTCCCCAGATCGATGGTGGGCAACACCAAGCCCCAATCAGGATCAAGCGTCGGGCCGTAGAGTGCCACCGCCGGATCAGGACTACCCACAGCGCCCAAAAACCCATTGACCCGCGGCACCGCCAGGGTCGCATTCGGCTTCGTGTCGGTGCTGATCGAATACGGCGTCAACGGCAGACCACCCTGAACTTTATTGGTCAGCGCCGCGACAACATTATTCCAAGCACTGATCGTATTACCAACAGGGTCCTGCATCGACCCCAAAGCACCGGCATCCCACCAACCGGTAAGCCCCGCGACAGCCGCCGGCGTCGGCCCGGAATAGAATCCGCTGCCAGGGGCGCTCGCTACGGGTCCGACAAATAATGGTGACGGCATCACCCCGCTCACCGCAAGTGGCGCACCGCGCGCTGCGAGAATAAGCCCCATGATTAGCTCGCCGCGATGGTAAAGCTTGAGACTGCTGGTGCGCCACCTGTCGTGGTCTCAACCCAAATATAATAAGATCCAGCAACCGTTGGTCCCGGAAGATAGACGGCCCATACCGCATTATTATCGATGATCGTTGCCGCCGACCATCCGCTCGTCGGTGGCGTGGTACCGCTGGTCGATAATGCCACCTGCGTGCCAATCACCTGCGCGGGCGAAACACTGCCATTCAGCGCGATCGGGCCAGATCCGATTGTGTACGCCAAAGAACTTGGCTGGTTGATCGTGTAAGATACCGCCGCGTTACTGGTCACTGTAATCGCGGTTGAGACGGCCTGAGCGGTTGCATCAGCCGTCTGTTGTGCCCACACATAGAAGGTGCCGGGCGCACTGGGGGTAATCGCGGCTGCCCAATTCCCCGCCGTAACCGTCGCGGGAACCAAGCTCGCGGGCGGCGCGGTCGCACTGCTTGAGAGACCAACGGAAACGCCGTTACCCGCCGGAAAGACCGTGCCAGTCACGTTAAGCGCCGTGCCCACCAGAGCAGTGCCCGGTAACGCACCCAGCGTCACGCTTGGCACCGTCACAACGAATGACGCACTGACGCCAACCACGCCCTGGTCCGCATGATCGCGCACCGATATCCGATAGGCGCCCGCCGCCAAACCAGGAATCGTGAAACTATAACTATGAACGCCAATAGTCGGTGTCGATGCAGCCACCCAATTGATGCCATCTGTAGAATAATCGAGCGCTATTGGCGCATCATTGAACACGCCCCCGGTGACCGTGAAGCCAACCCCCGCAAGCTGTGCCGTGATCGGAGCCACCGTCAAGATCGGTGCCATTGATACGGCACCATCCCACCAAACCAATGACCCGCCGGAATAGGTAATTCCGTCCAAAACCGTGGACCCGCCAGGCGGCAAAATCGTCGCTCCATTACCCGCAACGATACCCGTGCCCATCGTAATGGCGCCAGCCGACAGGTTAATGATCCGACATGAAAATCCGCTTCCCATATTGGCGAAATTGGCTGTTAACGTGACAGGATTGCTCACCACCAACAAACGGCGATTATGGGTGGTTGAATCCAAAACGGTATCGCCGGTGATTTCGACAATTTGTGTCAAAATCATCGGTAATTTAGCCGCGATATACGCCCAAATGGCAGAAAAACTTTGGCTCGCCAGCGCGCTTCCGCCCTGGGCCACCAACATCAAATCGGTATCACCTGCCGGGCCCGCCGAGGGAAGCTGCTCGATTGTTTGGCCTGCGATCAATTGTTTATACGTGATCCAACTATTCGCACCGTTTTGCCAAATCGCCACATAATCGCTCTCACCAATCATGCTTGCGGCATTGGCCGCTCCTGGCGCTGCAAGCCCAGCCCCTTGCGGCCCCATGGGGCCAGCCGGGCCCGCAGGACCGGCGGGACCCACTGGCCCGGCCGGGCCCGCCGGACCGGCAATTGTGGAAGGGATAACGCTGATTGTGCCGGCGGAGTCCAGCGCAATTCCCGAACCCGGCGTGAATAAACCAATGATCGCGGAAGCTGGAACCCGACTTGGCTGGCCCACCGCGTTGACAATCAACTCATCACCGGCTGCCAATGTCGGCTGCAGCGCGAACGAGAGATGATCAAGACCATTGGCGGCCAAACTCGTGCCGCTCATCACAAGGCCGGCGCCAAGCGCCAATGGCTCCGGCGCGCCAGCCCCGGCACTGGACCGACCCAGCACATCCCCCGTTGGCAGCACTATACTCTGTTGCAGACCCGCCGTTACCTGCGACACGGACGCCGAAAATAACACACCATTTTGCGAGAGTGGCAATAGATCACTCGGCCCAACAGCGGTTACCGTTGGTAGCTGCGGTATCGTCGTCATACGCCTCTCCTTAACCGATTGCCGCCCATCCAATATTGGCCGTGCCGCTCTGTTTGATCCAGAACGTTGACCCAACACCACCATCGAGGTTGCGAAAGCTTGAACCAGCGGGTGCCGCAATCACCGCCTCCGGTGACCCGCGCCCGATGAGGCTGACGCAGCCAACCGGTTCTGTATCCGAAATGAGTCGGACAGC
The DNA here is from genome assembly GCA_021808315.1 of Pseudomonadota bacterium. GTDB lineage: Bacteria > Pseudomonadota > Alphaproteobacteria > Acetobacterales > Acetobacteraceae > Acidiphilium. The sequence goes on along the minus strand of JAKBBY010000001.1, from coordinate 38,247 downwards.
ACCCCCGAGGCGCGGATGCAACGCAAGATCGCCAATCTGGCTTTGAAACACGACGCTGCCATCGCCATTCGGCGCAACGTAATCAGACTGGGTAAACCGCGTCGCCTGCCAGCCACCGCCAACGCCCAGCCAATCAATGACACTATTGGCCGGGACCGTGATCGGCGCACCAGTCCAATTCTGTTGTGCCGGTGCGCTGCCCGCCGCTTCAAATGTCAGCGGAACGCTACCCTGGATGGCGAGTGACCTGCCCTGCAAAACCGGCAAACCAACTTGTGCTGCCAACACCGCGCCGCTGCCGTTCCCAACAATACTCGCAACCGTGCCAGGACCGTAGCCACTTCCATTATTCGTGATCGTCACACCGATGATGACGCCATTGGCGATAAAGGCACTAGCCGTCGCCCCCGTTCCCGCACCAAGAATTGATACCGTCGCCGAACTATAACCCGAACCGCCATTGATCACCTTGATATAGGTAATTTGTCCCGCCGAACGGCTTGCCCACGCCGTAACCATGCTCTGGATCGGTGTCACACTCTGCGATACACTGACTTGATCGACTAAGTCGGGAACGACAAGCGTATTGGTCCCGCTCGAGGCATCGGGGTTGATCGGCCAAGACGGCGTATAGTTGAGCATGTTGCCGCTCAAAATCAGCCCATCCGTATAAGGGATCAAACTATTGAGTGGATCACCACCACCGCTCGCCACCACAACATTGTCCGCCACGAAAACCGCTTGCGGCGCATCGCGCAACACGATCCCCTGCCCGCCCGCGCCATAATAAATCCAATTCCCGATCAAGGATAGATTATTGCAGGCAATTCCAAAATTATCGCCCCGCCCGTCGGATTCTACATTGAGTGCAATAATCGCGGCGGCACAATCCTGAATAAAATTCCCCCTGACCGTACAATTTTGGCTTCCACCGATTCCCAACCCAAATTCGGCCCCATTAATATAATTTCCAGCCAATTCAACGAAAATCGAGCCGCCAGCATCAATACCAAATGATCCGGCTCCGACAATCATATTGCCGACAATCCGACAATAGCCCGTATTGGCCAGCATCCCACCACCAGCCGGCCCATTATTTGAAAGAATATTTCCGGTGACAAGAATATTCCGCCCTGATACCGAAAGCCCATAGGATGTATTTTGATACAGATTATTATGAGCGACCAGGGCTGACAACACATCGGGATTGCCATTGCCGTATACGCCGGGCACCGTATTTGTTTGATTGAAATTACCAAGCACGATACCCGTTTGATTGTTCCAACACGTGTTGTTAACGATCACGACGTCCCTGATCTTCAGCGTAAACGTAGGATCCTGGCTATCAACGTAAATACCATTACGGCCATTGTCATGCCCCCTGCAGGACGAAATCTCCACCGCATCGGTCGCCGCGACCCAACAACCATCCACTGCGTTGTTCGAGAATTCGCAATCGTGGATGTGATGATTAGTTAGTGTCGGATCGCTCGGCAAGATCGCAAGGCCCCAACCATGGTTTGGTCCCTGCGCATTGCGAAACCAACAGCGCGTTATATTAGCCGCGACGCATGTTGACTGCACAGCCACGGCAAAACTATCGGTTGTGATTGTCTGGTTGGCATCGAAAATAATGCCATCAGCCCAGAACCGAGTGGCAGAGACGCTGATCCAGGCCGGCGTCGCTGATGACCCGACAATATCCTGCATGCCGCGCGACACGATGGTCGCACCCGCCACGCCGATGAGTGTCGCGTTCGCACCGTTTAGATCGCACTCCCCGTCAATGCGATAGGTTTTTGGTCCAAACCGGACGGGGTTACCCGTCGCCAAAGCGGCAATCAGGGCCGCCGCGTCGTTCGTTATACCATCGCCGAGCGCACCGAAATCCTCGATCGAAACGGCGTTCGCGGCGAGAGCCGCCACGCTTCGCGCCGTCGAAGCGCCGGACGCTGTTGCGAGCATGCCACCGGCGGGAACGCCAGTCACCGAACCAACAGCTTGCATCAACGCGCTATAGGGAATCCCAACATTGCCTCCCGATTGGGCCGCGCCAACAATATCCGTGGGCGTGGGTGTTGATCCCAGTGGCAAAGCCGCAATCTCGAATGGGGTCGCGTTGGCCGATAACGTGGTGCCCGCCAGCGTTAAATTGGACCCGATGGTAATCGGCACCGGCGCAGTAACACCCGGGCCGATGCCGCCCAATACCGTTCCCGCAGGCAAGGTCAACGCCGTCTGAATGCCCGCCAGAATTTGCGCGCGGGTAGCCGCTAGCGTTTGGCCATTTTGATAAATTGGCAGCTCATCACTATCCGATACTGAACTTGCCGGCGATAATTGTCCAATTGTCGGCATGCCAACCTCTCAGGACGTCGTTAGTGGAAGGCCCGAAGGGGCCGTAATCGGCGCCCCGTTGGGTGTCGTGAGCGCGTTCAACGGCGCGGGCACCGAAGCCAAGGGAATCACGGGCAACGCAATGCTGCGCGCCAAAACCCGGCCACAGGCCGTTGCGATATTGATCGTAACGGTATAGGTCGTATTGGGCTGTCCCGCTGTAAGCCAGAGAACAGCCCTGGTTCCATCTGCTGACGCTGAAACCAACGCCAAATCACCCGGATTGCTCGGGTTGATCGAAACACCAAGAGACGCAATCGAATCGCCCGGATTTCCCGTCAACGCCGGTGCAATTTCAAAAGCGTAGTCGAGAGTATCGCCCGGATCTTTCTCCGGCCACATCAGAGGTTGCGGCGGCAATAAAAGCAACCCGCGCGGCGTTGGAATAAAGCCCTCAATCTCGATCAGCCGGGCCGATGATACCTGCCAGACTCGCGTTGCCGCCGCCAATATCCCGCTCATGAATGTCCTCTCTGAATGATCGATCTGTGTCGGTCCAGCGCAATCGGCTCAGTATTCAACAATCACCAGTCCCGGCGCACCCGCGCCCCCTGGGCTGCCAGCCGGATTGGCGCCAGGGGACGCACCGCCACCACCACCGCCGCCGCCAAATCCGCTCGCTGCAAACCCAGCCAACGGACCACTGGCACCACGACCATGCCCCGCCCCGCCACCATCACCACCACGGCTCGCCACCGCGATGCCGTCTGAGCCCATTGCACCGGCTTGATTGATCTGACCCCCAAGGCCAATGCCGCCCGGCCCCCCAGCGGTCGCAAACAATGAGGCCGTGCCACCCTCGCCGCCAGCGCCTCCACTGGCGGAGATAAATGACCCAAACCCGGACGTGCCGCCCGCACCACCCGTGCCCGGCGATACGCTGGGCACACCGCCAAGCCCCACAGTCACCGGAATGCTTTGCCCCGCTGCAAGACCGCCGATAATACTGACGGCCACACCACCCGCCCCGCCACCCGCACCCGGCAATGTCGCGTGATATCCACCACCCCCGCCACCGCCAATCACAGTCACTTTCACGCTGTTAACGCCATTCGGAACAATGAAAGCACCAGAGCTTTCAAACACACTCATCTGCGCAAAACCGGGCCGCAAAGCCGGTAATTTGAAAGGCAGAAAGGGTGCTTGGGGCAGCGTGGTGATGTCTGATGAAATGATTGCGGTCTGACCGTAGTTAACCGTAATGACATACAAACCGACCCAGCCATTATCAACGGGTGGCGCGGTCTGTGTGCCAGCCGGCGCTGCAGCCCCTGGCTTCAATTGAAGCTGCACCCGCTGGAGCCGCTGCGTATTTTGCGCACCGCCTGAGTTATTCGGTCCGGTGTAGGGCAAGGCCGGGTTGGCCGCATTCACATAAGGTAGCACCACCGGGTCAGAATCAGCTTCAGAAAATGCCGCTTCAATCAGATAACAGATCGACTGTCCGGAGCTAACCGGCGCTGATAAAGTAAAGCTGAGCGGATCAAGATTGATCCCGGTTTTAACGATCTGTTCTGCAATATCTGCTGCAAGGCTTCCATACGCCGTCACATCAACCGGCGCCACCGCCGTGATCGAACCAGGCCCAATCGTCACCGTCAGAGACGCTGGGACGGTTGGTGAGCAGGCGAGGCCATCAACAATCGTTGAAGATCCGAGAACGGCCTCACTCAGCGCAGCGATCCCAACCATGACGTTACGATTAAGCTGCAAAATATCCGTATCCAGCGGGATAGCCCCGGGATAGACAATCATCCGATCCATAAATTGATGCCCCTCTTTGGTTCAGTCTTCAAGGCGCGTCCACGCTACCGCATTGACCGGAAGCGCATCGGCGATTGCTGCATAAATTTCACTATCCGTCAGGAGCCCAGGATTATCGCGAGGATCAACCCAGGCCATCGGCCCTGCATTATAGCCACCGGGGCCCTGGTTATAGCCACCGGCATGGCTGGCCGGCACCGCGTCCGGACGATAGGCTGTCACAAAGAGCTGGTAGGGCAGCGCTAATGAGCCATAGCCGCCACACACCCCATAGCCCAGCGTGTTCGTCGAATAACCGCCGCAATCAGTGGGATTAAATGGTTCGAAAATCTGCGGCGATCGTCCGGTCACGCGCTCAATCGCCTGTGCTAGAGCCGCCCGCGTCGCGCGCGGCGCTAACACCGTTGCCCGTAGTCGCGCACTAAACGCCGGATCACTCTCGCCAGCCCGTCGGCTCACAGCCGTGCCGCAGTAATCTAACGCCGCCAAATCCAAAAAAACCCCGGAGGCCGTTGCGATCCGGGTTTGCGCGCGAACCGTATCGATTAATTCGATCAGCGCGGCCCATAGCGCACCCATACCGAGCGTGAGTGCGTCCAGCACCGGCGTATCATCATTAAACCACCCCGTCGGCAGCAAGGCCTGCAATCGCGCACTGATCCAACCCGCACTCAACGGCACAGGCGGCCCAGATGGTCCCACTGGCTGAAACCCGCTCATAATGCGCTGATGCTCAAGTTGGCAGCACGCACGGCGCCAAATGATCCGGGTATCAGATCACTATTGCCACCATTCAATTGCACCCCGGTGACGTTGACCACTTGGGATGACGCATCATACGCAATTTGAGCCAGCCGCGTGTAGGCGAGCGCAGCGCCCACGGGCAGACTATCAATATACCCGCCAATCGCCGCCTGCACCGCCCCAACTACATTCTGCTGAACAGCATTTGCTGCAAGGGTTAAACTCATCGTCACGGAGGCATGCGTCACCTGTGGCGGTTGCACTGAAAAGCGCGTCCCCACCGGTCGCACCGCATCCACCGCTAATTGCACTGTGCTCAATAGGCTCGTCGGCGGCGCACCGCTACCATCATCAACAGTCACCACAAATTCGCCGACACTGCTCGCACCGGTCGGATCAACATTCTCCGCAACCGTGGCGGATAGACCTTGCTGCACCCCGGCAATCGTCTCTTGAACCGCGCCCAACGTGGCACGGGAGAGGCTCGCCAAATAATTTCCGAACCGCGCTCGAAATGCGGCGTCGCTCTCTGCATCAACACCGCCCGAAAAGGCGGTATTATTAGTCGCTGTGTCGATCCCGGGAACCGCCGTGCCGATCAACCCAATACTCTGCGCCACGATATTCCCAGCCGATCCGGGTTCCAAGGCGGTCACCGGAAGATCAATGCTGGCAACCGGTACCGCTAACGTATAGCCATTTAATATTGCATTGAAAGCTGGATTGGTCGGCGCTGCGGCCACGGCGAAACTTTGTGATCCGTCAACTGTAATAACGATGGTTCCCACGGGGACAAATGCATTAAGAACAGGCGCAAATCGGGCGAATGTCACGATGCCACTGGCAGGTGCTGCGGGCAACCGCGTAAAGCCGAAATCAGCTCCAAAACTGTCGCAATCGGCACCAACGCTGGTCGCCAGCCTCGTCGCCTGTAGCACCTGCACAATGAGCCATTGCATCCAAGAGGCAATGGCCGCATTCGCCTCTAGCAACGCTCGCAACACGGATCCAACCGAAAGATCAATGAATTGACTAACGGCACCTTGGATTGACGCGGCCATCGTCCCCACCATGGCGGAGAAACTTTGCAAGGAAAGCTGCATAAAAACTCCATTCGGTCACGCCATCAAACAGGCAAACTCAGAACGCGGCTCGCTCCGCTCGCTTCATCGGTATACAGAATCGACAATGAAACCCCGCTGGTTGGATTGTCAGTCGATTTGATAACCGGCGCTGGTGATTGTGCAACGCGGGCTTCAAGCTGCAATTGCGCTCGCGTGTTTGCGGCTATACGATTGGCCATCCCCGCCACACCTACAAAAGCGCCCAATCCGCCGCCATACGTCAATTGCCAAATATAGTCGCCAGGATTGGTCAGTAACCGCCGCAGCACACGCTGCTCCGTCAAGGCCGTGCCCGAGGCAAGCGCTAAGTCACCCCCAACACCAAACGCTAAATCGCCACCATAGGTCAACGCCAAATCAGCCATCACACGCTCTCCGATACCGGACCCGTCGATCCGCCTTGTGGATCAGCATGGACATGTCCGTCATAAGCCTGACGAAGCCGATCTAATGAACCATGCTGGCTGGCTAAATCTGAAATTTCACCACTAACGAGTAAGTTACCCTCGATCGAAACCGTCGGCGCTTTCAAGGCGATCGTCCCGTCATTTTGCAATTTCACAAATGATCCGCTGGCATGAACGAGCCAGCATTCGCCCACGGGCGCCCCGGGCGTCTGCGTTGCAGCGGACCACACCGCGCCGACAATCACACCTTGCTGCGAATCACCCTCTTGGCAAAGCATCAAGACTTGATCACCCGGCGATAATGGCGCGGCCAACCCCCAGCCAGCACCGACCCACGGCGCCAATACCGGCAGCCACCCCGTTAGAATATTTTCAGGTTGAACCAGCACACGGGCGGCAAAAGCTTGCGGATCAAAACTCGAAACAAGACCAAATCGTGCTTGGCCACCCAATCCATCGAGTGCGGAGGCACGGGCCTTCACAGCGTTCCAGAAAACATCCATCAGACAACCTGCGTCGCTTCAATACGCTGAATAAATCCATCGACCGCATGAATGCGCCGTTCAATGCTGCGGAGCTGATACAAGCCATCGACTGAACTGCCCGTGCCCTGCACTTGAACGAACGAAGACGGCGCAAGCGTGAATTCGCCGGGCATTTCGGCCCGCAACAACACACTCTGCGCCGCCAAGCGCGCTTGTTCGAATTGCGCTCGTGCTGTCACTTGAGCATGGGTCAAATTTGGTTTGACCAGCGTGACGCCAACACCGCCTGCACCACCCGATGTCGCACTAAACGCGCCCTGCAAACGTGGATTCCAGCTTCGAATTGTCACCGAGGGCGATAACAGCCCTAGTGCCCGATCCACCGTCAGCCCGACTAAATCTTGCCCATAGGAGAGAACCATCGGTGCAACCACAGGGGTCGGCCCAAATATCAGCGTCGAGCCTTGAACACCGACCAAAAATCCCTCAATCTCGGCAAGGTCAACCAGCAAATCCCATCGGGTCGGGTGGCGTGAATGCAAACCCAACGCCGAACCGTTATGCGCCAGCTCGTAATACTGTCCCACAGGCTGCGTCGTCGGTGTAATCTGCGCCGAAAGCCCGGCAGCTTGCGCAAATTGGCTGGCAATAGCGCTGGATGTCTGATTTGAAAAACTTTCATTAATCTCGGCATCAATCAAGCGAGCGGCGAAATCCCGCCCCGTCAACATGGTCAGTCCCGAGCCAATGTCCAACATCACAGCATCAATTTGACCCTGAAACACCGAATTGCGCTCAAGCATCCCAGCGGCGATGCTCATGGTTACAGTAATCGTCGCCGCCGCTAATCCGGCGTAAAACTCAATTCCGACACCCGGCGCATTCAATGCCATGAGTAGGCGAAATCGGGCTGCGCTGAACGGTGATTCGTTCGAAACTTCGAACGAAATCGCTCCAGGAACCGGCATCTCGTTGATGGCGACCGTTAAACCTATGCTTTGTGCGGTCACAGGCTCAGACATTGGGAACGCCACCACCAGCATTCGGATCGACTGGTGGTAAGACCAAATTGACCTGACCGACTAAAAACGGATCGGCAAGACCGTTGATTTGTGCCAAACGAATCCACTGAGTCGCATCGCCCAAATATTGCGCTGCCAAAGCGAATAAATTGCCACCACTGGCTGTGATCGTTGATCCACTCATGCGCCAGCGCCCGCAATGTTGGCGGCGGCTCTCCGCAAATACGCCTGCGCTGCCAGCGCATTGGCCTGCACCGCGCAGGCGCCTGCGGCTTCAGACAATGCGGCTATCCCTGCCGGCGCAAGCATGGTCCCCGCCAAGGTCGTGGCCGCACTGCTCACCTGATTGCTCGCAAACCCAATGGCACCTGACAATCCCTCAAGCGGCGCCGTCAAACTCGCAGGCGAGCTGATATTCGCGCTAGCCAACGACACCCCAGCGGCTTGCGCAAAGCCGCCAGCACTCACAATATCAAGCCCTGCTTGAACGGCTATTGAGGCAATGACTGAAACAGGATCTTCAACCACGGCAAGACGTAAACGATACGGAACCCACCATGATTTCTGATAGGAAGCCGATAACTCCGTAATAATCACCGAATAGGAAAAATCCCCCCAACTCAACGGCAGTGTCAGCCCCGCCGCCCGCGCTGCATCCAAGCTCTGTATCCGAAGCGTCGCATCAGGCCCGGAAAAAATGCCCCCAAACATAATCGCTTCGGCAGCCGCACCAAGAGTGTCGATAACCCGTCCCCCGCCGATCAGCTCATGAACGGCGATCCGCTGTCCGCCACCAAACACGATTTGTTCGGGAACCTCAAAGCCCCGTAACGTGACAGGGCCAAGCAGTACGCTTTGCTGTGCGGTCATTGTCGCTCCTCACTTTAGCGTCGATCAGAAACCTGGTTTGCGCCCTGGAAAGATGGGCGACAGCATTGTATCCGATCGCGTCGGGCCCGATGGCGGTCGCCGCGCCTCGTCTCCGAATGTTTGCCCAAACCAACGCATCATCTCATGCCCCGATCGTGACCAGCCGACAGCGCTACCAGCTTTGAAACCTTGATCGGTCGATCTCGCGGGCGGATCATGCTGCTGCCACTCCGCTGCCATGCCCTGCGGATCATCCAACTCCCAAACCCGCGACAGGGAGCGGGCTTGCTCGGCGGCAAGTGCAACCAAATGATGGGAGGTCGTTGATCCCGATGAAAAAATCGTCTCTCGCACCACCGCAGCGTCACGACCACGCATCGGCGCCACCGGACGACGCTCGCCCCCAGCCGGGGTGCGCACCGCTATGCCCGCATGGGCCGCATAGGCCGAAATCTGCCCGGCCTGCCGCCATGTCGGCCGTTGAGCCAACGCACTCCTTGATAATTGCGCACGATGTCGCTGAGGCGCCGCCGCCCGAGACGGCCATGCTCGACGCAAATCAGTTGATCGATATCCACCGGATGATCGACTCAGCAAACGTGGGTCGGATGATCGACGAGGACTTTCCCACTGCCCACCGGATCCCACGCCAACCGGTGCATCGTGCGTTGCACGTCCTGCGCGACCCAACCGAGCAATGGACCGCGTTGGCCAGCGATGCGCTACGCTCAACGACCGATAAGGCAGCGGCACGAAATGATCGACCCGCTCGGCGCTTTCGCTCCTCCGCAGCCCGCTGCGCACCGGCGCAACGCCGGTGAAGCGAGGTCGTATGGCCCGATGATAACGCGAGCCTTGGCGCCCCCACTTGGCTGCCCATGATCCGCGCCGATCACGATAGTTCAAGGTTCGGGCTCCCACATCATTCGGCGCCAATCGAAATGCAACCCATCGAGGGTGCCAAAACACACCACAAACGCCGTGCGAACAACATCATCCAAGTCGAACGCCACCTCAAATGGCACCCCGCGCCCGACCAGATATAAACAGTCGATCAGCGCTGGGTGCCGACTTAGTTTCCCGCCGCGACCCGTGCAGCCGCTTCGTCCTCACTGCTGAACAGTGCTGCCACGGCATCCAACCCCGCCTCGCCAATCCGCTCAACAGCATGTTCAACAGCCGCCTCGCTTGTTGGAAACAGCAACGGCACATCATCGATCGCCGTGACGGCTGCGGCTAAACTCGCAACCCCTAAATAAGCATCATTCATCGATAATTCCGGGCCGAGCGCTTTGAATAATCGCAACCGATCCAGCATCGTAATCGCACGGACTTTCAAAATTCGGCCCATCGCATCGGCAATAATCCGCTCTGTCATAGCCGTTTCCTAGTCGATGCGAAAAACTCCAATTTCTGCGCAACCGGCATATCGCCGCGATAAACCCCTGCCGAACTCAGTTTGAACACCACGCCATCAAACTGATAGGTCGAAAGCGATCCATCCGTTTCTGTTACGTATTGATAAAGCGTGCCCGGTGCAATAGCCTGTCCGGCAAAATAGGCTTGCTCAATTTGAGCAATAAAATCATCAGCCGCCGAACTCCCACGGTCGAGGCTAAATCCACCTTGCCAGCCGCGCGGCAACTCGGCACCAAGCTGAATGCCATCCAGCCGATCAACCCGCACACTCTGTGTGACCTGATTGACCTCAAACCCCGTGACATACGCTAAATCAACCCGCCCAAACGGCCCCATCACCACGAGTTGACAGTCGTTGCCAACTGAAAAACTATTATATGGCATGCCAAACTCTCCTTATACCGTGCCTTGCGGCAGCGTTTGTTGACTGACCTGCACCGTCTGGCCACCTTGCACATTGACAATGAATTTCTCATTAATCGCCTGGTATAAAACTTGCACGTCAGCTTGCAGATAACCAAGAGCTGTGCGTGATGCCGGGTTATTTGACAGGTCACAAACAACAGCGAATGGCAACGACCCATTCGTGCTGCCCAAAAGTCCCTGTGAGAGCATCGCATTCAAGAACGCAAGCAAAGTCCCGCGTACTTGTTGAAATAATGTCGCGTTGATCACCTGACCAACATAAGCGCCCATCCCAGCGGACAGCGTCGCCGCGATATAGTTGGTCAGTCGTGTATAATTGTCGCCGTTAATCGCTACATTCGACGAACTATTATGCCCGCCTCGCACGCCCCAGAAATTACCACCCGGTTGCGGATTGGCGATCACGTCAATCCCAGCGGATAGCAAAGCCGCCAGATCCGCCGTTGCATAACTATTGCTGATGCCCGATGGGCTCTGGCCCGATTTTTGACTTCCCACCACCCCATAAAGTGGCTTATTGAGCGATGACTGCTCAGGCGACAAATTAGCCAGCCGCCCCAGCACAAAGGCCTGCGGCGATACTAATCGGGTCAGCTGATTAGCCTGATCATACCACCAAATCCAATCGCCAAACATCATCTTGGCCGCATAGGTGTCGATGCCCGCTGCCTGCTTGGTGGCCACAGCATTGGTAATGGTGTCTCCGGCGGGACCAGCCAGGATCATATAGCAGCCTTCCTCAACGCCGAAGGCAACCAGCACGCTCCACTGCGTTGAATCGGTCATGTCAGCGAGCATCGCCAAGGTACAACCCTGACTGCGCAGCGCAAACATACCCGTCCGGGGGACAGTGTCCTGCCCAACCAAGTAGTTCGCACTCAACGTCGCAACGCCGTCACTGCCTGCGATGCCGGCTGAAAACGGATAAACCCCGGCGCTCGGCGCGATGCTCGATGTTCCTGCCGTCGCCACCACCAATTGCGATGCACCACGCAACGGCCCGGTGCCCTGATTGACGGCATTCGCCACGGCCTGCCACAACGCGTTGCCGGTTCCCAGGAGATTATCGAACACTTCGGGGGGCCGCCCCGGCATCGAAATCGTCAATCGCCAACTATTAACAGCAGAGCCGGGCGATAAAGCCACCGACAACATATTGCCCAGACTGCCGGTATAGATTGCGGTAAACTCAATGGCACCGAACAACGTAACAGCCGCCGCCGTGTCCGTGCCATCGGTCACGCGAACACACCGAAAATTCCCAGCCCCCTGCTGCACAGCAATGGCAACCGCAGTGCCCATATCGAAAGGCCGCGCCATCACCGGACCGAATCCGAGCGCATAATCAGCCATCGAGCCGATCACCATCGGCTCATTCACCGGCCCCCAGCTCGCACTGCCCACAATGCCTGCAACATCGGTGGGCACACCATTGAGCAGCAATGTCTGCGGCGGAACAATCTGAACATATAAATCCGGCACAATCAGCGCCGTTGTGTTTAACGCACCAAGCGTGGTAATCGGCATGGATCAAACCTCCGCCAAAACGCGTACAACCGAAGCCGCATGCCCGGCGGCCAATAGCCGGGTAATCTCGCCTGGGTCGGTAATCGCGTCCCCCCGCTTGAAGCTCAGGAATGGCTTCACCACAACCAGCTTAATCGTCATCATATCCCCTTCAGCCGGCCAAACCGGCAACAAATTCACTATTGGCGGTAATACCACCCACACCGAACAACATGGCAGGTTCAATCTCCGAGAGCGTCGTCGGGTACTCGGCAGTATAGATAAAATCACGTCGATATAACGATTGGTTAGCGCCTTGATCACGGGTAGCCCCCCCGGCAAATACCAAATGCGCAACCGATCCATCAGCAAGCGCTACAAATTGCGGACTGGCCAACGCACAATCAACCAACCCCGCCGCAACATCCCGCGTCAATGGGTCTGGGCACCAAAGTGAAATCTGAAATTGCTGACTTTGGCGCTTGATTTCTTGTAAAGCACCGGCGCCATTGACAACCCGTGCCGTAAACAGCCGCGCGGCAGGAACACTCAAACTCGACCCCTGATAATTCACGATCCAACCCGCCGCCCGCAACAAAGCCGCTAAATTGCTGGCGACCGTTGCCGCCGTATCGGTTGGTTGCACCGCATAGGGAAAAATCACGCCATCAACCGCAATGCCTGCCAATTGCCCCGCTGCGCAATATCCCGAAAATATCGCCGTCTCTGCTGCCACCGAGACCAATAGGGACACGGCGACTGGCGCTACGGCCTGCCAAAGGCGTGGAAACCGAGTAGTATTGCGGATCGGCGCAGGATCAGGCACCACGGTCGCGTGCGCAATGCCGCGTGCGAGGTCAGCATCCAGAACCGCACTGGGCGGCCAACCGCGATAAACCCGCCAGACAATCGGTCCGCCCGGTCCATGCACGGACGATGCAGCCTCGCTGCCCGCCGGATAAAGTGCATTCGCCACGAGGGACAACAAAGCGTTCTCAACGTCTGATTGGTCCGCCATCACGCAACACTCTCGGTCAAAGCCAATCGCCAAACACCACCAAATCGCGCTGCCGCGTCCACTACAAATTGGCGCCCTCGGCCATCGCGCACGATGTCCGCGACCAGCGGCCCAGCGCCGTCAATCGCGGCGACAACACCGACATAGCCAGGCAGTTTGGTATCATCAGGCAACCCTAACCGTGTGCGATCACTTACCCCACCCGGCATCAATGCCGCAGGAAACCCAGCCAAAACCACGCGGGCATCGCTGAACAATACCGCGCCATATGGATTAAGCCCCGGCGCGGCGGGTTGCGCTGTGCGCCACAGCGTAATCACCTCGTTACACTGCACGCCCAACACCGGTGCCGGCGCTTCGTTGGTTGCAACCAACGATGTTCCGTTGGGTCCAACCAAATAATCCCCAGCCTGCACATAGGCTTGATCCAGCACAAGCTGACGGAATGGCACGCCAAACCCCGCTGGCCCACGAACGCCACCCCCAACCGGCACCGATAGCACCCCAAGCCGGATCATCCGCCGAGCGGGCACTAACGGACAAGTGCCGTCAATGGCCCTATAGCTATCACAAATGACACCGGCCTTGCGGGCCGCCATGCCGCCGCCATAAGCGATGCGATCAGCCAGCCGCAAACCGTCCATTGTTCCCTCATACAATCAAAGAAATGCCAGACGATTCCAGCGCCGGCCCCGGCGGCAGCCCCAGGAACCCACAAAGCCTGCGCCGCCATTGATCGAATAATGATGCCCGATCAGCGATTTCTCGTTTATTATGCTGCCAACTCGCCGCGGCATCCGTATCAAGATTCCCAGACGCCTCGGGGATCACCGCCTCCAGCGCATTGAGCGTTGTCAAATATTGCACCAACACAACAATCTCTGTCGGTGCAAGATTATTCATCCGATATTCCAGCGTCCCGTAGGCTTGAAAAAATCGCCAAGACTCGAACCCCGCAGCCCCCGCCCCGTAAGCGGGATAGCCGCAAAAGCGCCGCACATCGACCTTTTGAGCATCACTTAGAACCCCCGGTGCCGTCGTGACCGTGCTCGACATCTCAATAGACCGATCCGTCACCGCGGGTAAAAAACACACTTCCCGCGCCCGAGGCCAACACAACACTCACCGCCGTCACCAAACGGCCAGCATCCATCAGCATCCGAGCGCCCGGTGGAACCGGCGTGTCACTCAACTGCGCCGTTGTTTCGCCAATCATCCCAAATCGCACGAACGCCACTGAGGCCGAGCTATTGAACACCAAAATGCTCGATCCACCTGGCGGCAAAGTCACGCTCGTGGCCGTCGCACCTGCCGCAACCACCACCGTCCCCGCTGGTCGGAATGGTAAGCTTGCCCCTGTCGACATAAACGCCTCCCTTAACCAATATGCTCGATCATGACGGCCCGTTTGAAATTGGCATTGGTTGCGGTGGGAACTTGCGCAGGCGTGGTGGTGGTGTCAGACGGCGCACAAAATCCGCCAATCCAATACCATGATTGTGCAATTATTTGTTGGAGCCGATCAATTGGTTCGCGGGTCACCATCGCGACATTGTCAACAACATGCACCAACGCACCCTTGGGTGCCACATCATCAGCCCCGATTCCTGCGAAATCTGCTTCAATCAGAGCCCCTTTGCCACACACAATGGGGCGGCGCACAAGCAATCCACCCAAGGTCGGGTGGGGCTGCACATAAGCCTCGGTTGTCGTAATAAACCGCAAACCAAGGAAATCATTAATCATACCCTGGCGAAACACCGAATTGGCCGAGGTCGCACCTTGAAATAATTGCCGGAAATCAGGGTCAGCAAAAAGTTGACGGGCCGACACCGGATCAAGGTAACAATTATAAACGCCGTCAATGTCCGGCACCGCATTCAGCCGCAGCGCTGCCACCGCATCAAGCAATGCCGACATTGTCAGCATATCAGTCGCCTGCAACTGCCCCGTTGTCAGCCGCCCTGAAGGACGCTTGATCGCGCTAGCGGTCGTCGCAATCACTGGGTTGCCGGCTGTTCCGTCCGCAACCGTAACCGACGTTGCAAATGTCAATTGTCCGGAAATACCACCCGGCGCAAACGAGGCATTGCTCATATCGGGGGTTACCCCAATCAGGCTATATTCGTCACTCCCCACCATGACAGATAACGGCGCTGAAGCCGAGACCGCCGTCTGCACGCCATTCACAAAAATCGTTGTAAAACCACGAATATCATCAACAGCAATAACAGGCCCATTGGCGGTTAGTGTGCTGGTAACCCGCGTATTGCCGCCAAAATAAGGTGCAAAGAGCGCATTTCGGGCGAGTTCATCAAGGCTACGCGCCGCCTGTTCACCATTGGTCGCGGCATTCTGCAAAAACTGACTGGCAATACCAACCCGGCTGGTGACCATGTTCAAATCTTGCGTTGCCGCATAAAAATTCAGCGTAACGGTATATTGTTCAACGCCCCAACCCTGCGGGATCAAGCCATTATCCAAATTGGTATTTGTCGCACCGGCAATCGGCGTCGTCACCGAAGGCTTTAAACCAGCCCGAGTCTTTGTAAGTGTTTCACCGATACCAACGGCAAATGTCTCGCGGTCAGCAACCATCCGGTAGCCGAGCTTGGAGTGCAAAGCCTGTTCGAATTCACGCTCGAGAAACCCTTGCTGAATGATCGGCTGCAACGAGGGGGGAAAATTATCAATGCCCATGATCAAGTCCTTCTTCTAACATTTGAACGTGCAACATCGCCCACGCAGTCCCCTGCGCGGTCGAAACGGGTAAATTTTGCGAAATCGCGCAGTTGAGATGCGCAATGCGGGCGTTAACGGATGAGCGAAGCCCGTGCGGCCCGCCACTCAGCCTCACTCATCTCGCGCGCATGGCGGGCGCGCGGCGACTGCGCGCGCGGCGCTGCTGCCACCGACGATGAGGATGACGCACCAAATAACCAGGCTTTGGATTTGCGCAAATCGGCGATCATCGCTGTGGCATTGGGAACGGAGCCATCCTCTGCAAGCTCAGCCTTTTCAAAATCAAGAAGCTTCAACCCATCAAGGTCGATCATGCCGGCGCGTATCGCAGCGATCTTCAACTCCGCATGTTTCGCCAATTCAGCCGCTCTATGCTGCTCCCGCGCCAACGCAGCTTCAGCAGCCTCAGCGCGGGCACGCCAATCATGAGGATTGTCAATGTCGGGAACCGCATCATCCAAAGGCGCGTCAGTCATCGTCTATCTGCTCCTGTCTAATCCGGGATAACTCTGCTTCAACATCGGTGATCGCCATTTGCTGTCCGAGTGTCTTCACCGCCGTTTCCCGGGAAATCTGACCGGCGTTAGCGAGCGTTGCAATTGCTTGCGCCTCTTTCAGTCGGTCATCGGCAGAAGCCGGATACCAACGCGGCCAGCGCAGCGTGATCGGCATATTGACGTCAAAAAGCGGCATGACGGTGCCGCCGACAATGATGTCGAACTTTTGTCGCGCAGCTAACACCATCCGGAGCAATTTGAGCAAACCACCTTCGCCATAGGAAATTCGTAAATTATCAGCGAGCCAAATCAATCCCTGGTTCATCAGCTCCAACGCTCGCCCCGAGGGGGCCACCGCCAGCCGGTCAGCATTGGCACGATTTCCATGCACACTCTCCAGCGCAAACTCGCGCAAGGTGCGCACATAATCGATCACCGCAGCAGACGCGGTGCCGCCAATTTCAAGCAATTTCGCATCACCATTTTCAGAAACAACCAATGCATTTCCCGCACCTTTGATCATCTCGCGATCAGTGCTCGCAGGCTCCTTGATGAGCAAGGTTGGATCTGAGGCATATTTCAACCCCCGACCAACCTGCGATAGCTGATAATCAATCTCAATTGATGTTTCGATAGCCGGACGAAACGTACAGGCGCCGTCAATGTCATCACCGCCTGGCAAATTTCGCACCCAAACAATAGGCACGAACCCAAGATCATGACGCACACTGCGGGCTTCATCGAGTTGCCAGGCAGCATCGGCATCAACCGGCAATGGGTCAAACCAAAGCTCATCGGTTGCGGTCCAGCGTCGTTGAAACCAATAGCTGAGGGTGGGATCGATATCGCGATAGCCGCGTTCAATCAACTCCGCCCCGCGCACGCGATAACGCTCAGTCACCGCCTCCAAGCTGTCGGGGGCTTCGGCGCGCCAGATCGGGGTTAAATACAGTGTTCGTATGACCGAGAAATGTAATTTGCCGCGCAACACCCGCATCCAAAGCGCGACCGAGCCGACCGATCCCGCCAGGGCAGCATCAATCATCAGCGCATTGAGTTGGTTCTCGCGGATCACATCGCCCAAGGCTTTGGCCACGGCCGGTTCTGGGCAATCAATGGAAGGGAAATGCCCGGCACTGAACAACAGCGCCACCGAATCTTCCACCACCATCCGGCACAAACCGTAACGCACCGACGGTCGGCGTTGACGCAGCGGGATATAGTCGCCAGCGCCATTACGCTCGTCCTGAAACGCGTAGGGCAAATCATCATAGAGCGTGCCGTCCAACACCCGCTGATACATCGCCAAACGCTGGGCACGGTGCGGCAACGCCTGATCGGCGCCGATCAACTGGCTGATCGCATCGAACACCGTCTATCTCCCCATCATCTGCAAATGAACCCGCCGCGTCGGCGTCGGAACCGCACTCACACCCGCTAAGGCCCGGGCGAGCGCATCGACTTGATCATCCTTGTCGCTGTCTGGAAACTCGCGCAGTTCAGCCAGGAATTGATCCGTCCAAGCCGCGCGCATAATTCTGATGCGTCCAGACTGCATGGCCGCCGCCGCCGGCTGAGCGCGGGTGGATTTGGCACCCGTCTCGGGACTCGCGATAACGTTATACCCTGCCAAAGCACGGGTCAGCGCTTGCGCTTGCCAAACACCCGCTTGCCCCGGGTCCTGCGGCAATGATATCTGCGTGGCAACGCCATCCTGCCGTGCGGTGCGTAGCAGAACCTGCTCCACATCAGCCGGGCCCGCCCGCACCCGGACCACATCCAGAACCACAAATTCGCCGGTTGCAGTCATTCCGACTTTAACGCCCGCCGTCCAATCCGGGTCGCTCCGCCCATGAGCCGCTGTCGCCGCAAGGTCCCACCCGCGGATCTGGGCCACAATAGGGGGCGCAACATCGATCATGACGGCATGATCAACCGAAAACAGCTTTTGCGATGACCGATGCGGAGCCTGCTGATACAGGGCCGCAAAAGCACGCTCGCCAACCGCAGCGCGGCGCCGTATCAGTGCATCGCGGTTTTCCCATTCCGGCCAGAGCGCTTCGCCTTCCGCGCGCCCCAACACGTCACCGGCTTCAGCCAAAGCAGGCAAGCGCAGCACGGTCCATGGCTCAGAGCCCGCCATTAATCGGCCCGCCAAATCATCAGCATGCCAACGTGTCAGGATCAGCACGATCCGCCCATGCGGCTTCAACCGCGACATCAACTCAGCGCGATACCATTGATCCAGCGTATCACGCGCCGCCCTGCTATCGGCTTCGGCCCATGATTTGATCGGGTCATCAATAATCACCAAATCCGCGCGCCGCCCGGTAATCGGCCCGCGCACGCCAGCCGCAAAATAAGCGCCCCCGCCTTGCAGCGCGCACCGCCCCGCGGCCCGGCCATCACCGCTGAGTGTCAACCCGAATGTCGGGCCGTGCTCGATAATCACCTTACGCGTCGCGCGGCCAAAATGCTCCGCGAGCGACGCGGTATGACACGCCATGATAACATCGCTGGCCGGGTGCGCCGTAAACCAGTAGGCCGGGAACAACACTGACCCGTAGGTTGACTTCGCCGCCCCCGGCGGCATCAACACCATCAACCGATCCGTCGCCCCATCGGTAACATTCTGTAAATGATCAATCAGCAGCCGATGATGGCGAGCGGGAGCCTCGGCCCGCGCGCCAAGCACAGCGCAGGCAAAGGCGAGGAAGTCGGTGCGCGGCTCCATCACAACGACGCACACAACTCCAGCATGAGGAAATCTCTACACCAAACTGGGGCAGGTGCGAAAGCATAAAAAACGAAAAGTTAGAAATATTTTTTTGGCCCTGGTGGACGCCCGTGCGTGAATTCACTGAAGCGTCAAAATCTCCGCATGCCCCCAGCCCCCTGGCGTGATCAGCTTAGCCACGCCGACGCGAACCGAATGCAACCGCCCATCCAAATTGAGGCTCCAGAACGCCAGAAACCGCTGTAACGCCGGAAATCGCGGGGCCAAATCAAGGTCCTGCCATATATAAGTCTGCAACACCGCCGGATGATCGGGCAGATGGTAGAGGATCTCCGCGGTCGTCAACCGGTAGTCATTTATTTGGCGGGTCAATTCCATCATAACACCTCTTCGCTAGAAACACTTTAGGTTCGGCATCACGCGGCCGGATCATGACATTGCCATGACACCCCACCCCAAAATCAAGAAAAATCTCTTCGATTCAACACTTTAGCACTCACGGTCGGCGAATGCTGCTCCGCTTGACATCGCCAGCACCCCATCCTAAATGGTCAGCACTCTCCCGATGAGAGTGCTAGCAGCCCGATGCCGCTTGAGGGTCGCGGTTGCTGTGCCTCATCTCAACCTGAACATATCCAGGAGCGAACCATGAAGTTCCGTCCCCTGCACGACCGTGTTGTCGTTCGTCGGCTCAATGCCGAAGAAAAGACTGCCGGCGGCATCATCATCCCCGACACCGCCAAAGAGAAGCCGATGGAAGGCGAGATCATCGCCGCTGGTCCCGGCGCGCGCAACGAACAGGGCCAGCTCGTCGCCCTCGACGTGAAAGCAGGCGATCACGTGCTGTTTGGCAAATGGTCCGGCACCGAAGTCAAGATCGACGGCGAAGAGCTGCTGATCATGAAAGAGTCTGACATCATGGGCATCATCGAGGCAACTGCAACCGGCAAGAAGAAGGCCGCCTAAGCCTGATCATCAGCCGTTTGTATCGTGCTCATTCTATAATTTTGAAGGAATAACCACATGGCAGTCAAAGACGTTCGTTTTGGTCCCGACGCCCGTGAGCGTATGCTCCGTGGCGTCGACCTGCTCGCTAACGCGGTAAAAGTCACTCTCGGCCCGAAAGGCCGCAACGTCGTCATCGAAAAAAGCTTCGGCGCCCCGCGCATCACCAAAGACGGTGTGACGGTCGCCAAAGAAATTGAATTGGCGGATCGCTTCGAGAATATGGGCGCGCAGATGGTGCGCGAAGTTGCCTCGAAAACCAACGATCTCGCCGGTGACGGCACCACCACGGCAACGGTGTTGGCGCAAGCCATCGTCCGCGAAGGCGTCAAAGCCGTCGCCGCCGGCATGAACCCGATGGATCTGAAGCGCGGCATCGACAAGGCCGTCCTCGCCGTCGTCGAAGAGCTGAAAAAGCGCACCAAGAAAATCAACAACCCGACCGAAACCGCGCAAGTTGGCACCATCTCCGCCAACGGCGAGGCCGAAATCGGCAAGATGATTTCCGAGGCGATGCAGAAGGTTGGCAACGAGGGCGTCATCACCGTCGAAGAAGCTAAGGGCATCCAGACCGAGCTCGACGTGGTCGAAGGCATGCAGTTTGATCGTGGCTATGTCTCGCCCTATTTCATCACCAACCCGGAAAAGATGGTCGCGGACCTGGATAATCCCTACATCCTGATCCACGAAAAGAAGCTGTCCGGCCTGCAGCCGATGCTGCCCCTGCTCGAATCGATTGTGCAGTCCGGCAAGCCGCTGCTGATCATTGCCGAAGACGTCGAGGGCGAAGCCCTGGCAACCTTGGTGGTCAACAAGCTGCGCGGCGGCCTGAAAATCGCAGCCGTTAAGGCTCCGGGCTTTGGCGATCGTCGCAAGGCCATGCTGGAAGATCTCGCCATCCTCACCGGCGGCCAGGTCATCAGCGAAGATCTCGGCATCAAGCTCGAAACCGTGACCTTGAACATGTTGGGCCGCGCCAAGAAAGTGCTGATCGAGAAAGAAAACACCACCATCGTCGAAGGCGCTGGCAAGAAGGCCGATATTACGGGCCGTTGCAACCAAATTCGCGCACAGATCGAGGAAACCACCTCGGACTATGATCGCGAGAAGCTGCAAGAGCGTCTGGCCAAGCTGGCTGGCGGCGTCGCGGTCATCCGCGTCGGCGGCGGTTCGGAAGTCGAGGTCAAAGAGCGCAAGGACCGCGTCGATGACGCGCTGCACGCAACCCGCGCAGCCGTTGAAGAAGGCATCGTCCCCGGCGGCGGCGTGGCTCTCGCTCGCGCTTCGCTGATCCTCAGCAAGCTGAAGGCCGATAATGACGATCAGCGCTTTGGCATCGAGATCGTCCGCAAGGCGATCCAAGTGCCGTTGCGTCAAATCTCGGAAAACGCTGGCGAAGACGGTGCGGTGATCGCTGGTAAGGTGCTGGATCGTGACGAGTATGGCTGGGGCTATGACGCCCAGACCGGCGAGTTCAAGGATCTGGTCAAGGCCGGCATTATCGATCCAACCAAAGTCGTCCGCACCGCTCTGCAAGATGCGGCCTCGGTTGCTGGCCTCCTGGTCACCACCGAAGCCATGGTTGCCGAGCGCCCCGAGAAAAAGGCGCCCGCCGGTGGCGGCGCTGGCGGAATGGGCGGCATGGGCGGCATGGGCGATATGGATTTCTAATCCATCGCTCCGCTTACAGCCAAACAAGAGGCCGTGGCGCAAGCCACGGCCTTTTCGTTTGCCATCAAACCGAACCACGCATAAATCATCATCATGGAACGAGATCGTCTGGCCGCCTTCAGCGATGGCGTCATCGCCGTTATCATCACCATCATGGTGCTTGATCTAAAAGTTCCGCACGGCACCACGCTCGCCGCCCTCCAAACCTCTGCGCCAACCTTCGTCAGCTACATCCTCAGCTTCATCTATGTCGCGATCTACTGGAATAATCACCACCATTTTTTCCAGCTCGTCCCTCACGTCACCGGCGGCATGCTCTGGGCCAATCTGCACCTCTTATTTTGGCTCTCACTCATCCCCTTTGCCACCGCCTGGCTCGGCACCAATCACACCGCCGCCATCCCCACCGCCTTATACGGCGTTTCACTCCTCATGGCCGCAATGGCTTGGTATCTATTACAAACCGTCATTGTTCGGGCCCAAGGATCAAAATCTGCCCTGTCCCAAGCCATCGGGCGCGACCTTAAAGGCAAATTATCGCCCTTGCTCTATGCGCTGGGTATTTTGCTCGCCTTCGTCAGTCCGGTCTTGGCGGACGCGCTCTACGCGCTGGTCGCCGTGCTTTGGCTGGTCCCGGATCGCCGGATCGAAGCCGCCCTCAAATCCTAACCATTCCAACCTAACCCTCACGCGCCGACGCAAAAAACCTCAATCGCGCGTCTGCACATTATCAAACCGCGGCGACCGCAGCCGCTCCAGCGCCGCCTGCAACGCCTGCGCCAGTTCGCGCTTCTCGAAATCACCCAAATGCGCCCCCACCGTCACGCGCTTCTGGCGCCCGCCCACCGTCAATACCGGCACACTCCCCCGCCGCTCTTCCAACATCGCGGTCAACCAAGCCGTGCCCATCTCCACCCGATTGCGCCGACCGCGCGGATCCGTCCACGTCACCGTCAAATGGTCCTGCGTCAGCACAATCACCTCAGACGCCCGAGCCGCACGCATATTCAGCCAAAACATCGTCAGCGCCAGAATAAGCTCGGCGCCGTTAAAACCAATCACCGGAAACGCGCCCAATAGGAACATCAAACTATTCACCAGCACCGATGCCGCCACCAGCACGCCACATAAAATCGCCATGCCGCGCCACCCCATGCTGCGATAAGGTCGCAACACTGCCTGAAACAGCTCGATATCCGGCCCGGCCAATTGAGGCTCTGCGATTTGCTCCATCATCTCTCTATTGTCGTTTATATTTTCGTCACCACAAGCCCCTTGCCAGATTAACTGCACCTCCGCAAAACCAATCCATGGCCCCACGCTCCACCCCAACAGGCTCCAACCAACCACGCCCCCCGCGTCGACGCTTGATGAAACGCGCGGACATCGCACCTTTCCTCACCGCGATCAGCGCCAACAATCCCACCCCACAAACCGAACTTCTCTACAGCACCCCGTTTTCACTCCTGGTCGCCGTCGTGCTCTCGGCCCAAACCACGGATGCCGCCGTGAACAAAGTTACACCCGCTCTGTTCGCCGAGGCCCCAACCCCGCAAACCATGGCCGCCCTGGGTGCCGCGCGGATCGGCCATCACATTCGCACCATCGGCCTGTGGCAAACCAAGGCCAAAAACGTCGCCGCCCTCGCCCAACTTCTGGTGGAGCGCCATAACGGCGTCGTTCCCGCCGACCGCGAAGCCCTCGAAGCCCTGCCCGGCGTTGGTCGAAAAACCGCCAACGTGGTGCTCAATGAAATTTTCGGCCAAGCCACCATGGCGGTGGATACCCACATTTTCCGCCTCGGCAACCGCACCGGCCTGGCCCCTGGTGCCACCGTTCGCGCGGTCGAAGATGGCCTCGTCACCCGCATCCCTAAATCCATGCTCCGCCCCGCCCATCATTGGCTGATCTTGCATGGCCGCTACCTGTGCAAAGCGCGCAAACCCGAATGTTGGCGCTGCCCCGGCGCCCAGTTTTGCACCTTCACCCCGAAAACCCCGGCGCCGGATGCGCTCTGACGACGCACCACAATCCCTCTGGTCTCGGCTTGATCGCTCAGGACGGTTTTCCCTCTCGCTCCTAGCCTTATTGGCACTTCTGGGCCTCTTCGCCCCTTTGCTCGCCAACGGGCAACCGATCCTGGTGCTCGATCATGGAAAAATCACTCTGCCCGCCCTGAATTTCACGCCCGCCTCGCGCTTTGACCCCGCGATGCCAGCGATCCGTGCCGATTTTCACGATCCAGCCTTACGCCACGCCCTGCAAACCCAGCGCGCCCTCATCCTCTGGGCGCCGGACCCGCACGGCCCGAACAGCCTCGTCTGGCACGCAAGCAAGGCACCCGCACCCCCAAGCTGGACCAGCCCCCTCGGCACCGATGCTGCCGATCACGATGTTTTAGCCGGCCTGCTCTATAGTCTGCGCTTCCTCTTTCTCGCCGGGCTTGGCCTGACACTCAGCGCCGCCGCCATCGGCACCAGCGTCGGCGCCTTGCAAGGCTATTATGGCGGCCTGCCTGACTTGATCGGCCAGCGTCTGGTCGAAATCTGGAACGCCCTGCCGGTCCTGTTCCTGCTCATCGCCCTCGCCAGCCTGCTCGGCCATAGCTTGATGACCCTGCTGATCGCCATGCTCGCCCTGAGTTGGACTACCCTGATCCCGGCGATCCGTGCCGAAACCCTGCGCGCCCGGCGGCTTGATTATGTGCGCGCCGCCACTGCGCTCGGCCTGCCCGACGACCGTATCATCCTGCGCCACATCCTGCCCAATGCGAGCGCCGCTTTGCTCGCTAACCTACCCTTCAGCTTTGCTGGCGCGATTTCGCTCCTCGCCAGCCTATCCTTCCTCCATCTCGGCCCCAGCCAAGGCGCTGCCGCCCTCGGTGCGCTCGCCGCCCAAGCGCGCAACCACCTCAACGCCCCCTGGCTGGCTGCCACCGCCATCCTCGGCCTCGGCCTCATCCTGATCCCCAGCGTCCTGCTCGGTATTTCGCTCCGGCAAGCACTCGATCCGCGCCACCGTTGATGACCGCCCCGATGATCGCAATCCGTTCCCTGACGCTCCATGATCGCACCAAAACCCTGCTCGATATTTCCAGCCTCGCCATCGAACGCGGGAGCACAACAATTCTCACCGGCCCGTCCGGCGCGGGCAAATCGCTGCTCGCAGCCACCTTGCTCGGCCTCACGCCGCCCACGCTCACCCGCTCGGCACACCAACTCACTGTCGCTGGCGTCGATCTGCTCACCGCCCCAACACAGCAGCTTCGCCGCCTCCGTGGGGGCCTCGTCGGGCTGGTATTCCAAGAGCCGCTCGACGCGCTGGACCCGTTGCGACGCATCTCCGCCCAGATTGAGGACGCCATCACCCTCCAGCAACCAGTACCCCGCGCACTGCGCACCGCGCGCATCCGCGCTTTGCTCGCCGAGGTCGGCCTCACCCGCGATGATTATCCGCACCAACTCTCGGGCGGCGAGCGCCAACGCGCCGCCCTCGCCATCGCGCTCGCGAACGACCCACTCTTGCTGATCGCCGATGAGCCAACCACCGCACTCGACCCCGCCAGCGCCCGCGCAATCTTCGCACTGCTCGAACGCACCCGCCAATCGCGCAACCTGACCACCTTGCTGATCTCGCATGATCTCTCGCTGATCACCGCGCACACCAACCCTCTGCATCTCGAATCAGGCCGCCTTAAAACCGCGCCCCGCATCGCCCTCGTAACGGGTCTGCCCGCCAACCCCACACCCCCAACCCCAGCCCCCCCGATCCTCACGGTGCACAATCTCACCGTGGCGCATCTCAACCTCGCGCCGCTCAATCTTACGCTCCAACCCGGCGAAACCATCGCCCTTACCGCCCCCTCCGGCACCGGCAAATCAACCTTGTTGCTCGCCATCGCCCGGCTGATCCCCGCGCGCGGCGATATCGTGCTCGATGGCGAAAATCTTCACCAAATCAGCAACGCCGCCCTGCGCCGCCGCCGTGCTGACCTGCAAATCCTGTTCCAAGACCCTGGCTCCAGCCTGTCACCGCGCATGACTATTGGCGCAATCATCACCGAAGGGCTCTCGCTCCATCACCCCGACCTCAGCCGTGCAACGCTCGCCGCACGCGTCGCCGCCATGCTGACCGACCTCAATCTCGCACCCGATCTTGCGAGCACCTACCCGCACCGCCTCTCCGGAGGCGAGCGCCAGCGTGTCGCCCTCGCCCGCGCTTTGATCCTACGCCCGAAAATCCTGCTCCTCGACGAACCCACCACCGCGCTTGATCCCCCCAATCGCGATGCGCTGATCACGCTCTTGCTCACGCTGCAACAGGCGCACAACTTTGCCTGCCTGATCGCCACCCATGACCGCACCACCGCCCAGCGCCTCGCCCACCGCAGCATCACCCCTCTTCCCGCATCCATCGCAACCCCATATACCGGAGCCATAAATCCCCCTTGAGGAGCAGCATGTTCGACGGCTTGGCCTTTGTGAAAATGCATGGCGCCGGCAATGATTTTGTCGTGATGGACGCGCGCGCGGCGCCCGTGTCTCTCACGCCGAACCAAGCCGCCCTGCTCGCGGATCGCCGTCGCGGCATTGGCTGCGATCAAATCATCCTGATCGAACCCGCACCCGATGCCGATGCCGCCATGCGCATTTTGAACGCGGACGGATCGGAATCGGGCGCCTGCGGCAACGCGACGCGCTGCGTCGCCGCTTTACTCGCCGCCGAAACCGGTGCGCGCCATCTGCGCATCCGCACCATCGCGGGCCTGCTCAGCGCCGAAATCAAAGGCCCCAACCTCGTCGAAGTCGATATGGGCGAACCCAATTTCGAGTGGAGCGCGATACCGCTCCTCGAACCGATGGACACGCTTTCGCTTCGCCTCGCGATGGGCCCGGTGGAAAAACCTGCCGCCTGCTCCATGGGCAATCCCCACGCCACCTTCTTCGTCGATGATTTGCAGCATTTGCCCGTTGAATCCATCGGCCCGGCACTGGAGCGCGCGCGAATTTTCCCGGAGCGGGCCAATATCGGCTTCGCCCGGATCGACGCGCCAGACCAAATCCGCCTGCGTGTCTGGGAGCGCGGCGCGGGTCTCACCTTGGCCTGCGGCTCTGGTGCCTGCGCCGCCCTGGTCAACGCCCATCGCCGCGGCCTAACCCACCGCCGCGCCGTGGTGGCCATGGATGGGGGTAGCCTTACCATCACTTGGCGCACCGATAATCACGTCCTGATGGAAGGCCCGGTCGCGACCGTGTTCGCCGGCCACCTCGCTGATGATGTTTGCCCGTTATGATCGCTCACCTGCCATGACGCTCGATATTCGCACCTTCGGCTGCCGCCTGAATAGTTTCGAGAGCGAAGTCATGCGCGGCCACGCCGAGGCCGCCAACCTCAGCAACACCATCATCATCAATACCTGCGCCGTCACCGGCGAAGCCGAGCGCCAAGCCCGCCAGGAAGTCCGCCGCGCCCACCGCGCCAATCCTGACGCCACCATCATCGTCACGGGCTGCGCCGCCCAAATCAACCCGCAGGCCTGGAGCGCCCTGCCCGGCGTCAGCCGCGTCCTCGGCAATGTCGAAAAACTCACCCCAGAGGCCTGGACCTCGCCTGAGCCGATGCTGGTTGCGGACATCATGCAGGTGCGCCAGACCGCCGCCCATCTAATCGATGGTTTCGGCACCCGCGCACGCGCCTTCATCGAAATCCAGCAAGGCTGCGATCATCGCTGCACCTTCTGCATCATCCCGTATGGTCGCGGCCCTTCCCGCTCAATCCCGATGGGCGCCATCGCCGCGCAAATCCGCACCCTGCTCGATCATGGCTACCAGGAAATCGTGCTCACGGGCGTCGATCTTACCTCGTATGGCGCTGATCTCCCTGGCCAGCCGAAACTTGGCCAGCTCGTGCGCCGCCTATTGGCAACCCTGCCGGATCTGCCACGCCTGCGCCTCTCCTCGATTGACCCCGCCGAGATCGATGCCGATCTTTGGCATGCGATTGAGCACGAACCCCGGCTGATGCCGCATTTGCATCTCTCCGTGCAGGCTGGCTCTGACATGATCCTCAAGCGCATGAAGCGCCGCCATTTGCGCCAGCACGTCATCGATGCCACCCACCGCGCCCGCTCGCTGCGTCCCGGCATCGCCTTTGGTGCCGACCTGATCGCCGCCTTTCCCACCGAAGACGAGGCCATGTTCCAAGACAGCCTCCGCCTGATCGATGAAGCCGGGCTCGATTACCTTCATGTCTTCCCCTACAGCGCGCGCACTGGCACGCCCGCCGCCCGCATCCCCGCACTGCCGATGGCCGAGCGCCGCGCCCGCGCCGCCCAACTGCGTGAAGCCGGTTCCCGCCGGTTGGCGCAGCGCCTGAACCGCCAAATCGGCCAAACCCTCACTGTTCTCGCGGAATCGAGCAGCGAAGGCCACAGTGATAATTTTGCACCCGTCCGCTTCGCCGCACCGGTGCAACCCGGCCAAATCATCCACGCCACCATCATCGCTGCCACCGCGACGCATCTGATCGCTGAACGGGCCTGACCATGGCACTCGGTTTTCTCGCCCGGCTGAAATCCGGCCTCGCGCGCAGCACGCAAAAACTCGCAACCGGCATCACCGACACCTTCACCAAACGAAAACTCGACGATGCCGCCCTCGAAGAGCTCGAAGAACTGCTGATCGGCGCTGATCTCGGCCCCGCCGTCGCCGCCCGGATCATCAAATCCTTCCGCCGCACCCGCTTCGGTCAAGATGTGTCCCCGAGCGAAATCCGCGCCAGCCTCGCGGGCGAAATTGCCGAAATTCTCACCCCGGTCGCGCAACCCCTGATCATCGATCCGAGTAAAAAACCCTTCGTGATCCTGATGGTCGGCGTGAATGGCACCGGCAAAACCACCACGATTGGCAAACTCGCCCAATTCTACCGCGAATCCGGGCTAAACCCGATGCTCGTCGCGGGTGACACATTCCGCGCCGCAGCGGTGGAGCAACTGCAAATCTGGGGCGAACGCACCCAAAGCCCCGTCATCATCGGCGCGCCAGACGCCGACCCCGCCGGCCTCACTTTTGACGCACTCGCCCGCGCCCAGGCCGAAAAATCCGATATTTTATTAATCGATACCGCGGGCCGCCTGCATAACAAGGCCGCGCTGATGGAAGAATTGCGCAAAATCATCCGGGTGATCAAAAAGCGCGATCCTGCCGCCCCGCACGCCATCCTCCTCACGCTCGACGCGACCACCGGCCAAAACGCCCTGACCCAGGTGCAAACCTTCAAAGACATGGTCGATCTCACCGGCTTGATCGTCACCAAGCTCGATGGCTCGGCACGCGCCGGTATCGTCGTGGCGCTCGCCCAAGCCACGTCACTCCCCGTCCACGCCATTGGCGTCGGCGAACAAGCCGCTGATCTGCGGCCCTTCAACCCAACCGATTTCGCCCGCGCCCTGGTGGGTGAGGAGGATGCGAGCGATCACAAACCATGACCCTCACCCTCAAAATCAGCCGCATGGCCTCACCCCTCGGCATATTGCTCCTGATCCATCACGACAACATCCTCCATGTGCTCGATTTCGAAGACCAGTATTTATCCCCTGCCAACCCACCGCTCGATCACCCCGCCAATCCGCTGGCGCGCCTGCTCAGATCGTATCGGCCTTATTCGTTAATAAACGCTGAAAATCCGTCAGAAAAATTTCTCACCGCCTATTTCAATGGCGATCTCACAGCCTTGGACCCGATCAGCGCGGCCCCGGCCGGGACGGATTTTCAACGCCGGGTCTGGTCAGCTCTCAGCGCGATCAAACCCGGCACCACCACCACCTACGGTGCCATCGCCCGCGCCATCGGCGCGCCGAACGCCAACCGCGCCGTTGGCCTCGCCATCGGCGCAAACCCGGTCGCCCTGGTCATCCCCTGTCATCGCATCATCGGGGCCAATGGCAGCCTCACCGGCTATAATGGTGGCTTGCCGCGCAAATCCTGGCTCCTCGCGCATGAAGCCGCTTCTGCCGCCAAAATCGCCGCCAACCCGTCGCGATAGGTCGGATAGCGCCAGGCAATCCCCAGCGCCGCTTTGGTCCGCGCGTTCAACACGCGCCGATTCTCCTGCCAAAATGACAAGGCCATGGGCGACATGATTGCCGCCGCTTGCGCAAACGGCACCAAAGGCGGCGGGCTGATCCCCAGCAATGCCGCCGCATGGGCCACCACATCCGCACTCGGCGCGGGCTCATCATCCGCAAAATTCAACACCCGCACCCCGGCCCGCCCCGCTGTGCGCCGTGCCGCCATCATCCCCGCCGCAATATCATCCACATGAATTCGGCTAAACACATGGCCTGGCTTATCAACCCTGCGCGCCACGCCTGCGCGCAAATCATCGAAAACCGAGCGTCCCGGCCCGTAAATCCCGGCGAGCCGCACAATATCCACCGCGCAATGCGCGCCAAACGCTGCCCAATCGCGCTCCGCCGCCACCCGTCGCAGCGTCCGCGCCGACCCCGGCGCGACATCACTCGCCTCATCCACCGCAGCCCCGCCGCGATCGCCATAAACGCCGGTGGTCGAGCAATAGCCAATCCAACGCAAACGCCCTGCTTGCACCGCCGCCGCAATCACCGGCCGATACCGTGCCAGCACCGGATCACCCGCCTCACCCGGCGCCGCCGTAACTACCAGTGCGGAAACCTGGGCCAAGGGTGCCTCCACGGCCTGAAAATCCCGTAAATCGACGTAATCGGGTGCCA
The DNA here is from genome assembly GCA_021808315.1 of Pseudomonadota bacterium. Classification (GTDB taxonomy): domain Bacteria; phylum Pseudomonadota; class Alphaproteobacteria; order Acetobacterales; family Acetobacteraceae; genus Acidiphilium. The sequence goes on along the minus strand of JAKBBY010000001.1, from coordinate 7,664 downwards.
AACTTAGCCGCACATCCCGCGCCGTTGCGAGAATCGTCAGCCCCGCTTGATGCGCCGCCGCCGCAATCGCCCGCCCCGAATAGCCCAACCCCAAAAGCGCCAAATCGCTCATGGTTTCGACTGATCCACCCGCGCTGAACCCCGCTCGGATGCGCCCCGTTCCGCCGCCAACGCCTCTAAGCGATGGCTATGGCGGTGCACCAGCAGCATCGCCGCGACCCCAATCAGCACCGCAACCACCACCACGACCGCCGTCACCGGGCCCGCCAGATGCTCGATTTCCTTGCCAAACACATAAGCCGCCCCGCCATAAATGATCGACCACATAGCGCAGGCCGCAATTTGCACCGCCAAAAACCGCCGCCACGGCATCACATTCGCCCCGGCTAGCAACGCCGCGAACGCCCGCAGCACGGCAAAAAACCGGCCAAAAAAAATGATTTTGCCCCCGTGATGCGCGAATAAATATTCGCCCGCCCGCAGCCGCCGCTCGGTCAGCCCCACCCGCGCGCCGTAGCGCAGCAACAGCCGATGCCCCGCGCTCCGGCCAATCCAATAGCCGATCACACCTCCCACCACAGCGCCCGCGGCCGCACTGAATAGCAGCACAAAAATATCGATCCGATGCGTCGTGCCCGCATAAATCGCCGCTGAAATCAGCGCCGTTTCACCCGGTAACGGCAAACCCAATGTTTCAAGCATCACCAAAACAAACACAAACGCACTGCCGTAAGCCGCAATATACGGTCCTAATCGGGCGTAAATTTCATGCATCATTCGCTGGCATCCTCCGCCCCATTCCATTTCTGCTCGTTCGCGCGCACCGTCGTCGTACAATCTTGTCCTGTCAAATCATTCGCCACAGTCTCACCCCCACCTTCCCACCAGCCCGAAAATACCCGATACTGTGTCAATGTCGGACACTGAAACCGAATTGGAAACACTCAACCGGCTGGAAACAGCCCTCGCGCGCATCGGTGCCGCACTTCCGGCTTTCGCGCATCATGGCCAAACCCAACACGGTCCCGCGCAACCCGGCGCGGCTGCGGCAAACCCGCATGTCATCGCGACACTCGATCAGGTGATCGCCTCGCTGCGCGCCGCCCTCAGCGAACCGGACATTGACGAAGGAGCGCCATAGCATGGCCCAGGTCACCATCCGCATCAACGGCTTCACCTACCCGGTCAGTTGCGAGGACGGTCAGGAACAGCACCTGACCGACATGGCCGCCGAGGTTGATCGCCGGATCACCAGTATCAAATCGCTCGGCAGCCAAACCGGCGAATCACGATTACTGGTGCTCGCCGCCCTGTTGCTGGCCGATGAGCTGCACGACACCAAAACCGCCCTCGCCGGGAAAGATTCCACAGCATCCGCCACCAAGCCCGAACCCGACGGCGCCGAACGCCGCGCCCGGCTGCGCCGTGCTGCCGCGCGCGCCGAGGAGATTGCGGCGGACCTGATCGAGCCCTAAATATAGGGTGCGAGGCTGCCCGGTGCGTCAGGCAAGCGCATCCCCGGGGCCACTAAGCATCTCCCAGGGAGCTGGCTCTGTCGGAACCGTGGTTCCGGTATTTCCGGCGCCCACCTGCACCAGCAGGCCTTGGGAGGATGACAACGCCAACGGCCAGGGCGGCTTCGCACTTTAACCAGAGCCAGATCGCACCATCAGCCGTGGCGCCCCAACCGCGATCCGTGATAGCCCTGCCTTATGTCTTCCTCGATTGATGAAACCGAACTCCGCGCGGTCAAATCCGCCTTCCGCACCGCCTGCCTCGCCCGCCGTGCAGCGATGCCCCATCCAGACGCAGGCGCCCGGCTCGCGGCCATCGTGCTTGAGCACGTCCAAATACCCGCAGGCGCAATCATCGCGGGCTTCTGGCCCATGGGCGAGGAGATCGACCTGCGCCCCTTGCTCCACGCCTTGCACGCGCGCGGCCACCGCCTCGCTTTGCCGGAAACGCCCAAGCGCGGCGAGATGCTGATTTTCCGACACTGGCATCCGGACGCCATCATGATCGCCGGGCGCTTCGGCACATCCCATCCGGACGGTCCACCGATAACCCCTGATTTCTTCCTGGTCCCGCTCCTCGCTTTCGACCGGCGCGGCAACCGGCTCGGCTATGGTGCTGGCTATTACGACCGCGCCCTCGCAGCCCGCCAAACCGCCTATCGCCTCGGCTGCGCCTATGCTGCACAAGAAGTGCCCGTGGTGCCCACCGGTCCGCGCGACCAAATTTTGCACGCCATCGCCACCGAATCGGGCCTGATCACCCGATGAACTGGCCGCGCGCCATCACCCTCATCATGCTATGGCCCGGCCTCGCCGCCGCCCAATCGGCCTTGCCCAACCGCAATCTCACGCCGGGTGCGATCAACCCGACCGTCACCGCGCATAATATCGCCAACACCATCTGCCAACGCGGTTGGACCGCCTCGGTGCGGCCATCCTATCATTACACCGAGCGGCTCAAACGCGCCCAAATCCGCGCCTATGGCTATCGTGATCGGAAAATCTGGCATTATGAGGAAGATCACCTCATCCCGCTCGATCTCGGCGGCTCGCCTACCGATCCGCGCAATCTCTGGCCCGAACCGCATCTGCGCGCCGACCAATGGGGCTCTTATGCGAAAGACCGCCTGGAGGCGCGCCTCGGCCGCATGGTCTGTCATCATGAATTGGCACTCAACCAAGCCCGCGCCATGATCGCGCGCGACTGGATCAGCGCCTATCGCCGCTTCCTCGGCCCCACCCCCAATAACGCGCCGCTCCGCCGCTACAGGAAAGAGCGCCGAAGTGGCTGGTACCAACAATATTAGTCGCTAATTCTGGTGATGCAGCATTTTTTGGCCCGCGACCGGGCTCGGCGCGGTGAGCACATAATCCGTCACTAAATTGCCCACATAAAGCGTGCGTAAATCCGGCCCGCCCCAGCTGATATTGGTCGGGCTGCCCAGCAAAGCGCCACTCGGATCATGCGCGATGGTAACGATTTTACCCGCTGGCGTGATCGCCACAATTTTATGCGCCGCCGGCAATGTCACCCATAAATTCTGCTCCGCATCAAAGCCAAGACCATCAGTATAGCCCAGATAACGCGTCATCACGCTCGGTAATTTCAGCCGCGGATTCACCTTCATCCCAAGCACCAGGCCCAGTTTCGGCCCGTAGCGCTCGGCCTTGCCCAGCGTCGCGCCCGGCAAGATCGGAAACCGCAGCACATCGGCGTTCGAGGTTTGGGTGCAATAGAGAAATTGCTCATCGGCTGACAGCGCCATGCCGTTGGCAAATCGCAATCCTTCCGCAACAATCGCGCTTGATCCATCAGGCCGATAGACGAAAATAAACCCATCGGCCCGCCGGTCGAGCGCCTCTGGCCAGGTCTTCGCAAATGTGGAATGCGAACACCAAATATTCCCCGCCCGATCAATCACCGGATAATTGCACGAGGTCAGCGTTCGGCCCTCAAGCGCATCGACCAAAATTTCGCGCACGCCAGTATTCAGATCAAGCCGCTCCAGCGGCCCGGCAACCTCATCATAAATCCCGAAATTCGCGATGATCATGCGGCCTTCGGCATCCATATTAATGCCGTTGGGCGCCCCGGCCTTGCCGCCAATCACCCGGAAACCGCCATCAGGCGCAATCTCCGCCACGCCGCCCGCGTGATGCGAGGCATAAACCCGCCCATCACGCAGAGCAACGACATCCTCAGGCCGGGCAATACCCCGGCCAATCGGGCGAAATTCAGACAGTTCAATCCGGCGTAACGGCATGATTTTTCTCCGTCGTCGCCGGATTTGACCCTTATTTATGAGCGCGCGCAATACTCTCGGTAATCGCCGCTTCCGCCGCCGCACGCGGCTCCCAGCCTGTTACCTTCACCCATTTGCCTTTTTCCAAGTCTTTGTAATGGGTGAAAAAATGCTCAATCGCATCGCGCGTAATCGCCGGTAGCTGCGCCACCTCAGTGACCTCGCTCCATTGCGGATGAATTTTATCATGCGGCACGCAAATAATCTTCTCATCCTGCCCGGCCTCATCCTCCATCCGCAGCAGCCCGATGGGACGCGCACGGATCACCGCACCCGGCACCACCGAAGCCGGCGTCAACACCAGCGCGTCCGCCGGATCACCGTCATCAGCCAAGGTGCCCGGCACAAACCCGTACGCCGCAGGATAGGCCATCGGCGTGAACAAAAACCGATCAACCATGATCGCGCCGCTCGCCTTGTCGACCTCATATTTAACCGCTGAACCCTGCGGAATTTCGATCACCACCAGAATATCTGACGGCGGCGCCTTACCGGCGGCGAGTTTCGATACATCCATCGCAAAAAACTCCCTGAACAACGACTGCGCGGCTTTTACTCTGCACGCCCGATATTGCCAATCGGCCCCAGTCCGTTCCAATAGAGCCCGATGCGCCGGTAGCTCAACTGGTCAGAGCGGACCGCTCATAACGGTTTGGTTGCGGGTTCAAGTCCTGCCCGGCGCATTTTTTCGCTCATTTTTCGGCGGCGAGCCGTTTCCTGATCTTTTTCAACGCTTTCATGCCTGACTCGCCAACATCGGGATAGCGCAAATCCAACCCCTCGAACAAATCCAAAATGATCTGCGAAATAATCAATCGCGCCGTCGGCTTGTCGTCGGCCGGCACTACATACCAAGGGCAATCCTGGGTGCTGGTGGCGCTCAAACAGGCACCATAAGCCTGCTGATAGGCATCCCAATAGCCGCGCTCAGCCATATCGGCCTCACTGAATTTCCAGTTCTTGGCTGGATCATCAATCCGGGCCAAAAATCGCGCGCGCTGCTCCTCTTTGGAAATATGCAGAAAAAACTTCACAATGCGCGTGCCATTCGCGTGCAAATGCCGCTCCAACGCCACGATTGAGCGATAACGCTCCGCCCAAAACGCCTCGCCCTCCGCCGATAAATGGGTCACCGCCTCCGCGCGCAGCAGCGCAGGATGCACCCGCACAATCAAAACTTCCTCATAATAGGACCGATTAAAAATCCCGATTCGCCCCCGCTCGGGCAGATCGCGCGTGGTGCGCCAGAGAAAATCATGCGACAATTCCTCAGCGCTCGGATGCTTGAAACTGAACACCTGACAGCCCTGCGGATTAATGCCGGACATTACATGCCGGATCGCGCCATCCTTGCCTGCCGCATCCATCGCCTGAAAAATCAGCAATACCGAATAACGATGATCGGCATAAAACATTTGCTGCTGCGCACTGAGTCGCGCGATATGATCCTCCAGCTGCGCCTTATAATCGGACTTGGAGCGGTAAACCGGCGCGACACGCGTCCTCCATGCCCGCAAATCGACCGCCTGCCCTGGCTTGACACGAAACGGCGCAATTTTGATCTTCATCGTTCACTCCTCAGTTATACATACACAAGGTCAAACGCTTTCTTATCTCGTTGCGAAATAATTATTATAATGCTAACATCCATTTGGCGTTGCTACTATAATTTAAAGGTATAAACATGAGCATCCAGGTTATCGATGATCTGTCGTTGGGCGTTTCGCTCCGCAATGATAACACACGCCATCGCGACCTGACACTGGAACGTCACACCGCCTCACTTGCGCTAACGCCGTCACTGACGCCCGTGACCAGTCTGCTGCCCTTCGATACGACGCTGCCGACAATGACGTCCGAAACCGGCATTACCCTCCCTTCACCCCAGAATGTGGGATATTCCGCTGTCACGCAAACCGCCAACAGCGTGCAGACCCACATGTCAATCGCGGTCTATTTCGCACCGCCCACCAACAGCAACCAGACCGTGATGCCCGCCGCCGCGCGCCAGACCATCCTTGAAGCGGCCAACTATCTCGGTAGCCGGATCAATGATCCGGTGACCGTAACCATCACAGCGCACGCCAATCTGGGCGCCCCCTTGGGCGGCGGCTCCGCCGGCTGGTATTCGCTGCCCTACGACTCGTTCATCAATGAACTGAAACTGCACGACCCCGCGGCGGTCAAATATTATCCGACCAGCCTGCCGGCCGGCGTGTATGACAGCATCCAGGTTTCCTATGCGGAGGAGCAGGCCTGGGGAATCGCGACCGGCCACCAGTACGTGGGCAAAATGGGCTTCGACCTGTCGGCCGGTTTCTATTACGGCACAGGTTCGAATGTCCCGTCGGATAAGTTCGATCTGTTCGGCGTGGTGCTTCATGAGATGTCGCATGCGCTGGGGCGGGACATTAGGAATGGCGGCCCGGTCTCCTACTTTAATAGCGCGACGTCATCGACGGTGACAGCCTATCCGTTCAGCGCCATCGATTTCTTCCGGTTCACCGCGCCGGGCGTGTTACAGCTCAACAATAACGCGTCGCTGGCGAGCAACGCTAAGCGTCCCTATTTCTCTCTCAATGACGGCAAGACGGCGCTGGCGACCTTCGCCGCTTCAGGGCGCACTGATTTCAGGTATCTCTACCACGACCCGTTCAACGGATATATGTATGCCGGTGCCGCGACCAACACCCTGACCCCGCTCGATCTGACCGAATTAACACTGATGGGCTTTGACGTGAATTGCTTCGCGGCGGGCACCCGAATTCTGACGCGCACGGGCGATATTGCCGTGGAAAAACTCCGCGTCGGTGACGAGCTAGTGGTTCACGGTGGCGGCACCGCGCCGATCCGCTGGATCGGTCAGCGCGCCATCGAACCCACCCGGCACCCACGCCCCGAGGCGGTCAACCCAATCCGCATCAAGGCCGGCGCCCTGATGGATGGCGTGCCCCGTCGCGATTTGATCCTCTCGCCTGATCACGCACTTTACCTCGATGGCGCGCTCGTCCCCGCCAAAGCGCTGATCAACGGCACCACGATCCGCCAGGAATCCCGCAAATCAATCCATTACTACCATATCGAACTGGATACCCACAGCATCATCTACGCCGAAGGCACCCCCAGCGAGACCTATCTGGATACCGGCAACCGCGCCAATTTCAGCAATGGCGGCGCCCCCGTCGCCCTGCACCCGGATTTTGCGCAGACGCTCCGCGAGCGCGAAGGCTGCGCGCCTTTCCACGAATCCGGCGCCACGGTCGAAAAAATCCGCGCACAACTGATCGCCCGCGCATCCCTCGCGCTCACCACGGATCCCGCCTTCCGCTTGCGCGCACAACCCGATGGTTCCATTGCACTGCTCTCGCGCAGCGCCATCCCCGGTCATCTCTCGCCCGATCCGCGCGACCAGCGCCAGCTTGGCGTCAAAATTACCGCCCTCCATATTGGTGGCGAGCAAATTCCCCTCGATCATCCCGATCTGTGCGATGGCTGGCACCGCGCCGAACCCGACGGGCGCTGGACCAACGGACGCGCCATCATTCCCGCCCAGCTCCTCAACGGCCAAACGCCCGAACTCACCATCGGCGCCACCACCCAATATCGGCGCAAACCAAACCGACGATCAAACGCCGCCTAATTTCTATTTCACCCGCTCAGATCGCCCGCACCTCAGGCTCAACCCCCACCAGGGCGGCAAGCCGCGCCAATCGCCGCGTAATCGCTTCGCCCGCGAAAACTCCGCTCGCCGCATCCAGCGTCAACACCAGCCGATCAGGCTGCAAGGTGAGCGCTGCCGCTGCCAGCAACGCCGGCGTGCCGGCCGATAGCGTATAGGCCAGCCGCA
>JAKBBY010000029.1 GCA_021808315.1 Pseudomonadota bacterium | reverse complement strand
AATATTCGAACGCGCCACGCTGGGTTGATTGCACGGCGGTGAGAATTGTCGATTGCGCGCTCATCACCACCACCGGCAAATCGGGCCTGATCCGCCGGATGCGCGGCACCAAATCCAGCCCATTGCCATCGGGCATGACAATATCGGTAATCACTAAATCGCCTTCGCCATCCTCCACCCAACGCCAGAGCGTCGCCGCCGCACCGGTGGCGCGCACCTGATATCCGGCGCGCCCGAGCGCTTGGGTCAACACCGTGCGGATCGAGCGATCATCATCGGCTATCAAAATCGTTGGCACTGTGGTCATGCGCCTGGTCCATCCCCAATTTCGTCCATCGTTTCATCGAAAATCGGCAAATGCAGCCGAAATTCGGTGCGTCCCGGCCAGCTCTCAGTCTGGATCAAACCGCCATGATCGGCGACGATTTTGGCCACTAACGCCAGCCCCAGCCCGCTCCCCGTGGCCTTGGTGCTCACAAAGGGCTCGAATAGATGCCGCCGAATATCATCGGGAATGCCCGGCCCATTATCGCGCACCGCCACGAACACCGGCAAATTGCGCTGCGCCCGCGCACCGCCGGTCCCCAGCCGCACCCCGTGCTGAAACCCGGTCAATAATTGGATTTCACCATCCAGCCGCTCAGTCTCGGCAATCGCCTCGGCGGCATTCTTCACCAGATTGAGCAACACCTGGATCAACAAATCCCGATGGCCCAGCACGGCGGGCAGCGAGGGGTCATACAGCTCGACAAAGCGGATGCGTGCGCCAAAGCCCGATTGCGCCAACCTGCGCACATGCTCCAGCACCCGATGGATATTCACCGCCTTCGGGGCGATTGGCTTATCGCCAAACATCTCCATCCGCTCGACCAAATCGCGAATCCGGTCCACCTCGTCACAAATCAGCGTGGTCAATTCACGATCTTGCGCGCGCGCCCCCGCTTCCAATAATTGCGCCGCGCCCCGGATGCCCGATAGCGGATTTTTGACCTCATGGGCCAGCACCGCCGCCATGCCATTGATGCTGCGCGCCGCATTGCGCGCCGAAATCTGCTGATCGAGTGCGCGCGCCGCCGATCCATCCTGGATCGCCACCACCACATGCCCGGCCCGCCCGGCCAACGGGGCGGCCTGCAGCGCCACCACCCGGCGCGTGAGGCGCGGCCCATCCAGCACCAGATCATGCTCGGCAATCGTCACGCCCTGACGGCGGGCGCGCTCCAGCAGTAAAAACATTGGCAAATCCGGCGCCAGCACATCCTCAAGCGCGCGGCCCACCAGCCGCAACGCCGACACGCCCAACAATTCCTCCGCCGCGTAATTCAGCGAAACCACCCGGTTTTCCGGGTCAAGCTCTAAAACCGGGTTGGGCAGCGCATCGAGCAGCGCGGATGGGGCGGATGGGGCAGCGATTTCGGCCGGGCGCTCACTGCGGCCATTCGGACGCAACCGGCGCAGCGCCTCACGAAACCCGCTCACGCCGCATCCCGGAGCGTCTCATCATCGGTGCGTGCGCGGTCGCTGGCATAGCCCTGCTCCACCGCCCGATGATAAATCGCCTCGATCAAGGCTTCGACGGCGCCCGCATCATCCAACCGATTGACCGTCTCGCGAAACTCCGCCGCCCCATGCAACCCGCGCACATACCACGAGATATGCTTGCGGGCGATCCGCAGACCCGCCCCCTCGCCATAATGGGCGCGCATCGCCCGGTAATGCTCCAGCAAAATCGTGCATTGCGTCAAAAGCGGCGGTGCCGGCGGCATCACCCCGGTGCGCAAATAAGCCGCCACCTGCGCCAAAAACCACGGACGGCCATAAGCGCCGCGCCCAATCATCACCCCGTCCGCGCCCGAGCGCCGCAACGCCTCCGCCGCTCGCTCCGGCGTGGTGATATCGCCATTGGCGATCACCGGGATCGATACCGCATCCTTGACCGACGCGATGAAATCCCAGTCCGCCTCGCCCTGGTAAAATTGCTGGCGGGTGCGCCCATGCACCGTCACCATCGCGATGCCCGCCTCCTCGGCAATTTTGGCCAAACGCGGCGCGTTCAAATGATCGCGATCCCAGCCCATACGCATTTTCAAGGTCACCGGCACCGCAACCGCCTGCACCGTTGCGCTCAAAATCCGCGCGGCCTGCCCCTCATCGCGCATCAGCGCCGATCCGGCCATTTGCCCGACCGCGACTTTTTTCACCGGGCACCCAAAATTAATATCAATTAAATCAGCGCCTTGCGCGACGCCGAGGCGCGCGGCCTGCGCCATCGCTTCCGGGTCGCACCCGGCCAATTGCAAGGAGGATGGCCCACCATCCTCAGCCATTTCGGCCATTTGCCGGGTCTTGGCGTTTTCGCGCACCATCGCCCAGGACGCGATCATTTCCGAGACCACCAGCCCGGCGCCCAGCCGTTTGGCGATGCTGCGAAACGGCAAATCGGTGACGCCGGACATGGGGGCCAGAATCACCGGTGTTTCCAACCGCACGGTTTTCGCCGCCGATTGCAGGGTAATCGGCCTAATCATCGCGGCTGGCTGTGGCTCGGTGCTCATCATTTAATCACTACAAGCCCAGCCCTTGACGCGCAATCGGTCTATGCGCATGCGAAGGGCGGAAATCGCATCGGATGGAGGCTTGGCATGCAAACCGGATTGGATATCGGCTCATTGATCGCGCAGGGCGCTCTGGCGCGCATTGGCACCGGGTTTGACGTGCATGCCCTGGTTGCCAACCGCCCCTTGATTTTGTGCGGCGTCACAATTCCGTTCGATCAAGGGCTTGCGGGTCATTCTGACGCCGATGTCGGCATTCATGCCTTATGCGACGCGATTTACGGCGCGCTGGCCGAGGGTGATATTGGTCGGCATTTCCCGCCGAGCGAAGCGAATTGGAAAGACGCGGATTCCGCGCAATTCCTGCGTCACGCGGTGGATTTGGTGGCGCAACGCGGCGGTGCCATCGCCAATATCGACATCACGCTGATTTGTGAGCAACCAAAAATCACCCCGCATGCCCAAAAAATGCGCGCCCGCCTCGCGGAACTGACACATCTGCCGCTCGATCGCATCTCGGTGAAGGCCACCACCACCGAGCGGCTCGGCTTCACCGGGCGCGGCGAAGGCATCGCGGCTCAGGCCGCCGTCATGCTGCTCGTGCCGCTCCGCTCCGCCTGATCGCGGATAGACGCCCCTGAAAATCACGGTATGCTTGGGCTATGGATCATCTGATTGGCACCGCTGCCCTCGCCGATGCGCTCGACCGCCGGGAGCGTAAGCTCGCGGTCCTGGATGCCTCCTTCTACCTGCCCACGGAGCCGCAAAATCCACGCGCCCTATTTGAAGAGGCCCATATTCCGGGTGCGCAATTTTTTGATATCGAAACCATCGCCGATCTGAGCACGGGACTGCCGCATATGCTGCCCGATAGCGACGCGTTCGCCGCCGCCATCGCCGCACTGGGCATCAGCAATGACACCGAGATTGTGGTGTATGACCAGCGCGGGCTGTTTTCCGCCGCCCGCGTTTGGTGGATGTTTCACGCCCATGGCCATTCGCACATTGCCGTTCTGGATGGCGGGCTGCCAAAATGGCGCGCGGAATCCCGCCCCTTGGCCAGTGGCGCCGCGCACCAACCATCCCCCGCGCATTTCGCCGCGCGCTTGAACCCCGACATGGTGCGGCATCGGCATCATATTCTCGACATCGCGGAGCGGCGCAGTGCCAAATTGCTCGACGCCCGTGCCGCCGCCCGCTTCGCTGGCACGGCGCCCGAGCCACGCCCCGGCATGCGTGCAGGCCACGTGCCCGGCGCGATCTCCTTGCCGTTCCAGCATCTGCTCAATGCCGATCAAACGTTGAAATCCCCCGCCGCTTTGCGCGCTTTATTTGCCGAGCGCGGCGTTGATGGCACCGAGCCGGTGGTTACGATGTGCGGCTCAGGCGTCACCGCTGCGATTCTAACCCTCGGATTGCACCATGCCGGCCTGCCGATGGGCGGCCTTTATGACGGCTCCTGGGCCGAATGGGGCGGGCGCACCGACACGCCGATTGAAACCGCGAACGGATAACATCGCATGACCGAGCATCATCCCGATACCAAACTGGTCCATGGCGCGCGCGCGCCCACCAAGAGCCATGGTTTTGTCAATCCAAAATTGGTGCGCGGTTCAACCGTGCTATACGAAGATTGTGCGCAGCGCCGCGAGATTGGCAAAAGGCGCTTAGATCAAGAGGAAATCTACGGGCTTTACGGCACCGAGACCCATTTCGCCCTCGAAAATATGGTCGCCAGCATCGAGGGCGGCAGCCACTGCCAAATCGTCTCCTCGGGCCTCGCCGCGATCACCGTGCCGCTGCTCGCCTATCTCAAATCCGGCGATCATTTGCTGGTGCCGGATTCGATCTATGGCCCCACCCGTCGCTTCTGCGATACCACGCTGCGCCGGTTCGGCGTGACCACCAGCTATTACGATCCGCTGATCGAAGAGGCTGATCTCGTTCGTTTGCTACAGCCGCAGACGCGGGTGATTTTTGTGGAGAGCCCTGGCAGTCACACGTTCGAAGTGCAAGATGTGCCGATGATCGCGCGCATCGGGCATGAGCATGGCGCGAAAATTTTTATGGATAACACGTGGGGCATCCATATTTTTCAGCCCTTCCGCCACGGGGTTGATGTTTCAATCCAGGCGCTAACAAAATATGTCGGCGGCCATTCCGATTTGGTGCTTGGCTCAATCACCGTGAATAGCGATGAAGATTGGGAATGGCTGCGCACCGGCGCGCTCGATCTTGGGCAATATGCCTCGCCTGATGATTGTTGGTTAGCCCTGCGCGGTGCGCGCACGCTCAATGTGCGCCTTGCCCATCAGGAACGCTCGGCCCTCACCATCGCGCAGTGGCTCGCCACACGCCCAGAAATCAGCCGGGTGCTGCACCCCGCTTTGCCTTCCTGCCCCGGCCATGCAATCTGGCAGCGCGATTTCACCGGCGCCAGCGGCCTGTTTGGCATCGTGTTCCAACCGGACTATGGCTATGACGCGGTCACCGCGATGGTGGATGCGCTGAAACTTTTTGGCATCGGCGCCTCATGGGGCGGCTATGAAAGCCTTGCACTCCCCACCAGCTTCACCATCACCCGCAGCGAAGGCACGGGCCGTTTCGGCGGTGAGATGCTGCGTTTGCAAATTGGCTTGGAGCACCCTGAGGATTTGATTGCCGACTTGACCCAGGGCCTCGCGATGCTGCGCAGTCAAACCCGCACGATTTGTGCATCCTCACCCTGCCTTGCCGATGAAATGCAAGACCTCTATCGCGAAGATCAGTTGAAATGACCGAGGCCGCACCCTGGAACTTCAACGATAACGGTCTGATTCCGGCCATCGCTCAGCAGCACGATACGGGTGAAGTGCTGATGCTGGCCTGGATGAACCAAGAGGCAATCGCGGAAACATTGCGCACCGGCCAGGTTTGTTACTACAGCCGCAGCCGCCAAAAACTGTGGCGCAAAGGCGAAACCTCGGGTCACACGCAACGACTGATTGCCATGCGTCTCGATTGCGATGGCGATACGATTCTATTGCTGATCGATCAAACCGGTCCCGCCTGCCATACCGGTGCGCATAATTGCTTTTTTCGCACCATCAATGCGGATGGTTCAGTCGCTCAAACGTGAAAACTCTCACCGCACCCGCAACGGCCTTTTTCGTTCGGATTCTCGAAGGTAAAGCCGGCTGAGAATTTCTCCACCTTATAATCCATCACGGTGCCGATCAAAAACAACGTCGCTTTGCGATCAATCAGCACCGTCAAGCCATGATCCTGGATTACCTCATCGGACGGCGCGGGCGCCGCCACCCAATCCATCACATAGGACATGCCCGAACATCCCTTGGTGCCAACACTGACGCGCAGCAACTTGCCCTGCTCGGCCTTGGCGTAAAGCCCGCGCAACCGCTCCGCCGCTGCCTCGGTCAGCGTGAGGAGCGGGGGCAGGCTGCGCCGGGTCGGCGCTTGATTGGTTTCAGAAAGACTCATGATATTACCATCCTTGTCTCAAAGCGCTCAATACATGTTGAGCGCCAACCGCGCCTCATCACTCATCCGGCTCGGGTCCCACGGCGGGTCCCACACCACGCGCACATCGATCTCACTAACGCCCGGGATTGTGCCTATCGCGAGGCGCACCGATTCCGGCAATTCCTGCGCGCTTGGGCAGCCAGGTGCCGTCAGCGTCATTTCCACTTTGACCGCACTGCCTTCGATTTCAACGGCGTAAATCAGGCCAAGCTCGTAAATATTGATCGGAATTTCCGGATCATACACGCTGGCAATCGCGCTCACCACATCGGCCTCGCTGACCAACGGGGTGGTCTCACCGGTCGGCGTCCAGACGCTCGCCGCTTCGGTCGCCATCACCGGCTTATCGTCCATGCTCCAGCTCCTTTCGCTTCTCCATGGCCGCGCTGAGCGCCTGCCACGGCAGCGTCGCGCAGCGGTGACGCGAGCGATAGGCCGAAACCCCGGCAAAAGCCTGTAACATTTCGAAATCCTCCCGCGCCGGCACTATGCCGGTTTGCACCATCGTTTCAAACGCCATCGCGAGCTGACCAGTTTCGCTGGCCGCCCGCCCGACGACGATTTCGGCCAAGATATCAGCCGAGGCCACACAAATTGCACAACCGCGCGTTTCGTGCGCCGCCTCAGTGATCATCCCGGCCTCGTCACAGCGCAGCGACAGCCGAACCCGATCACCGCACATTGGATTATTGCCCTCAGCCTCGGCCTGTGAAGCTGCAAGCCGCCCCGCATGCAACGGGTGGCGCGCCCGCTCCATCACCAGCCGTTGATAAAGATCGCTGGCATCTTCTGACATTAGCTAAACAGCTCTCGAATTCGCTCAAGCCCGACGCCCAGGGCATCGATTTCAGCGCAGGTCGAATAGACACCGAAGGACGCCCGCGCCGTGCTATCAAGCCCCAAACGCCGCGTTAATGGTTCCGCACAATGATGCCCGGCCCGCACCGCAATTCCTTGTTTATCCAGCAGTGTCGCTACATCATGTGCATGCACACCATCGAGTGTGAACGAGACCACGCCGCCCCGATCCTGCGCTGCGCCGGCGATATGAAGTCCCGGAATCGGCGCAAGCACGGCCAACGCATGGTCCGTTAGTTCTCGCTCATGCGCCGCAATCGCCGCAAACCCGATGGTGTTGATGTAATCGATCGCAGCCCCCAATCCAATCGTCTCGATAATCGCGGGGGTTCCCGCCTCGAAGCGAAAGGGCGGCTTGGCCCAGGTGGATCGTTGATAGGTCACGGTGCCAATCATCTCGCCACCGCCCAGAAAAGGCGGCATCGCCTCTAACAACGCCGCCTTGCCATACAACACGCCAATCCCGGTTGGCCCGTATAGTTTATGGCCGGAAAATACGTAAAAATCGGCATCAATCGCCCGCACATCCACGGCACGATGCACCACGGCCTGCGCCCCATCGAGCAAAATCCGCGCCCCATGCGCATGCGCAAACGAGGCCAACCGCTCCACCGGCGTATAGGTGCCCAACACATTGGACATATGGGTCACGGCGAGAAGCCGCACTTTGCCATCGGCAAAAACCTGTTCCAAATGCGAAAAATCAATTTCGCCAGCATCGGTAATCCGCACCACCCGCAGCTCAATGCCATGCGCATCACGCAGCATCTGCCACGGCACCAAATTCGCGTGGTGCTCCATCTCGCTCACCACCACCGCATCACCGGCCTGCAGCGCACTGCGCCCATAGCTATGGGCCACCAGATTAACCGCCTCGGTGGCGTTGCGGACGAAAATGATTTCATCGCGCCCGGCATTGATAAAACGCGCCACCTTATCGCGCACCGCCTCATAATCATCCGAGCATTGCTCGCTCATCCAATGCAATCCACGATGGACATTGGCGTAGCGCGTCTCCATCGTTCGCACCATCGCCTCGATCACCGCACGCGGCTTTTGCGCAGACGCTGCACTATCCAGAAACACCAATTTTTTGCCATGCACATGTTGGTTCAGGATCGGAAAATCTTCCCTGATCCGCTCAACATCGAATGAAGGTGCGGCGACGGCAACACTCATAACGCGGCCCTCCGCCACCATTCATCAATCGCCGCCTCAAAAATTGGCCGCGCTACGCTCTCACCAATCGGCTCCAACGCCTCGGTCAGAAACGCTCGGATCAGCATCGCTCGTCCCTGCGCCTCGTCAATGCCCCGGCTACGCAAATAGAAAATCTGCTCAGGGTCTAACGCCCCGATCGTCGCGCCGTGGCTGCATTTCACATCGTCTGCAAAAATCTCCAACTCTGGCTTGCTATCAATTTCCGCATCCGGCGACAGCAGCAGAGCTTGGTTCATCTGATACCCATCGGTCTTTTGCGCAATCCGATCCACTTCGATGCGTCCCTGAAAAACGCCCCGCGCCATGCCGTCAATCACCGATTTCACCGTCTGACGCGACGAGCAATGCGGCGCCCTATGCGCAATGACCGTCGTGACATCGCCATGCTGACGGCCCGTTAATAACTGGGCGGCATTTAACTGCACATCGCCATGCGCACCCGTCAGCGCCACGTGAAACTCGCTGCGCGCCAGCGATGCACCGGTGGCGAGGGTAAACCCATTATAATGAGCCCCCTCGGCCATCGTGACGAAAACCGTCGCGACATGCACCGATTGCACCGAATCATCTTGCAATCGGTAGTGCTCCAACCGCGCGCCTGTTCCCAGCGTGATGTCCCAAACCGGGTCATGAACATAGGCCCCCGATCCTTGGGCCACCTCAATAAGCGTCAATGAGGCACCAGCGCCCAACACCACTCGATATCGCGGCGTGATCGGCTGTGCGTTCGCGCGCGCCTGCGCGACGACCATCACCGTGCCACCCACCTCGGCATCGCGAAGTGCGATATCCACCCCGTCCTGACCCAGCGCGACATTCAACGCCACTAACGAATTAGCCCCGGCTGGCAGCACTTCATTACGCACCAACCTGCTCATAAACGGCGCTGGGCGCGATGATGCGGCATCCCAAACGCCATCACGCAGCACCGCGCAAGGTAATGATAAATCCGGCAGCATCAATGCGGCCTGATCACCTGGCGGCGTCCAATCGAAATCGCGCATCCGCGCCTTCAAATCGGTAAAATGCCAAGCCTCATCGCGGCGGTTGGGAAATCCGGCCGTCCGGAATGCATCCAGAGCCGCACGCCGGTGCGGATGCTCCATTACCGATGCTAAATCGACCCGATCTAGAAAAGCGAGATCGCTCATGCGGCTTCTAGTCCTGCATAACCATGCGCTTCGAGTTCCAGCGCGAGGTCCGGACCGCCTGAGCGGACAATGCGCCCACCGGCCAACACATGCACCCGATCTGGCACGATATGATCGAGCAAACGCTGATAATGGGTAATCACCAACGCCGAAAAATTCGGCCCGCGCGCGGCATTGACCCCGTCTGCGACGATGCGCAGCGCGTCAATATCAAGCCCGGAATCGGTCTCGTCCAACAAAGCGAGGCTTGGCTGTAGCAATGCCATTTGCAAAATTTCGTTGCGCTTCTTTTCACCGCCGGAAAACCCGACATTGACATTCCGCTTGAGCATATCTTCAGGCATCGATAGCCGCTTGATCGCCGCCCGCGCCTCTTTCAGAAACGCAACCGTATCCATCTCGGCCTCACCGCGCGCCTTGCGCACCGCATTGACCGCTGTGCGAATAAAATTCGCATTACCCACGCCTGGCAGTTCGATCGGATATTGGAACGCTAAAAACACCCCGGCCGCCGCACGCGCCTCAGGCTCCATCGCCAGCAAATCTTGCCCATTGAACAGCACGCTGCCGCCGGTCACCTCATAGCCCTCACGCCCTGACAGCACGTAGGATAAGGTGGATTTCCCTGCCCCGTTAGGCCCCATAATGGCGTGAATTTCGCCATCCGGCACCACCAAATCAATGCCATTGAGGATCGTTTTATCCTCGATTGAGGCCGTCAAATTTTTAATCTCTAACATCGTGCGATCCTTACCCTACCGAACCTTCAAGCGACACGGCCAATAATTTCTGCGCTTCCACCGCAAACTCCATCGGCAATTCCTTCAGCACCTCGCGGCAAAACCCATTGACCAGCAAGCCAACCGAATCCTCTTCGGAAAGCCCGCGCGAGCGGCAATAAAACAACTGGTCGTCAGCAATTTTCGAGGTCGTCGCTTCATGTTCTACTTTTGCACTTTGATTGCGACATTCGATATAGGGCACCGTATGCGCCCCGCATTGATCGCCGATCAGCAGTGAATCACACTGGGTAAAATTCCGCGCATTTCGTGCCTTGGGCATGATCCGCACCAAACCCCGATAGGTGTTGTTGGAATGCCCTGCCGAAATCCCTTTCGAGACAATCGTGCTCGTCGTGTTCGGCGCCAAATGGATCATTTTGGTGCCGGTGTCGGCCTGCTGCCGATGATTGGTCAGCGCCACCGAATAAAACGAGCCGCTGGACCCTTCACCCTGCAAAATACAGGACGGGTATTTCCAGGTGATCGCCGAACCCGTCTCGACCTGCGTCCATGAGATTTTCGATTTTGCGCCCCGGCACGCGCCGCGCTTGGTCACAAAATTATAAATCCCGCCTTTGCCATCCGCATCACCCGGATACCAATTCTGCACGGTCGAATATTTGATGCTCGCCTCATCATGCGCCACCAATTCCACCACCGCCGCATGCAGTTGGTTCTCATCGCGCATCGGCGCGGTGCAGCCTTCCAGATAGGAAACACTGGCCCCCGCTTCAGCGATAATCAGCGTCCGCTCAAACTGCCCGGTATTGCGGGCATTGATCCGGAAATAGGTGGATAATTCCATCGGGCAGCGCACGCCTTTGGGGATATAGACAAAACTGCCATCGGAAAATACCGCCGAATTCAGCGCCGCATAGTAATTATCACCCGCCGGCACCACGCTGCCCAGATATTTGCGCACCAATTCTGGATGTTCGCGCACCGCCTCGGAAATCGAGCAGAAAATCACCCCAACCTGGGCCAAACTATCACGAAACGTGGTCGCCACCGAGACACTGTCAAACACCGCGTCAACCGCAACACCCGCCAAGCTCGCGCGCTCATTCAGCGGAATTCCCAATTTCTCATACATCTCCAACAATGCCGGATCGACCTCATCGAGCGATTTGGGTGCCGGTGCGCGCGGCGCCGCATAATAATGCAAATCTTGATAATCGATCCGCGGATGCATAATGCGCGCCCAAGCCGGGTCCGCCATGGTGAGCCAAGCGCGATACGCTTTCAGCCGCCATTCCAGCAGCCATTCCGGCTCCTGTTTCTTTGCCGAAATCAGCCGAACAATATCCTCATTCAGCCCTTTCGGTGCAAAATCCATATCAATCGCGGTCTCGAACCCGTACTGATACCCACTCTCGGCCAGCCGGTCGATCGTTTCGCGCGTCTCGGTGATCGCAGCCATCAAAACCCCTATTTTAATACGGCTAACGCGCCGTGATCCAGTTCCGTCGCCGAAAGCCGCATGGATTTCGGCACCGTCGCCACCTGCATGTCTGCAAGCGTAATCGCTCCTAACGCCTCGCTGATCGCGTCATTTACCACACTCCAACGCCCTGCCATCGGGCACAGCGACTGGCTCTCGCATGATCCGCCGGTCCCCTCGACACACGCCGTCAGCGCAATCGGCCCATCAATCGCCGCAATCACCGCTGAAACCGGAATCGCACTCAACGGACGGATCAGCCGATACCCGCCCCGCGCCCCGCGCTGCGAGGCCACCAGCCCGGCTTGTGCCAGCCCTTTGAGCACCTTGCCCACGGTTGGTTCGGGCAGCCCAATGGCCGCCGCAATCCCCGGCGAGGTCTCAATATCCGCTGATTGCGCCAGACGAACCAGCACAACCACGGCATAATCGGTGAGGCGCGACAAACGGAGCATGGGCCATCTCAATTGGGGACAACAGCGGTCCTAATTGAAATGGGCCATGCTGGCCCGGACGTCAAGCCTTTTTAGAGAGCGTATCGCTGAATCACGTCGCCAGGATCGCCCCGATCATCGGCGCTAGCTCGGCAGGCTCGTCAACCTGAAACGCCGCATCCGCCCGCCCATAGCCCCAATTGCAAAAAATCCCGGTCGTCGCGCAGCCCGCCGCCGCCGCGAGATCATTCGGATGATCGCCGATCATCACCGCACACGAGGCTGGCACGCCAATCGCGTCGAGCACCGCCTGCAAATGGCGCGGATCGGGTTTGCGAAATGGCGTGGCATCGCCGCCAATCACGGCCTGAAACGGCGCCTCTAAATCCAACGCCGCCAGCACCTTGCGCGCCGAAACCTCGGGCTTGTTGGTGCACACCGCCAACACGTAGCCTTCGTCGGCGAGCGTCGCCAAAGCCTGCGGAATCCCCGCAAAAACAACGGTCAAATCAGTCACGTGTGCTTCATAATCCTCCAGAAAAATCTGCACATCCGCTTCGCTCGGCACCAGACCGCGCACCGCATAGCCGCGCTTGAGCAGCATCAGCGCCCCATCGCCAATCATCGGTTTCACCAAGGCTGGCTCAACCGGGGCCTCACCATGCCGCGCCAGCGACCGGTTCAGCGCCGCCGCCAAATCCGGCAAACTATCAATTAACGTGCCATCCAAATCGAAAATCGCCGCCCGCTTGCCGCACACCGCATCCGCCATGAAAAACTCCGATAAATATCTTGACCGCCGCATCCTTTGACACGGCACGCACCCCAAGGCTACCGCATTCTCATGACGCCGTTGCACAAAACCGCCATCATCCTCGCCGCCGGGCTTGGCACCCGGATGAAATCGCGCCACCCGAAAGTGACGCACCGCATCGCGGGCCTGCCGATGCTCTCGCACCTGATCAACAGCCTCACCCCGCTCTATGACCGGATCGTGGTGGTCACCGGGCCGGACATGCCCGCCATCACCGCCCTCGCCGCGCCGCACCCCACCCTGATCCAAACCGAACGGCTCGGCACCGCCCACGCCGCCCGCGCCGCCGAAGCGCAATTCGGCGAAGGCCTCGTCTCCATCATTTACGGCGATAATCCGCTGCTCACCGCCCCGATTTTCCAAGCCCTGATCGATGCGGTGAGCGGCCCCGACGCTGCCGGCCTCGCTTTGATCGGCACCCACCCGCCCAATCCCGGCGCGTTTGGCCGCATCATCACCGAGCACGGCACCGCCCAACGCATCATCGAAAGCGCTGACGCCACCGAGGCCGAAAAAGCGATCACCCTGTGCAATATCGGCGGCTTCACCGGCCACGCCGCCGCCCTGCGCACCTGGCTGCGCAGCATTGATAATCACAACGCCAAGGCCGAATATTACCTCACCGACCTCGTGGCCCGCGCCCGCGCCGATGGCCAAACCGTGCGCGTGATCGAAGCGCCATGGGAGCAATGTCTTGGCGTCAATTCCCGCGCCGAGCTTGCCGCCGCCGAAGCGGCCCTGCAAACCCGCCTGCGCGCCGCCGCCCTCGCCGCCGGTGTCACCATGACCGCCCCTGACACTGTGTTTCTCGCCGCCGACACCATCCTCGCCCCCGATGTCACCATCGAACCCAACGTGATGTTCGGCCCCGGCGTGCGCCTCGCACCCGATGTCACCATCCGCGCCTTTTCGTACCTCGAAGGCTGCACCATCGAACCAGGCGCCATCATCGGCCCGTTCGCCCGCATCCGCCCCGGCAGCCTGATCGGCGAGGGCGCTCATGTCGGCAATTTCTGCGAAGTCAAAGCCACCCATCTCGGCTCCAAAGCCAAGGTCAATCACCTCTCTTACCTTGGGGACGCCAGCATCGGCGCGCGCACCAATATCGGTGCGGGCACCATCACCTGCAATTACGATGGTAGCGCCAAGCACCGCACCACCATCGGCGCGGATGCCTTCATCGGCTCGGACGTCGCCCTGGTCGCCCCAGTCACCGTTGGCGATGGCGCGATCATCGGCGCGGGCAGCATCATCACCGAAAACGTCGCCGCCGACGCCCTCGCCCTCGCCCGCGCCCGCCAAGTGCAAAAACCCGGCCGCGCCCGCACGCTCCGCCAGCGCCACAAGCAACCCAAGGATCAATAATCATGTGTGGAATCGTTGGTGTCATCGGCACCCAACCCGCCGCCGAACTTCTGCTGGATGGGCTGAGCCGCCTCGCCTATCGCGGCTATGACAGCGCGGGCATCGCCACCCTGGTCGATGGCGCGATTACCCGCCGCCGCGCCGAAGGCAAACTCACCAACCTCATCGCCGCCCTGCGCGCCAGCCCGCTCCCTGGCACCACCGGCATTGGTCACACACGCTGGGCCACCCATGGCGCGCCCACCGAAGCCAACGCCCACCCGCACGGCACCGCCCGCGTCGCGGTGGTGCATAACGGCATCATCGAAAACCATCTTATGCTCCGCACCGAGCTGGAAGCCGCCGGTCAAATCTTCGCCTCGGACACCGATACCGAAACCGTCGCCCAACTCCTCGATTATCACCTCGCCCGTGGCCTTGCCCCGCTGCAAGCCGCCGCCGCCACCTTCCGCCGCCTCGAAGGCGCCTACGCCCTCGCTCTGATTTTCGCTGATCACCCCGAACTGATCATCGGGGCACGGCGCGGCGCCCCGCTCGCCGTCGGCTATGGCGATGCTGAAATGTATCTTGGCTCCGACGCCCTTGCCCTCGCGCCGCTCACCCGCCGCATCGCCTACCTGCAAGACGGCGATTGGGTCGCCCTCAGCCGGACCGACGCCACATTTTACGACGCCGCTGATCAACCCGTTTCCCGCAAAATCGAAATCACCCGCCTCACTGGCGCCGCCATCGGCAAAGGCAATTTCCGCCACTTCATGGAAAAGGAAATCTGCGAAAGCCCCGTCGTTATCGGCGACACGCTGCACCGCATGATCGACCCCGCCACCCGCATGCCCGTGCTCCCCGCCCTCGATCTCGATCTGCGCGCCATTCGCCGCATGGTCATCTCCGCCTGCGGCTCCGCCTTCTATGCCGGACTCGTTGGCCGCTATTGGCTCGAAGAATATGCCCGCCTCCCCACAGATGCCGATGTCGCCAGCGAATTTCGCTACCGTAACCCGCCGCTCGAACCCGCAACCCTCGGCCTCGTCGTCAGCCAATCCGGCGAAACCGCTGACACTCTGGCCGCCCTGCGCTATATGCGCCAGCAAAATTGCCAAACCCTCGCGGTGGTCAACGCCATTGAAAGCACCATCGCCCGCGAAAGCAGTTTTGCGCTCGAAACCATCGCCGGGCCCGAAATCAGCGTCGCCAGCACCAAAGCCGTCATCGCCCAAATGACTGTGCTCGCGGGCTTCACCCTCGCCCTCGCCCGCGCCCGCGCTACCCTCGATGACGCGACCATCGCCCATCTCGTCGAAGCACTGATGGAAGTCCCGGCCAAAGCCGCCCAACTAATCGCCGATGATACCGACATCCGCTCCCTCGCCGCCGCCATCGCCGATAGCCGCGATATCCTATTTTTCGGTCGCGGCTCGATGATGCCCATCGCCCTCGAAGGCGCGCTCAAACTCAAAGAACTCAGCTATATCCACGCCGAAGGCTACCCCGCCGGCGAAATGAAACACGGCCCCATCGCCCTGATCGACCCCAGCGTGCCCATCATCGCCGTCATCCCCTCAGGCCCGCTTTTCGAAAAAACCGCATCCAATTTGCAAGAAGCCGCCGCCCGGGGCGGACGCATCATCGTCCTGAGCGACGTCACCGGCGCCGCCCAACTCGCCAGCATCGCCAGCCACAGCATTCTGCTCCCCACCTGCGACCCCTTCGTCGCCCCGATCCTCTACGCCCTGCAAGTGCAAATGCTCGCCTACCACGTCGCCATCCTCAAAGGCACCGACGTGGACCAACCCCGCAACCTCGCCAAATCCGTCACCGTCGAATAATTTCGCTCCGAAGTTTCGTACCAGACCACCGATCTCTCACGATCTTAGTTATTGGGAATTACATAGGTTTTACAACCGAAGATTAAGAAGCATAGCCTTCGTTCAAGAGGCCGCCTGTAAGCAGTCGTTTTGTAAAATTGGACCAAAAAGCCAGTCGGTAGATGTTCGGCGTTTGGACATCCAACCGCTTAATTGAATGGAATGAATAACCCCAAAACCCAAACTAACGCCTCTGGAGAAATTTTGGATCTTACTCGGAAATTTTCTTCAAATTGGACTGAGATGCCTTGCAATACATTCAATTTTTTTAAGAAATTGACTTGATTTCCCCAATTTTTCCGTTGTAGGATATTGCTTCCGCAATAAAGCGCCTTCAAATTCCCGAAATCGGATAGGAATATTATGCATCAATAGGAAAAATATATGAGAAGGATCAATTGACTACGGCGCTTCTGCTCGTAACAGAGCCGCAAGAGCGTAGGCATTTAGTTTCAACATTCTTTGGAATTCGACAAAATATTTTGTCTCTAACGCGAAATCGATTCGGTTTTTTATCTGACGCAATTTTTGTATAACTCATGCTATCATCAAAAAATCTTTGATACAGAATCGCAGCAAAATCCACCAATCAACAAGATTATTCCAAAGTAGTTTTCTGAAATAACTCTCACCCGTTCTTCGTGGAAACAATCGCCCTGCAAACAAGGAAAATATTGGAAGAATTATAATGATTACTGATACAATCAATACCATTTCGATCGATTTTAGTTATACTTATTATATTTTCGACAAAATTTCCCAAACATCATTGATTGCTCGCCTTTTCAGTGATTTCACTGCAATTGAGATTCACCAGCCTATCGATTATTTCCGTTGCTCTTTGGAAAAGATAAGCTGATTTCTCAAAATCTCCAGCATTCCCGGCCTCCATGAACCATCCATATATGGTCCCCGCGACAGTCGATTCAGTATCGGCCACACGGATGCCTAATTTACCAGATTTTACCGCCTCAAGCTTACTCATAATTTCGGCTCGGGATACATCGGTGAGATCAATTTTCATTACGTTTCCGGTCTCGGACGCGATAATCAAACTGTTCAATTTTTGGCGAAGCGAATAAAAATCTGCATGAAGTAGCTTGTTTCTGATATAGAGGCATAAATCCAAGATTTCTTTGTCCTCATCACAAAGAATATGGTTGAAATGGGCTAATAAATTTCCATGCACCTTCCTGAAATTTTTGACCGTGACATTCAGGCCAGCCGCTGGAATTGACCCTGCTAGCAGCAGCATTTTTAATTCAAAAGCCGCCCCCTCAGCCGCAGCCGCCTTAAAAGAGCTCAGGAACATTCTCAATGCCGGCGATTGCATAATTCTGCCCACGTTATTAATCAGCTATAACATCAATGGCTAATTTACTCTGTAACTGGTGGATGAAATGGCGCAAGCTTCGCGACAACGTCAGCAACTAAGCTGTCCACGACTTCCGCATTGCAAAATTCATAAAGATCAAACAATCCGCGTTGAATCAACGCATTCAGCACTTCGGCCCGGTTCCATCTGGCTTGTGCCGTGATCGCCTCGACATGATTGAATATGAATTCATCAAGCCTAATCGAAATTTGCGTCCCGCCAGTGCGTGGAGGCGATTGGTATTCGCTCACAGGTCGACGCTCAAGCGTATTGCGCAGTGCAATAACAAAGGCGGGACCGCTCATAGGATTGGGACGAACCATAACAACCTTCTTAAGTGAATATTTTCAACTTAAGCATCTGTATCACAAAACGCACTTGTAAATCAATGTCAATTTCCATCTTATAAAAATAAGAAACAAGTTGACTAAACGTAACATTAATCGTTTTCTTGTTCATAGCAAAAGGCCACAAATCAATCTTTGCCCACCCAAGCCAATGTCAAAAAATCGTCCCTCACTCCGGCGCAATGCGCTTGGGTGCCTCCACCGCCGCGCCGTGAAACACGAACACCAACCGCCCAGATTTTCGGGCGCGCAACCCCAGCGTAAACACCACGCCCAGCCCCAGCAGGAGCAAAATTGTGCGGTCCACGCCGACCTGGATATAGACCGGCCCCTCCACCACAAACAGCCCGTCAACCAGCGCGAGACCAACCACCACCAGCACCGACGCCAGCAACAGCCCGAGATGGTGATGCCCCCGCACCCGATGCCGCACCTCGCCGTGGCGGCGCAGCAAAAACACCAGCATCGTCACCCCATCCAGCCAAAATTCGGCGACCAGAAAAAACCCTGCCGCACTCAGCACCAAGGCAAACAGCCCCTGCACCGCCGGAAACACCATTTGCACCATCACCACCGCTACCGCCGCGCCAATCGGCCCGATGATCGCCCAAACCGGCACATGAAGCCGGTTCAGCACCCCGAAGAGCCGGGGCATCACCCCATCACGCGCCATCGCATACAGCGCGCGCGATAAAATATAGGTCGTTAGCCACAACCCCCCCGCTGTTGAGGCAATAATGGCCACGCGCATCCATGGCAAAAATCCCGGCGCGACCGTTCGCGCCCACAGGCTCAGCGTGTCCGGGCTATGCGCCAGTGCCGCCAGCGGCACCTGATGCAGCAGCAGCGGCCAAATCAGCAAATAATATACCACCACACTCACCACCCCGATCACCCCGCCCCAACCCGGCGTCAGCCGGGGCCTTCGCGCCTCCTCGCTCGCATATGAATCAATCTCCCACCCATCCACAATCGTCGCCGCCAGCACCATGCACACAATCACGCCGGACCAGCGCACATGATGCAGCGAAAACCCCGCCGCCCCCGGCGCTGCATGCCCCCACGCGCCATAACCAAGCACCGCCACAAACCCGACCGAAACCACCTCGATCACCAGGAAAATCTGCGTCACCCGCGCCGTCATCCGCGCGCCAAACAGCAGCACCAACGCCGCAAACAGCGCCCAGCCCATCGCCACCAGCACCAGCGCGCCCGCACCCGGCGCCGGGTCGCCCAGCGTCTCCAAGGTGAACCGCGCCGCTGGGATCAAAATCGGCGGGATCGACCAAAAATAGGCCATCACCACCACCCAAGCCTGAAAATTGGAAAAATCAATGCCAATCACCCGCCGTGACCAATGATAGGATGCGCCAGCATTGGGAAAATGCTGATTAAGCGATAGAAAAATCCACGAACATAACATAAACGGCACCGCAATCAGCAAAATCGCCAGCGGCACCGCGGCCCCCGCCGCCTGCGCCATCGCCCCGCCCGCTGCCGCCACGCTGAAAATCGGCCCGACACTCGAAATCGACAGGCTCGATAAATCAAACAAATGATAAATCTGGCGCAACGCCCGCCGCTCTGGCTCGACGCTGATCCGCATCACACCCAGCCCCGCACAAAAAAATCGCCCGAACCAGAACCCGGTTCGAGCGATTTTTGCTCACCCTTATGTTTAGTGCGCCGATGCCAGCGATCCTTTTGCGCCTCACGCTCAAACCGCGATTTCGCGCGTTTCAACCGGTAAAGCGGGTTCGTTAGCAAGTCGCGCGCCATGGGATTGCGCTTGCGTGCCATGGTTGTGCTCCTCATCAATATCGCGGTGTGATCATCTCCGTGTTTCACCAACACCGACCCATAGCCCCAATCACCGGCAATGCGCCAGCGTAAACGTGACGATAGCGCACCCGGCCCGCCAAGCCATTGATCTATCGCAAGGCGTTCTACGATGGCGGGCGGAGCAAAAAC
>JAKBBY010000216.1 GCA_021808315.1 Pseudomonadota bacterium | reverse complement strand
GAGATTACGCTGGGCTTGCAGGGCGCGCTGCGGCTGGGCAGGCTGCTGGATGAGGGCAAAGCGGCCCCTGAGATGATTTCGATGATGAAGCGCAATAATTGCGGCAAAGCGCTGGACGTAGCGCGGGTGGCGCGCGACATGCATGGCGGTAACGGGATTGTCGATGAATATCACGTGATCCGCCATATGATGAATTTGGAGACGGTCAACACCTATGAGGGCGCGCATGATGTGCATGCTCTCATCCTAGGCCGTGCGCAGACGGGGATTTCGGCGTTCTAAATGTTGCCCGGTAAGGATCGAACGGAGAAAACTCCGTCCGATCCTTGGTTCGGCTCGTCAGGCGGCTTGCGCGGTTGCAGATGAGGGTTTGGACTCGCGCCAAGGGCTCAGTCCGTTTGGAAAGACAGGCACCTTTTCACCATTGATCAGTTGCGGATACCAGCAATCGCTTCGGCTGGCGGTGGCGAGTGCGGGGAAGCGACTTTGGATTTCCTGGTAATGAGGATAAATGGCGGCAAGAAGCGCCGTCTCAAACTTCAACTTGACGTATGGGCGCGCAGGCGCAGCCAGATTAAATCCAATCCGTCGGTAGATCGCGAGATGATTGGGTCGTGCCGAAGCGAAGGTCACATCGGTTTGGCAAAACAGCGAGATATATTTCGCCATCCTGAATAGGCCCGAAATCACTCTTAGATCGCTTCGATAGGCGGGCAGGCAAACAATACGATTGAGTTCGGATGCCGTAGCGGGATTGCCCGGTTGACCATGGCGTTCAAGAAATTCGGGAATCACATCGGGAAATACCGCGAATGTCGGCATCGTGATGATGCCTTTTGCTGCAAGATCTGGATCATGTCTGCTGATGCGCACCGAGCCAATCGGCTCCTGATCCACGTAGATGACGGCGGTCATCGAATGTTTAGGGTCATCGAACTCATCGGTGAACATACCACCGTCAATCGGGTCAAGATATCCTTGGGCGACGTAACTGGCATGGCGGACACGCCAAGCGTCTTCCATGACCCGTTGCGTTAAGGCAAATTGTCCTGTTAATTTATCCGAAAGAGTTGTAGCGTAAGGATGATCGTCGAGTGCGTTGGTTGATTGGAATCCGAGGATCGAGCCGTCCATGATAAATCTCCTTTTTGGTTGGACGTTTCAATCTAATGCTTGCACGCACTGGTTGTGAATTAGATTATGTTAATCTTTGGCGTTGTTTGTTGCAAAATGCCGCCAATATATCGGATAACCTTGTCACCTGAGCGAGTTTTTGGCCCAATGGGACGCTAAAATTACAGTACGTAAATTTATATGAAAGGTTGGATCAGGACGCGATGGCAGCCAATTTGTATGATTTCAACTTGAAATGGTTAAATATCGGCAAGCGCCGCATGCGCGACGGATCGTTTGATATTTCGGATGAAAATCTTGCGCGGGCCCAAATTATTCATCTCGATAATTGGGCTCGACAAAGCTTTTTGATCGCGCCCGCCGGGACGTTTATCGCGCTTGCCCTGTTGGTCCAATGTGTTGCCCCGCTGGACCATCCGTTTGATATATTGTTCTTTGGTTCGGTTGTTGTGGCCTATGCAGCGAGTGTGGGAATTTCACACTGGTGGTTGGAGGCATCGAATAGGGCGCCGAAATTGGCGCTCGCGCGAAGGCTGGTTTTCATATCGCGTGTTATGCTCGCGGCCTCTTGGGCAATTTTTCTTAATTTGGTCATTCGCTCCGGCGGCCATGATGCTGCGATCATGACGGTCGGCGTGGAGATCGCCCTCATTTCCACGACGGTCATTATTGGACCCATGACATTCGGCTTTTCGGCATGGTTACTTTTGACTTTGGGGGCCATTGGATCGGTGACGATTGACTCTCCGGCATCATCGGCACCGGTGATGATCGGTCTTGTGATCTACAGTCTCTACACGCTTTATTCGTTAATGTTTTTTAATCGTAAGATGATTGCTGAGACGCTGACCACGATACGGCTTGAACAAACCAACGAGACGATCCGGATTTTGTTGCGTGATTTCGAGGAAAGTGCCAGCGATTGGCTTTGGGAGACGGATTCAGCCTTTAATCTGGCGTCGGTGTCACCCCGTTTCGCTGAGGTGGCGCAGCGCGATCCGGAAAAGATGGTGGGGCCGCTGATTGACGTGTTGCGGGGGGATGGTCCGCCGGAACCGGGTTCCACGGAAGACCCTTTGGCGCCTCTGCTCGATCAATTTGCGCAGCTCGCGCCATTGCGCGACCTCGTGATCCCGATTGTGATCGGCGGGGAACGGCGCTGGTGGCTTTTAACCGGAAAACCGATTTTAGAGGGCCCAAACCAGCGCTTCGTCGGCTATCGGGGCGTTGGTTCGGACGTGACCGACAGCCATCAGGCCCGCGAGCAGAACGCTTATCTGGCGCGCCACGATGTGCTGACCGGGCTTGCCAATCGGGTCGCCTTCACCGACGTTCTGGAACAAGCCATGAATGCGCGGCGTGGCGCTTTGTTGAGCCTCGATCTGGATGCGTTCAAAGCGGTCAATGACCGATTTGGCCACTCAACCGGGGATTTGGTGCTCAGCGCGGTGGCGCATCGGATCAGGGGAGCGATCCGCGATGGCGATCTGGCGGCACGGCTCGGTGGCGATGAATTCGCGATTTTGCTGGATACTGACGATGAAAATGAAGTGCGGGCGGTGGCAAAGCGGATCGTTAATATACTGGGCCGGTCGTTCAAATTTGAAGATATAACCGTGGAAATTGGCACCTCGATTGGCATCACCCTCGTTCAGACGGCGTTGAAAGCGGTGCGGACCCAGGCGGGCGCAATCGATCACGGGGCTGCGATTGAAACCTTGATCAGGCAGGCCGATTTGGCCTTGTATCAGGCCAAGGCGGATGGCCGCGGCACGTGGCGGTTTTTCAACGAAGACATGCACCGTGATGTTGATCGGCGCCGTCATCTCCAGCGCGATTTGGGCAACGCCGTGAGCGCGGGCGCTATTGCCGTGCGGTTCCAGCCGGTTATTGGCTTGGCACACCGCGATCTGACGGCGGTGGAGGCGATGCCGCATTGGCCGCAACAATCGGCCAATCTGGTCGCGCCCGCGGATTTATTCGCGGTTGCTGAACAGAGCGGTCTTGCCGGCATCATCGCGGAGCTGATGCTCAATGAAAGCCTCGCTTGCGGGCGGATCTTGCCATCGGCGATCAGAATCGGCCTCGATTTAGCGCCGAGCCTGCTGCTTGATCGCGCAAAAATGGCCAACTTCATTGAGATCATCGCGAAATCCGGTGTCAAGGCGGAACGTCTGGAGTTTGAGATCACGGAAGCAGTGCTGATCGATGGCGGTGAAAAATGCCTCGATCATTTGCGGCAATTACGCAGCTTTGGCTGTCGGACCGCGATCGATCATTTTGGGCTGGGCGCCACGTCGCTCGCACGATTGCACGAAGTGCCGTTTAATCGATTGAAAATTCATGGTGATTTCACGGCGCGGGCCGAGGCTGATCCGCGATCCGTATCGATGCTGCGCGCCATGATCGATATGGCGCACGCATTGGGCTTGGTGGTCACGGCGGACGGGGTGGTGAACGAGGCTCAAATTTCGCTTCTGAGTGAATTGGGGTGCGATGAGGCGCAAGGCCCGTTCTTCGCGCAGCCCATGCCCCTCGCCGAAATTTTAACGTTCCCCGCCCTGAAAATTGCCCGGCTGGTGCCCCGCACTCAGCACTCGGGCTGAGTGCTCTTTTAAAAAAAGCGTCAGCACTCGGGCTGAGTGTTCTCAAATAAGAGCCTCGGCACTCTGGTCGAGTGGTCTCAAATAAAAAGCCTCGGCACTCTGGTCGAGTGCCGAGCAGCCGACCGGGCTTTGCCCTTTACGCATTTTTCGGGCG
>JAKBBY010000215.1 GCA_021808315.1 Pseudomonadota bacterium | reverse complement strand
GGCGATTCACGAAGCCGGCATGGTCAAAGCCCGGCGTGATCGGCGCAATACACGATCAGACTGGATGGCGATTGAGCGCCAGCGCGGCATTTCCGTCACGTCCTCGGTGATGACGTTTGTTTGGCATGAGGTGGTGTTCAATCTGCTTGATACCCCCGGACACCAAGATTTCTCTGAGGATACATATCGCACACTCACGGCGGTGGATGCGGCGGTGATGGTGATCGATGCGGCGCGCGGGATTGAAGCACAGACGCTCAAATTATTTGAGGTTTGCCGCCTCCGCGACATCCCGATCATCACCTTTATCAATAAAATCGACCGGGAAGGTCAGGACCCGTTCACGCTGCTGGATGAAATTGCCAGCACGCTGGCGTTGGATGTTTGTCCGCTGGTCTGGCCAATTGGCATGGGGGGCTTGTTTCGTGGTTGCTGGGATATCCCCCGTAACCGCGCCATCGGGCGGCAATCGCCAGACGGTGAAATTGCGGCGCCGGTTTCGGTGCCACCTGACCAAATGGCAGAGCTGCGCGACGCCGTGGAATTGGTGGGTGCTTATCCCGCCTTCGATCTGGCAGCCTTTCGCGCGGGCCATCTCACGCCGGTGTTGTTTGGCAGTGCGCTGAAGGATTACGGCGTCGCCGAGCTTTTGACCTTGCTCGCGGATTTTGCGCCAGCACCCAGCCTCCAGCGTGCCGAGCCACACCCGGTTGCGGCATCCGATGCGGCGGTAACCGGCTTTGTGTTCAAGGTTCAGGCGAATATGGACCCGAACCATCGCGACCGGATTGCTTTCACCCGCATTTGTTCAGGAAAGTTTCAACGCGGGATGAAGCTGTTTCATGTTCGTGCGGGCAAGTCGATGGCGGTGCAGGCGCCGATTTTCTTCTTCGCGCGTGACCGATCGCTGGCGGAAGAAGCCTATCCCGGTGATATTATCGGCATTCCCAATCATGGATCGCTACGCGTGGGCGATACGCTCACCGAGGGCGAAATGCTGCGTTTTACCGGCATCCCGAGCTTTGCGCCGGAAATTCTGCGGCGCATCGTCTTGACCGATCCGATGCGGGCCAAACAATTGCGGCGTGCGCTCGAAGATTTGGCCGAGGAAGGGGTGGCGCAGATCTTTCGCCCAGTGCAGGGGGCCGATTGGATCGTTGGTGTTGTCGGTGCTTTGCAGCTTGATGTGTTGGCGGCGCGGATTGATGCCGAATATAAAATCCCGATCCGCTTTGAAGCCGCCCCTTATAGCACGGCGCGTTGGGTTAGCGGCGATGACGCCAAGCGGCTCAAAGAATTTATCGACGCCAACCAATCATCGATGGGTTTGGACCGGGATGATAAGCCGGTGTTTTTGGCCCGGGATTCATGGTCGCTGCGGTTCGCGGCAGAGCGGTTTCCTGAAATCCACTTTGCCGCGACGCGCGAACAGGTCGCCTGAACCGGGCCTAAAAAGCCAACGCCGTCGCCTGCATCACCTGCGGCAAGGCACGGATGGCGGCAAGAACCGGTTCCGGCAAAGCCTCATCGACCGAAATCAAGCATACGGCATCGCCACCGGCAGCCGCACGGCCGAGATGGAAGGTCGCGATATTGATCGAAGCGTCAGCCAGAATAGCGCCGCATTTCGCAATGAAGCCGGGTTTATCTTGGTTGGTGACATAGAGCATGTGGCGGCCAAAATCGGCCTCGACCTTGATGCCTTTGACCTCAACCAAGCGCGGCTTGGCGCCACCAAACAAGGTGCCGGACACTGACCGTGTCTGATCGCCGGTGGTCACGCTGATCCGGATCAGCGTTTGATATTCGCTATCACGGTCATGGATTGTTTCCGACACATCAATGCCATGATCGCGGGCGAAAACCGGCGCATTGACCATATTCACGGCCTCAGTGAGCGGCGACAACAAGCCCGCGAGCAGGGCCGCCGTTAGGGGCCGTTGATTTAAATGGGCCGCGGCCCCTTCATATTCGAAGCTCACCCGCTGGATCACCCCTTGGCGCGCCTCGGTTAATTGACCGGCAAAGCTTCCCAGCAATTGGCAAAGTTCCATATAAGGCTTCAAACGCGGCGCATCTTCAGCGGAAACCGAGGCCATGTTGATAGCGTTGGTCACAGCGCCAGTGAGCAGAAAATCACTGATTTGCTCGGCCACTTGTAAAGCCACATTTTCCTGCGCCTCCGTTGTCGCGGCACCCAGATGCGGAGTGCAAACCACATTTTCGAGGGAGAATAATTTATTCTCGGTTGCCGGCTCAATCTCGAACACATCGAGGGCTGCACCGGCAACATGCCCCGCCACCAGCGCGTCATAAAGAGCATCCTCGTCCACCAAACCGCCGCGCGCGCAATTGACAATGCGCACCCCTGGCTTGGTTTTAGCCAAATTATCGCGCGAGAGAATATTGCGCGTCTGCTCCGTGAGCGGCGTGTGCAGCGTGATAAAATCTGCCCGCGCCAACAGCGCATCGAGCTCAACTTTTTCGATGCCAAGCGATGTCGCCCGCACCTCGGTCAAATAGGGATCATAAGCAATCACCCGCATTTTCAGCCCTAACGCCCGATCCGCCACAATGGAGCCGATATTCCCCGCACCAATCAACCCAAGTGTTTTATTGGTGAGTTCCACGCCCATAAAGCGATTTTTCTCCCACTTGCCAGCCTTGGTCGAAGCGGACGCCGCTGGTAAGTCACGCGCGAGTGCGAACATCATTCCAATGGCATGCTCGGCGGTGGTGATCGCATTGCCATTCGGTGTATTCATCACAACCACGCCGCGCGCGGTGGCTGATTTGATATCGACATTATCAACGCCAATCCCGGCGCGACCAATGACTTTCAAATTATGCGCCACATCGAGCAATTCGCGGGTCACTTTGGTCGCGGAGCGGATCGCGAGCCCGTCAAATTCGCCAATAATCGCGCGCAATTCAGCAGGCGTTAGGCCGGTCTTGACGGTGACATCAAGGCCGCGTTGCTTGAAGATGTCGATAGCAGCGGGGGAGAGTTTGTCGCTGATCAGAACTTTAGGCATGGGAAACCTCACGAAAAAAGGGTCAAATTAATCGATCAAGAGATAGCCGTCGGCGATAACAACGCAGTGTCCACCGATCATGACGGTGCCTGTTGCATCAACCGACGCATGAAGTCGGCTCGGCCTGCCCATTGCATCGCCTTGTGCAATACGCAGCGCGAGATTTGCGGGCGGGCGCAGTGAGGCGATCAACGCGGCCAGAGCTGCATTGGCGCTGCCGGTGGCCGGGTCTTCGGCAATGCCATCGAGCGGTGCGAACATCCGGCAATGGATGTCGATCCCGCTTGCGGCGTCGTCCGGGTCCCAGGCATAGACATATAAATCACGCGCTGTAGCGGGCAGGCGGGCAAATTCCGCTGGATGCACCATAATGCGCGCCAAGGCGGTGGGATCATGGAGTTGCGCGATCGTGAACGCCGCACCAACCGAGGCCACGCAGGGCGCGTGCAGATCGGTTCGAATCGCGCCAACATCAAGGCCCAAACATGCTGCAATAATCGCTGGGTCCACATCGCCATGCACCGAGAGCTTCGCCGGTGCGGTCACCACCGCGCCAACCACGTTACCATCCGTGCGGATCGGCGTGATCGGCACCAACCCGGCAATCTCTTCAAAGATCAAGTGATCGCCGATCGGTCGACCAAACACCTGACCGTCGCGCGCCAGCCAAAAGCCGGTGCCAACATTGGGGTGGCCGGCAAATGGCATTTCGGATTTCGGCGTAAAAATCCGCAGCTTTGCCGTGTTGACAGGATCGGTCGGCGGCAGCACAAACGATGTTTCGGAATAGTTGAATTCCGCTGCAATCGCCTGCATCGATGCGGTACTTAACCCCGCAGCATCGAGCACAATAGACAGAGGATTACCAC
>JAKBBY010000214.1 GCA_021808315.1 Pseudomonadota bacterium | reverse complement strand
GCCACCGGCAACGACACAGCACCCGCCGCCACCTGCATCGCCGCAAGCAACGTCGCCGCATCCTCCAAAATGAAGGTGCCGATGATAATCGTGGTGGCCTCCAACAGCGGGTTTCCCGCCGCCGACGCCAACATGGTGGTTAAGTCACTCCAGAGCATGATTTTGCTCCTTAATCGATATCGCCGCCCGTTACCAATATGGCGACCAATATCATGACCGCGCGCACCCTTGCCTCGCCAAACCGCCCTCGGCATACAGGGGCGATGAATTTTTTCACCGCCATCGCCCAACACACGCCCCCCGCGATGATCCTGATGGTCGCCCTGATCGTCTGGCGCGGCTACCGTTTCACCCGCGCCCGCGTCCGCCCAATCCGCACCTACCTGCTGCTCCCGGTCATTTTCATCATCTGGGGCGTGCTGCATATCGTGCTCGCCGCCCAACTGCTCCATGTCCCGCTCACCGCCCCGGCCCCGATCCTCGGCTTCCTCGCCGCCCTCATCATCGGCGCCCCGCTCGGCTGGTTCTCGATCAACAGCACCGGCTTCGCGATCGATCATCAACGCAAACTCGCCTTCCTCCCCGGCAGTTGGGTGCCAATCCTGCGCTATTTGCTGGTCTTCGTGATCAATTACCTGGTCTCCATGGCCACCCAGCTGCATCTGCTCCCGCTCACCACCCTCGCCCTGCTATCCTTCGCCGTCTCCGGGCTGATGATCGGCTATTTCGGCGTCTGGATGGGCCGGTTCCTCAACCTCTATCAACGCGCCCCGCAAACCGACCTGTCGCTCCCCTCCCGCAAAAAATCACCCGCCCGCTTATCATGACCGGCCTGATCACCCGCAAGCGCGTCTTCGTCGCCTTAGAGATCGGCTTTAATTTCATCTTCCCGTGGCTTTGCTACCGCCTCGCCAAACCGCATATCGGCGAAATCCACGCGATCATGGCCTCCGCCATCCCGCCGATGATCTGGAGCCTCGTGCAATTCGCCCGCAGCCGCAAAATCGACGCGATCTCGGTGATGGTCCTTGGCGGCATCGCCCTGTCCCTCGCCGGTTTCGCCCTCGGCGGCTCGCCTAAACTCCTGCTGATGCGCGAATCCCTGATCACCGGCCTGATCGGCCTCGCCTTCATCGGCTCCGCCCTGATCGGCAAACCGCTGATGTTCGTCCTCGCCCATGCCAGCATGAAGCGCCAATCCGCCGAAGACAGCGCCACCCTCGCCAGCCTCGCCGATAACCCGCTCTTCCGCCGGATGATGACCGTGATGACCATCGTCTGGGGCATCGGCTTCGTCGCCGAAACCGCCGCCCGCGCCACCCTGGTCTTCATGCTCCCGGTTGGCCGCTTCCTGATCATCGGCCCGATTATCGGCTATGGCACCATCGCCCTCCTGATCGGCTGGACCTTCCTTTATGGCAGCATCATGGAAAAGCGCGGCGCCCTCGGCGACCTCACCTAACATCCCTCACCAAAATGTGATGACCGGATAAGCCGTCTTTATCAAACCCAGCCCCTGAGTTGCACTTAGCAACGCTTCGCAACATCACCCTCTGCTAAACCAGGGTTATGTCCATCGCCCCGATCCAAGCCCTGAACCGTTTCGGCCTCGGCGCCCGCCTTGGCGAAACCCCGCCCGCTGACCCGCGCGCTTGGCTGCGCGCCCAGCTCGACGGCCCCGATCCCGGCCTCACCAGCCCCGCCTTCGCCACCCTCCCCACCGCCGCCGATGGCCTAATCGCGCGCCGCACCGATCTGCGCGACCGCAAAAAAATCCTCGCCGAAGGCCTGCCGCTCAAAGGCAATTTCCACCCCCAAACCCTCGCCATCCTGCGCAATGATGCGAAAGCCCAAATCGATTTCGCCCTCACCACCCCAGCGCCGTTCCGCGAGCGCCTGGTCTGGTTCTGGGCCAATCACTTCACCGTTTCGCTCCGCCAAGGCGGCATCCAACCCCTCGTCGGCGCCTATCTGCGTGAAGCAATCCGCCCCCATGTCACCGGCAAATTCACCGACATGGTATTGGCCGTCGAACGCCACCCAGCCATGCTGCTCTATCTCGGCAACGCCTTCTCCACCGGCCCGAACAGCCGCGTCGGCCAACGCACCCATCGCGGCCTGAACGAAAATCTTGGCCGCGAATGTATGGAACTACACACGGTCAGCCTGCGCGCAGGCTATCACCAGTCAGACGTCACCAACATGGCCAAACTGCTCACCGGCTGGTCAATCAACGCGCAAAACCAACCCACCGGCTTCATGTTCCGCCGCTTCCTGCACGAACCCGGCCCGCAAACCCTGATGGGCCGCACCTTTCCCGATGGTGAGGCAGGCGGCATCGAGGCGCTGCGCTTTCTCTCCACCTATCCCACCACCTGGATCGCCCTCGCCACCAAGCTCACCCGCCATTTCATCGCCGATCAACCGCCGCAACCCGCCATCAACAAAATCGCCAGCATCCTTGCCGATACCGGCGGCGATCTGCGCGCCGCCTCCCTCGCGCTGATCGATTTGCCAGAGGCGTCCACGCCGCTCACCAAAATCAAAACCCCGTTCGACTATCTCATCTCCAGCCTGCGCGCCGTTGGCCTGTCTGACCTGCCACCGATGCTCTATCTCGGCACCCTCAACCGCCTCGGCCAGCCGCTCTGGCGCGCGCCCTTGCCCAATGGCTGGTCGGATCTCGGGGCCGATTGGTCCGGCTCGGATGCCGTGCTCGGGCGCATCGATTTCGGCTACACCCTCGCCGCCCGCCTGCACGAGGCAGACCCGCTCGACCTCGCCCACAGCGCCCTCGGCCCGTTGCTGCGCCCCGCGACCCTCCAAGCCATCCGCCACGCCGGCTCAAAACGCGAAGCGCTTTCGCTCCTGTTCGCCGCCCCCGAATTCCAACGGAGATAATCCCATGGCGCTCCCCCTCAGTCGCCGCGCCACCCTGCTCGGCCTCGGCACCGCCGCCATCGCCGGCCGCACCCGCCTCGCGCTCGCCGCCGCCCCCACCGATCGCCGCTTCATCGTCATTTTACTCCGGGGCGCGCTCGATGGCCTCAACGCCGTCATCCCTTATGGCGACCCCGATCTCGCTCGCCTGCGCGCCCCCCTGATCCCCGCGCGCGACAAAATGCTCGATCTCGGTGGCTTTTTCGCCTTCCACCCCGCCCTCAAAAACCTGCACACACTCTACCAAGCGGGCGAGGTGCTGCCGGTCCACGCCATCGCCGGTCCCTATCGCACCCGCAGCCATTTCGAAGCCCAGGATTTGCTGCAAACCGGCGTCGCCGAAACCAGCATTCGCTCCGGCTGGCTCAACCGCCTGATCGTCGAATTGCACGCGCAAAACAACAGGCTGAACACCGCCAACACGGGTCTCGCCGTCGGCATGGGCATGCCGCTCCTGTTGCGCGGCCCGGCCCGCATCGGCTCTTACGCCCCCATCGGCTTCGCCAAACCCAGCCCCGACCTGTATCACCGCATCGCCGCCCTCAACGCGACCGACCCGGTCTTCGGACCCGCCATCCGCACCGGCCTGCAAACCCAAAAATTCGACCACGCGCTCCTTGATCACCCCCAATCCCCCCACGCCAAAAATTATGGTTTTGGGAGCCTCGCCCAAGCCGCCGGCACCCTGCTCGCCGCCGAAGGCGGCCCGCGCATCGCCGCCTTCCAGCTCGAAGGCTGGGACACCCATGTCAACCAAATCAACCTGCTCACCCCACCCCTCGCCGGGCTCGATGCCGGCATCGCCACCCTCAAATCCGCCCTCGGCCCGGCTTGGCGGCAAACCACCATCCTGATCGTCACCGAATTTGGCCGCACCGCGCGCATCAATGGCACCCATGGCACCGATCACGGCACCGCCACCATCGCCTTCCTCGCCGGCGGCACCGTCGCGGGCGGCAAAGTCCGCACCATTTGGCCCGGCCTCAAAGATCGC
>JAKBBY010000213.1 GCA_021808315.1 Pseudomonadota bacterium | reverse complement strand
CCTCGATATTTTCGGGTCCCATGCCGGCGAGGAAATCGAGATCCGGTTCGCCATAGGGGCCGACACCGGCGAGGATGGCCGCACCCTGGCAGCGATTGGGGAGCAGGGCGGCGCAAGCGAGGGCGTGTGGGCCGCCGCCGGACCAGCCGGCGGTGTGAAATTCGCTGTGGCCGAGTTGATCGAGCAAGTCGGCGGTGAGGTGCGCGATGTCCGCGACGCTGCGGCCGGCCATGCGCGGGGTGGCGGCGTAGCCGGGGCGGCTCATGCAAATCAGGCGGAGTTGGCGGGCCGCGCAATCATCGTGCCAATCCGCGAAGGTGGTGGAATCGGACGGGGTGCCGTGATGCATGACCAGAGGCCGACCGTTTGGGTCGCCACCGAGAAATAGATCGACCGTGCGGCCATGGCTGAGGGTGATGGTTTGGGTGGAAGCGGTCATGCGGGGCCTGTGGGTTGAGTGACACGATTAGTTACGCTTGGTGCCCGATCTACGCCATAATTGAACGCAATGCTGCGCACCATCGATAGCAACAGATGGAGTGAAAAAATGAAAATCAAGACAAAATCGACCGGGTTGACGGTGGCGGCGCTGATGTTGGGGGCCGTGATTGGGGGTTGCGCGGTGGCGGCTTATCCGCAGCCCCATATGTTCGCGGCGCGCCATGCGTTGCTCTCGGCGCGCTATCAGCTGTCGATTGCGGCGCATAATAAAGGCGGGCACCGGATTGCGGCGCTGAATGCGGTGAATGCTGCGTTGGTGCAGGTCAATCAAGGGATCCGCGTGGGCGCTTATCGTTAATCCGGTGCCGGCTGCGTGATGAGGGTTATGACGCGGCGGTTTCGAGTTTGTCTTGGGTTTTGGTTTCGAAATCGCTCGCGTCGTGACGTTCGCGTAATTGGCCGGCGGGATCGCCGGTGACGCGGTTGACCATGCGGCCACGGCGAACGGCGGGGCGATTGCCGATTTGATCGGCCCAGCGTACCACGTTTTGATAGGTATGAACTTGCAGGAATTTGGCTGAATCGTAGAGCCAGCCTTTGGCGAGGCCGCCATACCAGGGCCAGATTGCGATGTCCGCGATGGTGTAGTCTTTGCCGGCGATATATTCGTGATCGGCGAGGTGCCGATCCAGCACGTCGAGCTGGCGTTTGACCTCCATGGCGAAACGATCAATCGCATATTCGATTTTAAACGGGGCGTAGGCGTAGAAATGGCCGAAGCCGCCGCCGAGATAGGGGGCGCTGCCCATTTGCCAGAATAGCCAGGAGAGGCATTCGGCGCGGGCATCCGGCTCGGTGGGCAGGAATTCGCCGAATTTTTCCGCGAGATACATCAGAATGGCGCCGGATTCGAACACGCGGCGGGGTTTGGCGCCGCTGTGATCGACCAAAGCGGGAATTTTGGAGTTGGGGTTGGCGGCGACGAAGCCGCTGGAGAATTGATCGCCCTCATTGATGCGGATCAGCCAGGCGTCATATTCCGCGCCGGTATGGCCACGGGCGAGTAGTTCTTCGAGCATGATGGTGATTTTGACGCCGTTGGGGGTGGCGAGGGAGTAAAGCTGCAGCGGATGACGCCCGACCGGCAGCGCCCGATCATGGGTGGGGCCGGCGATGGGGCGGTTGATATTGGCGAAACGACCGCCGTTTTCGCGCTCCCAGGTCCAGATTTCGGGCGGGGTGTAGTCGGGTTGGGTGGTCATTGACGGCGCTCCTTCGGGCGTTGGTTTTTGGCTTCGGAGCGGAGATTGGTTGTTTGGAGCGCAATAGCAAGGCTTGGGTGCGGTTTTGTGCTAGTTGTTATGATATCGCAACGAAATGGACATAATTTTGCGCCTAGCGCTCGAAGTTGATTTTTGGGCTGGCGGTGGGCGCGTAAATATGGCCCGGCAGCGTGGGGCGGGGCGGCGGAGCGGGATATTTTTGCAGAAAATATTCGTAGAGCGTTGGCTCCGGCTTTTTTTCACGCCGCCGGGCCGGTTTGGGTTCTGGTTTGGGGCGGGGTTTTCGCTCCAATTTGAGGTAATCGGGGAGGGGAATCGCCAGCATGTGGCAGATCGGGCGTAGCACGCGGCTCACCCTTGGATTTTCGGTGTGGAGTGAAATGATGTCGGGGTCTTCTAGGAAGCGGATCAGATGACCACGGACATAAGGAATATGATGGCCGGGGAAGGTTTGCAGCAGCCAGCCTTGTTGCCGGGGTAATTCGCGCCGTTTTGCGCTGGCTGGGGCTGGTTCTGGGGCGGGTTCTCGTTTCGCGCTGGGTTTGCGGGGGCGGGGCGGGCGCGGGTTGAAGGAGAGCGGGCGAAAACGGTGCGAAAGGCGCGAAATGCGGTGCCAGACGGCCCATTTGAGGGTGAGGTCAAAGCGGGCGTAGTCGGGGGCACCGAGGGTTTGGCGGAGCAGGCGCATAATTGTGGTGAAGCGGTCGGCGAGCGATTGCGCGAGGATGTTAGAGGTTTGCCCCATGCGTCTAACATGGCACAGGAGCGGCAGGGTGCGAAAGGGGGAAAATTGACTGTTGGGGTGGTTTGTTTCAGGGTGGGCGCGGGATTAACGGCACGAAATCAAGTGAGGGGAGGCGCGATCATGGCGAATGTCAGTGGGCTTTCGGGCAATGAGATTTATTGCATGGCGTTGAAAAATTATCGGCCTGGTGGGCTGGTAGTGGGCAATAGTGTGAATTCGCTGGGATTTTTGCGGGATATGTCGGCGGGGTTTCGCGGCATGGTGGGCGGCGAGATTTCGGAGGTGACGCAGGCGATTGAGGATGGGCGGTTGAAGGCGTTTGAGCGGATGGTGGCGGAGGCGCAGGGCGCGGGGGCTGCGGGGATTGCGGGCGTGACGGGAGATTTGCGCGATTTTAATGGGAATACTGAGTTTTTATTTGTGGGTTCGGCGTTGCACACTGTGCAGGCGGGTGCGGGGGCGGGGTTTTTCAGTAGTGCGGGGAGTGCGCAGGAGCTTTATTGTCATATGGATGCGGGATATCAGCCGCTGAGCCATGTTTTTGGCAATATTGCGTATCAGGTGGGGTTTGGCGGCGGGCTGAGCGGGGCGTTGAAGACGTTGGTGCGCGGCGAGATTGCGGAATATAGCGATATTTTCAATCAGACCCGGCACGCGGCGCTCGACCGGATTGTGGCGCAGGCGCAGGCGGTGCGGGCGAATGCGGTGCTGGGGATTCGCACGCAGATTATGTTTTGGCATAACACCCATGAGATGTTGATGACGGGGACGGCTTCGGTGCATCCGGCGCTGCCGGCGGCCTATACGCAGCAGCCGGTGACCAGCGACATGACCGGCGAAGAATGTTGGGCGATGACCAAATTGGGGTATGCGCCGCTCAAATTATTGATTTCGGCATCGATTTATTCGCTGGGCACGGTGGGCGGGATTAAGGCGGCGTTCAAGGCGTTTACCCGGGGTGAGATTAGTGATTTGACCTCGCTTATTCATGATGCGCGGGAGGTGGCGATTGGCCGGCTAAAGAGCGAGGCGGAGGCGATGGGGGCTGATGATGTGGTGGGGGTGAAGGTGAATATTGCCGAGATAGGCAATTTGGTCGAGTTTTTGGCGATTGGTACGGCGGTGAAGCGGCTGCCGGGGCTGGCGATGGATAGTCAGGCGCTGCCGGTGCAGGCGATTGTGCCGGACAAGGATACGTGGATTGATGGGACGTTGGGGGTGGTGGTTGAGCATCCGCAGTGAGGGGGTGCTTAACATTCGGGTGCTTGGGACAACCCATGCCACGCCGGTGCGGGGGCAGCGGTGAAGGATCCGGTGCCCAGCCCGGATGCGTCGTGGTATGCGCGTCGTGATGAGTTTTGGCGCTTCAGCATTTTTCTCTTTTTTCTAGTGGCTGCGGTTGCCTATTCGTCGGGTGCCGCAGCCGTTCTACTGCTCCGGGGACAAAGTTTTATCGCCTCATTTTAT
>JAKBBY010000212.1 GCA_021808315.1 Pseudomonadota bacterium | reverse complement strand
GAGGGCCAATTTATCCAATCAGATGACTCCACCTGATCGGACATTGCTCAAAAATGAAAGGTAAAATGATGACGATCGATAATGCTGTACTCTCCTTTGCCGGGTTGATTGTGCTGCTCGGCCTGTTATTGGGATGGCTGGTCAGCCCTTATTTCGATTGGCTGAGTGCTTTTGCCGGCCTTAATTTAGTGCAGGCGGGGATTACCGGATTTTGTCCCGCGGCAACGATTTTCAAACGGCTTGGTCTCAAGCCGGGCTGCGCCTTTCGCTGATCGCACCAAGTTACCCGCGAAGCTCGCGGCTCGCTCGGTTAGCCGCTCCGGCCCAGCGTGTTCGCGAAGCCGATCAGGGCTTGCAGCAGGGTCATTGGATCGGGGGGGCAGCCAGGGATCCGCAGATCGACCTTGATGACCTGCTCAGCGGCACCGATGCAAGCAGGGCTGTTCGCGAACAAGCCGCCGCTGCAAGCGCAATCGCCCACCGCCACCACAAATTTGGGCGCGGGCATGGCCTCATCGGTGAGGCGCAGGGCGTCGTGCATCGCGCGGGTGAGCGGGCCCGTAATCATCAGCACATCGGCATGGCGTGGGGAGGCGACGAATTTCAGGCCGAACCGCTCCAGATCATAATAAGGGTTGGCGAGAGCGATCATTTCGAGTTCGCAGCCATTGCAAGACCCGGCATCCAACGCGCGAATGGCGAGT
Organism: Pseudomonadota bacterium; assembly: GCA_021808315.1. Taxonomy (GTDB): domain Bacteria; phylum Pseudomonadota; class Alphaproteobacteria; order Acetobacterales; family Acetobacteraceae; genus Acidiphilium. The sequence continues at coordinate 3,237 of JAKBBY010000212.1, read as the reverse complement.
GAACGACCGAGACGCTGGCGGGCCGTGCGCGTTAGCGTGCTGACCAGGGTCGCAATATCAGCATCCGAAGCCGGGCGCACGGGTTCGGTGAGTTTGCCGCGAAACAGATTCTCAATCAGGGTTCTGCGCATGGGCCCTACAGATCACAGCCGGAATAGCTGGGGTTGAATGATTTGTTGCAGAGGGGAAAATCCGCCACGATATTGCCCTCAATGGCGGCCTCCAGGGCGGGCCAGAAGAACCAGGACGGATCGCGCAGCATCACATCGGCGATCTGACCGTTATGCACACGGACATGGGCGAAAATATCCCCGCGAAATCCTTCGACCAGCGCATGACCAACATCAGTGGTGGCACAGTCGGGCACCGGTGTATGGATCGCACCGGTGGGCAGGGTGGCGAGGAGCGTGCGGATCAGCGCAGCACTCTGTTGAATTTCGGTCATCCGCAAACGCAGTCGCGCATCGACATCGCTGGCTTTGAGTGTTGGGATGGTGAGGGCAAGCGTATCATAAGGGGGGTAGGGCGCATCGCGCCGTGCATCGAAATCCTGACCAGAGGCCCGCCCGACATAACCGCCGCAGCCGAGACGCTGGGCGATGACCGGATCAAGCCAACCAGCGCTGACCACGCGGTCTTGCAAGGAGGCGGTTTTTTCATAGAGCTCAAACAAGCGCGCCCATTGGTTGAGCAAGAGGGTCAGGGTGGCGAGGATTTGTTGCGCGTGCTCGGCGGTCAGATCGGTGGTCACGCCGCCGGGGATGATCCGGTCCATCATCAGGCGGTGACCAAAGCAAGTGGCGGCGAGACGCAGCACGCGCTCACGCAAGGCGCCGCTGAGCATATTCATCAAGGGAAATCCGCCATCATTACAGATCGCACCGATATCGCCGAAATGATTCGCGAGGCGTTCCAATTCGGCCATGATCGCGCGCAGGGCGGCGGCGCGCGGCGGTGCTGTGATGAAGAGGGCCTGTTCCACCGCGCGGGCGAAGGCGAAGCTATAGGCCAGTGTGGAGTCACCAGAGATCCGGCCTGCGAGCTTGGCGGCGTCTGCAATGGGTCGCCCGCGCATCAGGCCGAGCGTGCCTTTATGGGTGTAGCCGAGCCGCGCCTCAAGCCGGATGATGGTTTCGCCATTGACCGAGAAGCGGAAATGCCCTGGCTCGATAATGCCAGCATGCACTGGACCCACCGGGATTTGATGAATGCCATGACCATCGACCGGTTTGAACGGGTAAGGAGCGCTATAATCGAGCCAAGGGCGTGGATCGGGCGATCCATCGGCGATCAGACCATGCATATCACACAGAGCGCGCTCCATCAGGCTTGCGGCGGGATGATGACGCGCGATCGAGGGAAAGTGCCGATCGGTGCTGGTTAGATCGAGCACCTGCACATCGCCCGTGCTCGGCGGGCGGAGGGCAAGATGAACGACCGCGCCATCCGCGTGATGTTCTGCCCAGAGGGCGATGAATACGCAACGATTTTCGGCAAGATCAGAGCAGACTTGGTGCCAGAGTGTGATGGTCGCGTTCATCGGCGGTTCATCCGAGTAATTTCGCGACATGCGCGAACCACGCATAAAGAAAGCTGGGCAGCGCCAGGCCGATGATGAGCACCACGCCGAGATGCAGGAAAATCGGCAGCGATGACGCCGTGATCGGCTGTGCGCCAGGGCTGGGTTCGCCAAAGCAAACGCCGGTCATCCGCAGGAGCAGGGCGCCGAAGGCAAGCAGGATACCCAGGCTGAGCGCGATGGCGAGCAAGGGTGCGCGATTAAATGTTGAGGTGATCAGCAAGAATTCCGAGGTGAACAAGCCAAAAGGCGGCAGGCCAGCGATGGCGGCGACACCCGCGACCAGGGTCCAGCCGAGCAGCGGATGGCTGGTGGTCAGACCGGTGATTGCCGAGATTTTTTGCGTGCCTTTGGCCTGAGCGATATGACCGACTGAGAAGAAAATGGCTGATTTGGTCAGGCTGTGCAGCATCATTTGCAACAAGCCCGCAAGATTACCAAGCGGCCCGCCCATGCCGAAGGCGAAGGCGATGATCCCCATATGCTCGATTGAGGAATAGGCGAAGAGCCGTTTAATATCGCGCCGCCGGTAGAGCATGATTGCCGCGAAGAATAATGATAATAGGCCAATGCCGATCATTAATGTTCCCGGCTCGATGGTGGCATGGCTCATCGCCAGCAGCACCTTGAAGCGCAGGATTGCATAGAGGGCAACGTTCAGCAGCAGACCGGAAAGTACGGCGGAAATCGGGGTGGGGCCTTCGGCGTGAGCATCCGGCAGCCAAGCATGCATCGGCACCAATCCGGCTTTGGTGCCATAGCCCACCAGCAAAAAGATGAACCCAACATTCAGCAACGCCGGATCGAGGGTTGGCGCATGGCGCAATAGCCGGGTCCATTGCATCGCCCCCATGCCGGTGCCGAGGATAGGTTTGGCCGCGAGATAAATCAGGATGGTGCCGAATAGAGCGAGAGCAATGCCGACGCTGCCGAGAATGAGATATTTCCAAGATGCCTCAATGGAAGCCGGGGTGCGGTAGATGCCCACCATCATGACGGTGGAGAGTGTGGCGAGCTCGACGCCAAACCACATCAAGCCAAGATTATTGGTGACTAACGCGAGATTCATGCCCACCATCATCACCTGATACATCGCATGATAGAAGCGCAAATAACGGGGAGTCAGATGTCTGGTTCGCACCTCATAAGCGATATAGGTGGCGCTGAACACGCTGGTGGTAAAACCGACAAAACCATTCAGCAGCAAAAATACGATATTGAGATCATCGATCAGGAATAGCCGGGTGGCGGCGGGCCGGTGCCAGAGCAACAGAGCCGACACCGCAATGGTCAGGCCGCTGGCCAGAACATTGAGCGCCGCCGCGAGGCGCCAGGATGGGACAACCGCCAATATCACCGCCGCCCCGGCGGGGATGACGATGGTGCCAATCACCGCGTCATGGGCAAGGTCGATCATTGGGCTTCACCGCGAAACGCGTCCAGCGCTGCGCTATCGACAGTATCGAAACGCTCACGAATTCGAAACAAAAATACGCCGATCACGATGAAGGCGATCAGAACCGAGAAAGCGACGCTGATTTCCACCACCAGCGGCATCCCTTGCGCCCCGGCGGCGGCGAGGATCAACCCGTTTTCAAGCGACATGAAGCCCGCAATCTGACTAACAGCATTGCGCCGTGTGACCATCATCAGCATAC
>JAKBBY010000211.1 GCA_021808315.1 Pseudomonadota bacterium | reverse complement strand
GATCCTGACACGTTCGTCGCCGACCCGCGCGATGCATTCACCAGCCTGCGCGCCCTAATCGCGGAAACAAGACTAGCCTTGCCTGAGCACCTGCCGCCAATGACCGGCGGGCTGGTCGGGTATCTGGGCTATGACATGGTCCGGCTGATGGAAGAGCTTCCGGCCACCAACCCCCACACGCTGGGGATTCCTGATGCGGTGCTGATGCGCCCGGGGCTGTTTGCGATTTTCGATTCGGTGAAGGATGAGATTACGCTCGCCGCACCCGCTTGGCAGCGTCCCGGCCTATCCGCCCAACACGCCTATCAGTCTGCCCTCGCCCGGATCGATGCTGCCCAAGCCGCGCTCGATCAACCAACCCCGCATTTGCTCGGCTCGACCGCTCAAGCCGGCCCGCCACGCTCGAACATGACCGAGCAAGAATTTAAATCGATGGTGCAGCGCGGGCGTGACTACATCGCGGCGGGCGATATTTTTCAGGTCGTGGCCAGCCAGCGTTTCGCACTGGACTATACCGCGCCGCCCTTTGCTTTTTATCGCAGTTTACGGCGGATCAACCCGGCGCCGTTTCTGTTTTTCCTTGATTTCGGCAACTATCAAGCGGTTGGCTCCAGTCCGGAAATTCTGGTGCGGCTGCGCGATGGCACCATCACCATCCGCCCACTCGCAGGCACCCGCAAACGCGGGGCGGACCGCGCTGAAGACGAAGCCTTGGAAACCGAATTGCTCGAAGATCCTAAGGAGCGTGCTGAGCATTTGATGTTGCTCGATCTGGCGCGCAACGATGTCGGTCGGGTCGCCAAAATCGGTTCGGTCACCGTGACGGAAAGCTTCGCGATTGAGCGGTTTTCGCATGTGATGCATATTTCCTCGACCGTTGAGGGCAAAATTCGCGACGATGCCGACGCGCTTGATGCGCTGATCGCGGGTTTTCCCGCCGGCACGCTCTCCGGCGCGCCCAAAGTGCGGGCCATGCAAATCATCGAGGAGTTTGAACCCTCGCGCCGGGGCCTGTATGGCGGCTGCATCGGCTATTTTGCAGCCAATGGCACGATGGATACGTGCATTGCCTTGCGCACCGCCCTGATCAAAGATCAAACATTGTATGTGCAATCGGGCGTTGGCATCGTTGCTGATTCCGATCCTGACGCCGAATATGCCGAAAGCCTGCAAAAAGCCCGCGCTTTATTTCGCGCCGCTGAAGACGTGGCCCAATATGTCAGCGCGAACCGGAGCGCGCCATGATCCTGATTATTGATAATTATGACAGTTTTACGTTCAATCTCGTGCATTTTTTCGGTGATCTCGGCGTTGATTGCCTGGTTCGGCGCAATGATAAAATCACGCCCGATGAGGCCATGGCGCTCCGCCCTGAAGCGATTGTGCTCTCGCCAGGCCCCTGCACGCCCAATGAGGCCGGTATTTGCCTCGACCTGATCAGCGCTGCTGCCGGTAAAATCCCAATCCTTGGCGTCTGCCTTGGCCATCAAGCCATCGGTCAGGCATTCGGCGGCCAAGTGATCCGCGCGCCGCAACCCATGCATGGCAAAATGGCCGCCATCCGCCATCAAGGTAGCGATCTGTTCGCCGGGGTGCCGGACGGGTTTGAGGCGACCCGCTATCATTCGCTGATTGTTGAGCGCGCAACTTTACCCGCCGCGCTGATCCCAACCGCCTTCACCGAAGACGGTCTGATCATGGGGCTGCGCCATCGCGATTTGCCGATTTTCGGTGTGCAATTTCACCCCGAAAGCATCGCCACCGCCCATGGACACACGCTGCTGCGCAACTTCCTCGCACGCGTGCGGGGCCGTAATCAGGGCAATATCGAAATCTTGGCTGATCTGAAGCCGGTGCTGGATCGTCTCGCGCGTGGCGACAAGCTGAGCGAAGAGCTGGCCGAGGCGGCGTTCGGTGCGATCATCGATGGTAAATCCAACGACGCGCAAATTGCCGGCATGCTGCTCGCCATGCGCGTGCGCGGCGAAACCACCGCCGAACTCACCGGCGCGGTGCGGGCCATGCGCGAGCGGATGCGCACCATCGCGGCGCCGCCCGATGCCATCGATGTTTGCGGCACCGGCGGTGATGGCGTTGGCACCCTCAATATCTCGACCGCAGTTACCTTCGTGCTGGCGGGCCTTGATGTGCCGGTGGCCAAACATGGCAATCGGGCTTTATCCTCGCGCGCCGGTGCGGCGGATGTGCTGACCGCCTTAGGTGTGGCGGTTGAACCACCTTTTGACCAACTCTCGGCGATACTCGCTGAAGCAGGCTGCGTGTTCCTTTACGCGCCGCGCCATCATGCCGGGTTGCGCCACGCCGCTGCCGCCCGCATCGCGCTCGGCACCCGCACAATTTTCAATTTGCTCGGCCCACTTGCCAATCCTGCCTCGGTGCGCCGACAGCTGATTGGCGTGTATGATCCGAGCTGGGCGCGCCCGATGGCCGAAACTCTCGCCCAAACCGGCACGCTGCGCGCCATGATCGTGCATGGTCAAGGCCTGGACGAACTCACGTTGGCCGGGCCGAGCGAGATTACCGCCCTGGATAACGGCGCCATTACCAGTTTCACCATCACCCCCGAGCAAGCCGGGCTCACCCGCGCTCCACTCACCGCCCTGATCGGTGGCGATGCCACCCATAATGCCGCTAAACTGAGCGCTCTGCTCGAGGGTGAACACAGCGCCTATCGTGACGCCGTGATCCTCAACGCCGCCGCAGCGCTGATTGTTGCTGGCCGCACCGAAGATTTTCGCGATGCAGCACGCATGGCCGCTGGCAGTATCGATCACGGTGCCGCCCGTGCCGCTCTTGATCGGCTGCGCCGTGCCAGCGCCAGCGCGCTGACCAAGCCCCATTTTCCGGAACCCGCCCGATGAGCGCATCAACTGACATTCTCGCCCGCATCTGCGCCAATACCCGCGCCGAAATCGCTCAGCGCAGCGCCAGCCAACCGTTGGAGGAGCTGAAAAGCCGCGTGGCCGATGCTCCACGCCCACGTGGCTTCGCCCGCGCCTTGATGGATGCCGCGGCGGCGGGGCGCACCGGCCTGATCGCTGAAGTTAAAAAAGCCTCACCCTCGGCAGGACTCATCCGCGCCGATTTCGACCCTGCCGCGATTGCCCGCGCTTACCGCGATGCCGGCGCGGCCTGCCTCTCGGTGCTGACCGACACCACTTATTTCCAAGGCACCAACACCCATCTGCAAGATGCGCGCGATGCCGTCGATCTGCCTATTTTGCGCAAGGATTTCATTCTCACCGAATGGCAAATCTACGAAAGTCGCGCCATCGGCGCTGACTGCATCCTGCTGATCATGGCCGCCCTGACCGATGACGAGGCCCGCCGCTTCGAGGAACTCGCGACCGGACTTGATATGAATGTGCTGGTTGAAATCCACGACCAATCCGAGCTTGACCGTGCGCTGGGGCTGCAAGCAAGGTTAATCGGCATCAATAATCGCGATCTGAAAACCATGATTACCGATATCGGCTTGTCCGGACGCCTGGCCCCGCAAATTCCGCCCGAACGCTTCGTCGTGGGCGAAAGCGGTATCCGCTCCTATGCCGATATTCAACGGCTGCAAGCCGCCGGTGTCCAAGGTGTGCTGGTCGGCGAAAGCCTCATGCGTCAGCCCGACATTAAGGCAGCGACGCAAGCCCTGCTGGGGCTGGCACCATGAGCGAAACGCCAAACCTGATCCATCAAAGCCTCACCCATATCGATGAAACCGGGGCAGCCCGCATGGTCGATGTCGGTGCTAAACCCGCGACCATGCGTGAGGCGCGGGCCGCCTGCCGCATCATCATGCAACCTGCCACGCTGGCGCTGATTCTCTCCGGCACCGCGAAAAAAGGCGATGTGTTGGCGACAGCCCGCATCGCCGGGATCATGGCGGCCAAACGCACCGCCGACTTGATCCCGCTTTGCCACCCGCTCGCTCTCTCCGCCGTCACCATCGATCTGACGCCCGATCCTGCACTGCCGGGGGTGCAG
>JAKBBY010000210.1 GCA_021808315.1 Pseudomonadota bacterium | reverse complement strand
CCGCTTGCAAAGCCCCCGCATCGCGCAGCCCCGTCGCTCCGCCATAGCGCTCAATCTGATCGTGATGAATCGCTAACGCCTCCGCCAGCGTCAAATAATCGGTCACTCGGCCAGCTTGTGATAGAGCGCACCAAACGCCGCGTGACTGGCCCGATAGGCCCGCATCACATGCGCGCGCGGCTGGGTCTGTCGCCGTTTTTCCAGCAAATCAGCCAAAGCTTCATCAATCAACGCCTGTAATTGCCTCCCCTCATCGGCCGCCAGCGCGCGCACCGACGCCAAAATTTCAGCATTGACCTGGGTTGCGAATTTCTCGCGAACTGACGATCCCATGATTTCGCTCCTTCTGGATCATCATGTTCTATCATGATTTATCAAGCTTTATCAAGCTTTATCAAGCTTTCGCCCGCCCGGCGCGCCACCCGCACAAACTTTCTTGCCGATCCTGAAATTCCATGCCTACCATGCGGCGCGAAAACCCGGCCTTCAAACGGCCCCGCTTTGATAACTGCCCCGCTCTGAATAACTGATCGGTCCCCGCATGGATTCCCTGCTCGATACCCTGACCCCCTGGCGCCATCATTTGCATCGCCACCCCGAATTATCCCGCCAGGAGCAAAACACCGCGCAATTCGTCTGTGCGCGCCTGCGCGAACTCGGCATCCCGTTTGAAGCCGGCATTGGCGGGCATGGCGTGGTCGCCAGCCTGCGGCGCGGCGGCAATCGCAGCGTCGGTCTGCGCGCGGATATGGATGCGCTGCCCATCCATGAAGCTACCGGCGCGCCCCACGCCTCAACCCATCCCGGCGTGATGCATGCTTGCGGCCATGATGGCCACACGGTCTCGCTGCTCGGGGCCGCCATGCTGCTGCGCGATGATCCGTCCTGGTCCGGTACCGTGCATCTGCTGTTCCAACCCGCCGAGGAAGGTTTTGGCGGCGCGCAAGCCATGATCGATGATGGCGTGCTCACCCGCTTCCCGATGGAGCGCATCTATGGCTACCATAATTGGCCTGGGCTGGACGCGGGCACCGTCGCGCTGCGCCCCGGCCCGCTGATGGCCCAAGGCGCACGCCTCGCCATCACCATCCATGGCCATGGCGGCCACGCCGCGATGCCTGACCTCACCCATGACCCGGTGATTTGCGCGGGCCATATTCTGGTCGCCCTGCAAACCGTGGTGTCGCGCAATGTCGATCCGCTAGACGCCGCTGCCGTGTCTATCTGCGTGCTGCACGGTGCCGATGCCGATAATCAAATCCCCGAAACCGTCTCGCTCCGGGGCACGTTCCGCGCCCTGCGCCCCGCCGTGTTCGATGCCATCGCCGCGCGCATCCAAGCCGTGATCACCAACACTGCCCTCGCTTTGGGCTGCACAGCCACCGTGTCGATCGAGCGCGGCGTCGCCGCCACCATCAACGACCCCACCGAAACCGCCCGCGCCCAGCGCGCCGCCCGCGCCATCGGTCGGCCCGTGCGCGATGACATCGCGCCCACCATGGCCAGCGAAGATTTCGGCGCCTTCCTGCAAGCCATCCCCGGCGCCTATGCCTGGATTGGCAACGGCCCCGCCACCGATGGTCAGTTTTTGCATAATGACAAATATGATTTCAACGATGCGATCCTGCCCATCGCCGCCCGCTACCTCGCGCAAATCGCCCGCGATGCCCTCGCCGCCGATGCGTAACCCGCCCCCCCATCGCCCCCAAATCCATCGCCTCCACACCACCCGCGCCGATCACGGAGCAATCTAACCGCATTGGAATGGTCCGAACCCGCCATCGTGCTCGACGCCGCTTTGTTCGGCGAGGCCGATGCCCGCATGACGCTGCTCACCGAAACCCAAGGCGCTTGGCGCGGCTTGGTGCGCGGCGGTGCCTCCCAGCGCCACGCCGCCACGTGGCAAATCGGCAATTTGCTCGCCGCCCGCTGGGTCGCCCGCCTGCCTGACCAGCTCGGCACCCTGTCCGGCGAATTAATCCACCCCGCCGCCGCCATCGCCATGACCGAACCGCTCGCCCTCGCCACCCTGCGCGCCGCCTGCGCCGTCACCGCGGGCGCCCTGCCCGAGCGTGAGCCGCATCAAGCCTTGTTCATTGCCCTAACCCGCCTGCTCGCTTGCATTACCGATATTGCCCACGCGCTCCCCGCCTTGGTCCGATTCGAGCGCGATTTACTGGCCGATCTCGGCTACGGGCTGGATTTGCGCTGCTGCGCGGTCACCGGCAGCACCGAAAATCTCGCCTTCGTCTCGCCGCGCACCGGCCGCGCGGTCTCCGCCGAGGCCGTCGGCCTCTGGCGCGCACGCGTCCTGCCGCTCCCCGCTTTTCTGGCGCGCAACGCCGATGACCGCCCACCGCCCTGGTCCGCCCTGCGCGATGGTCTGGCCCTCACCGGCCATTTCCTCGCCCGCGATGCGTTCGGCGCGCATCACGCCCCGCTTCCCTGGTCACGCAGAGCGCTTTATGAGCAGATCGCCCGATTGGCGGAGACTGAAAATGCCTGATGATACACGCGGCGTGGTGCATGACGCCCCCTTGGCCGAAGCCCTGTCCGAACGCTACCTTGCCTACGCGCTATCCACCATCATGGCGCGCTCACTGCCCGATGTGCGCGATGGCCTGAAGCCCGTGCATCGTCGGCTGATCTACGCCATGCGCCAACTCAAGCTCGATCCGGGGTCGGGCTTCAAAAAATGCGCCCGCGTGGTCGGCGACGTGATGGGTAAATTCCACCCGCATGGCGATATGTCGATTTACGAAGCCCTGGTGCGCCTCGCCCAGGATTTCGCCTCGCGCTACCCGCTGATCGAAGGCCAAGGCAATTTCGGCAATATCGATGGCGATAACGCCGCCGCCATGCGCTACACCGAAAGCCGGATGACCGAAATCGCGAGCGCCCTGCTCGATGGGATCGATGAAGACACGGTCGATTTCCGCCCGACTTATGACGGCGAAGACAGCGAACCGGTGGTGCTGCCCGGTGCTTTCCCCAATTTGCTGGCGAACGGCGCCACCGGCATCGCGGTTGGCATGGCCACCTCCATCCCGCCCCATAATGCCGGCGAACTCTGCGACGCCGCAATCCATCTGATCAAACATCCGAACGCCAGCACCGATGATCTGCTCCGTCTGGTGCAAGGGCCGGATTTTCCCACCGGCGGCGTGCTGGTCGAAGACCGCGCCACCCTCCGCGCTGCCTACGAGCAGGGCCGTGGCTCGCTGCGGGTGCGCGCCCGTTGGAGCAAGTCCGATCTCAAGCACGGCATGTGGCAAATCGTGGTCACCGAAATCCCCTATCAGGTGCAAAAATCCCGCCTGATCGAACAGGTCGCCGAATTGCTCGCCGAGAAAAAACTCCCACTCCTCGCCGATATCCGCGATGAAAGCAGCGATCATCTGCGCATCGTGCTCGAGCCCAAAGGCCGCACCGTCGATCCCGACATGCTGATGGCCAGCCTGTTTCGTGCCACCGGCTTCGAGCAGCGCTTCTCGATGAATATGAACGTGATCGATGCGGATCGCACCCCGCGCCTGCTCGGCCTCAAACCCATGCTGCGCGCCTGGCTCGATCATCGCCACGAGGTCTTGCTGCGCCGCTCGCGCCATCGCGGCGCGGCCATCGCCCGGCGGCTGGAAATTCTCGATGGCTATCTCGCGGTCTTTCTCAATCTTGATGAGCTGATCCGCATCATCCGCACCGAAGACGAACCCAAACCGGTGTTAATGACCGCCTTCGAACTAACGGACATCCAGGCGGAAGCCATCCTCAATATGCGCCTGCGCAGCCTGCGCCGCCTCGAAGAAATGGAATTGCGCGCCGAACACGCTAAACTCACCGCCGAAGCCGACAACCTCGAAGCTCTGCTCAATGACGAGGCGCTGCGCTGGAGCAGCATCGCTGCCGACATCAAAACCACCCGCACCCGCTTTGGCGGCGGCAAAATCGGTGCGCGCCGCACCACCATCGATGGTGCCGCGCCGGTGGTCGATGTCGCGGTGGAGGCCTTCATCGAG
>JAKBBY010000209.1 GCA_021808315.1 Pseudomonadota bacterium | reverse complement strand
GTGTTTGGGCGGATGAGCGTGAATAAGCAGCTGCGGATTACGCGCCCGACGCGATTGCCGCGCGTGTTTGGGGCGCGGGCGGGTGGAGAGGAAGGGTCAAACTAAGGACCTTGTCAGGGGTTGGGCTGCTGGGATAGGCCAATGGGATATTGGCTTTTGCACCACCGGCTTCCGCGCCCCGGCCCATTTAGCATTAATTATGTATAGTTAGGATTTATCGTCACATTAGTTGGCTCACTATCCGGTAAATTTGGAAAACGTTCGATGAACTTTTGTAATTTTGTTATATTTTCAGGCGTCTGAAATACTCTAGTGAATGGGCCAGCTGCCCATAAGAACATTAGACACATTATTTTCATGACTTCGACCAAATCTGAGTTGTCTGGTCCAATTCTTATATCTAATAATTCGTTTTTCTTATCAAACAACAGGAAGCGTTGTATTGCCTTGTTATTTGTATGTGTTCCGTCTGATGATAGTTGTCTGTAGAGTAAATCATAGAGGTCCTTGCAGTGTTTTAATGCGACATTGGCCCATTTGATGTCGCTCAGCTTTTTGTTATTCTCTTTTTCAAATTCATTGTTATCAATTAGCTTTTTATTATTCTTTTTTTCATATTCATCAATATCGCAGATTGTTTTTTCCAAGTCAGCGATCTCTTCCTCTGAGAAGGATGATTTGTAGTCGGGGTTGTTTAAGACTAAGCGAGCCATTTTCCGCTGATTGTATTTGTGTGCATCGTCAAGTTGTTTGATGAAAGTAGGATCGTCGGCGATCGCGTGCATGGCAATGGCACCTTCAACCGCACTCCGCAACACAACGCGGGCATCCGAAAGCATTCCTCTCTCAGCCAATATCAAGGCCGCTTGGAAAGACTGATGTGCTCGGGTGAATAATGCACAGATTGTCACGCGTTGATTATCGTGTCTTGGCACCTGGAGGTTATCAAGGATACCTATGCCAAACCGGTTTAGCTCCCTAGCAAAATCAAACCACTGACGATATGTATTCTCATTTCGCAGCGACGTACTGAAGGCTTCCATGCTTTGAGAAAGAAATCCATCTTTATTGAACGTCATTTTTGATTTCCTCGAGTCAGTTGATCCCCTTTGCTGTGGCATTAATTCAAAGGCGCGCACAACAAAGCCAAAACTCAGTGTCCGGACGAGACTTTCCCATGTGGATGGCTTGATTTTCGCGGCGAAGCGTGCGCCGAGCCGTTCCCAGATGATGCCGGGCAGGAAAATCACGGCAAGCTGAACCAGCAGGAGATTTAGATCTAGTTCCATGTTAGGATCAGATCATACCGAATGCTGGGACGCAAGCACCATTACACATCCCCTGTTTGGCTGGCTCGCGAGCTTGTTGCTGGTCGCGGTGTTATCCGGCCTCGTCAAACGCGACGAGTAGCAAAAGTTTTTGCTGCTTTTTTCAAAAAGCAGTTTTGCTCCTTTGGTACTTGCCTGGATTTTGCGCTCTTGGCCGCCGGGCGCGGTTATTTGGCAGTTGGTTTGGAGAGCGCGAATTTTTGGCCGGGGTCGATGAGGTTGGGGTTGCTGATTGAGGCTTCGTTGGCTTTGTAGATCAGGGTGTATTTGGCGCGGGCGATGTTCCACACGTATGCGCGGCGCTTTGCTGATGGTGCCGGGGGTGGTGGGCGGGCTGGGGGACGCGCCTCATCGCGGGATTCGTGGCACTGGGTTTGGGATGATGGCCGCGCAATCACATAGAGCATTACGCTCCAGATTTATGACCTGTGTCGGTGGATGGCTGGGCGATGATTGGTTTCGGGCTTAGAATCGGCGGCGCGGGAGGGCGTTCGGTGATTTGCGAGATCGTGTTGATGCCGCCTTTGACGATAGATCCTTCCTGCAATGGCTGCACTTTGGCGTAGCTGTGTAGGCTCACTGTTTCCGCGTTTTTCTGATGGTCAGGCATGATAATTCCTTTTGATCTGACTGCGGCCCATCGATTATTTTGGCTTGGTGTAGGGGAATTCAATATGCATATTTTCCTGGGGTCGGGCAATATAGAGACGCGGCACTTGATATAGCTCTGTGCCGTTCAGATCGTAGACGATGACATTCAGCAGAACGAGTTCGCGCAAGCGATCCGTCTCGGAGAAAATATTCACCCAACCGGCATAGAGATAGCCGTTGGCGAAGTCGCGAACATGCACGTACTCAACATCGGGGATTGAGGAATTGAACGTGTAATCCCAGACGTCCTCGTCGCCGAATTTTTTGGTTGCGCCGATTGTTTGAAGGAAGCGTGAAATCCATTTATGTCGCGCGATGTAGAGCCAAACGATGGCCAAGCCGAGTGAGAGGGGCAATGCGCAGGCGATTTCAAAAATGACGGGCTTGGTGATGACGTTTTGAGCCTTGGCGTTAGTGAGGTCGGCGGTGGTGAAATGCAGGTTCAAGAGGCTGTAAATCATAAACTCGACCGTATAGACGACGAGGCCGAAGCTCAGCGTCCGCACCAGGCTTTCCCATGTGGAGGGCTTGATTTTTGCGGCAAAGCGCGCGTCCAGCCGTTCCCAGATGATGCCGGGCAGGAAAATGACTGCAAGCTGAACGAGCAGGAGATTTAGATCTAATTCCATGTTAGGATCAGATCATACCGAATGCTGGGACGCAAGCTTTGTTATTCTTCGGTTGTTCGGCTGTATCGCGGGCTTATTACCCGTCATGGTGTTAGCTTGCCTCGTCAAACGCGCCAGGAGCAAAAGTTTTTGCTGCTTTTTTCAAAAAGCAGTTTTTTGCTCCTTTGGTACTTGCCTGGATTTTGCGTCTGCCGGCCTCCGGGCGTGGTTATTTGGCAGTCGGTTGGGGGAGAGAAAATTTTTGGCCGGGGTAGATGAGGTTGGGGTTGCTGATTGAGGCTTCGTTGGCTTTGTAGATCAGGGTGTATTTGGCGCCGGCGCCGTATTGGGCGCGGGCGATTTCCCATAGGTTTTGGCCGCGTTTGATCACGACTTGACCGGGTTTGACGCTGGCGATTTGGGTGGGGGCGTAGGCGGTTTTCATGGATTGGATGATGGTGCCATCGGGTTTGATGGATTCCAGGGTGAAGGTGCCGGGGGTGCTGGGCAGGCGGGGGATGCGCAGGGTCCAGCGGCCATTGGTGCCGGTGAGGGCGCTGCCGAGATAGCGCGAGCCGAGATAGAGCGAGATTTGGGCGCCGGGCTTGGCGGTGCCGGCGATGACGGCGTGGCCGGCGTTGTAATCGACGGAGCTGAGGCCGAGGGTGCCGGGTTGTGGGCCTTGGCCGGAGAGGAGTTTGGAGCTGCCGTTGGCCCCGCCGGAGAGGACGGCGAGGGCACCTTCGTTGGGGGATTGCGGCACGTTGATAGCGACGCTGCGGTGGCTGGTGGCGGTTGAACCCGCGTCGGTTTTTTCGGAGAGGGTGAGGTTGGCGCTGCCGGGGGTGAGGGGCTTGGTGGTGACGAAGGCGAAGGAGCCATCTTGCCCGACGATGGTGGTGCCGATGGGTTTGCCGTTGGCCTCGATGGTCATGGTGGCGCCGGGGGTGCCGCGACCGGCGATGACGGCGTTGCCACCGGCATCGACGCGCACGGTATCGAAACGCGGGGCGTTGTTAAGGGATTGGGTGCTGGCGGCGGGGATGGTGGCGGGGGCGGTGGGGGCGAATTGTTTTTTGCCGCCGAGCAAGACGAGGCCGACGACGGCGAGCAGGCCGAGGGCGGCGATGGCGGTGGGGGTGACCCAGCCGGGGAGCGGTTTTTTATTGAGATCGTTGGTAATTTTGCCAGACATTGGAAATGACCCGTCATGTGCTTGCGTCGATTTTTCTCTCCTGCCACGTAAGAGGGCGAATCGGAAGGTGCGGGAGGATTTTTGGAATATGAGTCACTTTTCAGTCACGGTTTTTTGCGGATCATCGCCGGGGGTGTCGCCGGACTATCGGGAGGCGGCGGTGGCGTTGGGGGCGGGGCTGGCGCGGGCGGGGCTGCATTTGGTGTTTGGCGGCGGCGATGTGGGGCTGATGGGGGCGGTG
>JAKBBY010000028.1 GCA_021808315.1 Pseudomonadota bacterium | reverse complement strand
CCGCTGTCACTAACTACGCCCCATCTTTGGCGATGCCGCCCGCTTCATATTTCCGCCCGACCATAAAGCCGGTGATATTCTGCAAAAACACCAATGGAATTTGCCGTTGGGCGCAAAGCTCAATGAAATGCGCGCCCTTCAGCGCCGATTCAGAAAATAACACGCCATTATTGGCGATAATGCCTACGGGATAGCCCCAAATTCGGGCAAAGCCGGTCACTAACGTCGTGCCATAGCGCGGCTTGAATTCCTCCAGCGCACTCTCATCGACAATGCGCGCAATCACCTCGCGCACATCAAAGGGTGTGCTCAAACGCTCAGGTACAATGCCATATAAATCCGCCGGATCATAAAGCGGCGGGCGGGGCGCTTGGCGATCGGGCACCGGATATTTCGCCCGGTTCAACCCGCTGACAATCCGCCGCGCCAGCCCCAGGGCATGAGCATCATTCTCCGCGAAATGATCAGCCACCCCGGAGATACGGGTATGCACATCAGCGCCGCCCAATTCCTCCGCCGTGACAATCTCGCCGGTTGCCGCCTTCACCAAAGGTGGGCCGCCCAGAAAAATCGTGCCTTGCTCGCGCACAATAATACTCTGATCGGCCATCGCGGGCACATAAGCACCCCCCGCCGTGCAAGAGCCCATCACCACGGCGATTTGCGCAATCCCCGCCGCCGACATCGTCGCCTGATTGTAAAATATCCGGCCAAAATGCTCACGATCCGGAAACACCTCATCCTGATTGGGCAAGTTCGCCCCACCCGAATCCACCAAATAAATGCACGGCAACCGGTTTTGCGCGGCCACGGCCTGCGCGCGCAGATGTTTTTTCACCGTCAGCGGAAAATAGGTTCCGCCCTTCACCGTCGCATCATTCGCAACGATCACGCATTCACGCCCGGCCACCCGGCCAATCCCGGTAATAATTCCCGCCGCAGGCACCTCGCCGCCATATAATCCGTGCGCCGCCAACTGCGAAAATTCCAAGAACGGCGATGCTGGGTCGATCAAGCTGCGAATTCGGTCACGCGGCAGCAATTTGCCGCGCGCCAAATGTTTCTCGCGCGCCACTGCCCCGCCGCCCTGGCGGATCTGCTCGACGGTTGCGCGCAAACGCTCAACCAAGTCGGTCATCGAAGCCAAATTGGCGCGAAATTCCGCACTGCGTCGGTCAATCGAGGTCGGGATCACGGTCATGGCTCTGAACACCGCCTCGCTGTTTTTTTGCCCATGGTTATTTTATTGCGCGGATCGCCGCCGCCGACAAGAGCACCAATGCCAGGCCAACGCCAGCAGTACCGGCGGCCCTTCCAGCCCATAGCGCCGTGCCAAGCGCCGTGGTTCCAACGCCAGCCGCCACAGCCATTCCAAGCCCCATCGGCGCATCCAAACCGGCGCTCGCTGCAGGCGTCCCGCAGCAAATAAAGGGGCGGCCCCCACGCATAAGCCAAGCCCGGTCGCATCGCCCGCCTGCCAAATCGCGTGGGCCAAGCGCTCCTGCCGGGGCGAACCAATCGCCAGCAGCACGATTGCCGCAGCGCTTGCCCGCACCACATCGCGCGCGCGCGCCAACGCCACCGGGTCATGATCCAGCCCCATCGGCGGCGCATGATGCTCAATCACCAATCCGGCAAACCGCGAAGCCAGCGCTGCCGCATCCGCAGCATTCAACCCCACCAGCAACACGCGTGAGCCGGCGGGGAGCTGCTCCAACACATGGCGCGTCAAATCCGCCCCTGTCACCACTGGCAGCACACCCTGGCCGCATAACCGCGCCAATCTGGCAATCACCTGGGAATCGAGCAAACACAGCCACGCCGCCCGATACAGGGCGCGCAACGCCGGATCGCGCCGCAGCCGCGCCAAATGATCGGTATTCGGCGTCACCACGAAGTCAAACCGCGCCGCCGGATCGCGCGCCAAACACTGCGCCACCGCCTGATCAAGCCCCATGGCGGCAAAACTCACCCCAAACGCATTGATCGTCATGGTGCCACCCGCAGCGCCAGCACCGCGCGAAATTCGCGGGGCGCCAACCCCGGCACATCGCGGCGCCATCGCTCGCTCAGATGCGGTGCCACCGTCACCATCCGCCCGATCCGCCAGCGCACGGCCAGCCGCACCGCCCATTCACGGGCAACGCCCCCCGGCACCACCGCCTGCGTGCCATGCAGCCGCGCCGCCACCACCACATGCCGGTCAACCCCAAGTGCTGCTGCCAAACCGGCTCGCTCGATCGGATGGCCCGGCAGGCTCAACTCCGGATTGCCGGTATCGGTTCGGCTGAGCGACACCCCAACGGCACTGAGCCGATCCGGCATCCATCCCATCGCGAGCACAAAAACCGGCACCACCCCACCGGTAGGGGATAACCCCACCCCACGCACCCCGGCGACGCGCACCTGAGCCCCGCCCACCAAAGCCCGAAGCGTGAAAATTGCATCGCGTGGCGTCGCCACACCCGCTTGCAGCGCCAGCGCCCGAGTCGCGCCATAGGGCGCGCCTGCCAACACCCCGGCATAATCGGTCCGCCGCCCATCGAGTTGCACCACCCAGCGCAGCGGTGCATGCCGGGTGGTGATCGCCCGTAGCCGCCCTTGCCATGTTGTCGCCTCTCGAAATCCCGGTGCTACGCCCTGCGCGCTGATCGTGCTCTGCGTCGCCCCCACCCCGCCATCCAGCGTTACGACCCCGAATTGATGCCGCCACGCCGCCCGCGCCGCGCGCAGCTGCACCCGAAACGGCAGGGCGCTGCCCGCACCGCCATCACTCGCCGCCAGCCCCAGCGCATCCTCTTGCAAGGCCGCACGCGCAACCCCCAGATCCAGCCGATCCGGACCGATCTGCACCCGCCAGCCCAGCGCCGCCGTCACATTCGTGGTGTCTTGCTGCGGCGCACGCGCATAACGCACAGCATTGAGGCGCACCACCCCGGCCATCCCGATAATCGGGTCGATCAGCCGCAATTGCGGCGTCACCGCCACCAGCGGCGATCCCGGTCCATCTAAACCCGACGCCGCCAATCCCGACGCATGATCATAGCCAATACCCAAGTCAATCGAGGGCAAAATTTGCAGCGCTTGCACCGAAAACCCCAAAGGCTGCGCCATCGCCCGCCGTGCGGTAATCCGCGCCAATCCTGGTTGCACCTGAAAGCCCGGAATATCGCCCGGTAACGCCGCGTCCAGCGACTGCCCGCGCGCCCAGCCGCCGCACGCCAGCATTCCCATCAGCGTAAACAGCGACAAAATGTGGCCTCGGGACAAATTTCTATTCCAACGGGCTGAAACTTCTATTACACAACCAGTAATTGCATGCTCTCGTCAACCGGTGACTCAATCAATGATCCGCACCGCCCGCCGCCACCCTGATCTTGACCGCGCGCGGGGCCTCGCCATTGCCCTGGTGGTGTTCGGCCATATCGTCGCGCGCCAACCGCCGACCGATGCGCATTGGTATGAAATTATCCGTCGCGTGATCTACAGCTTTCACATGCCGTTTTTCTTTTACCTCAGCGGGCGCGTCGCTGTTCTCTCCGGCCAATTCGCAACCCCACGCGCGGGCCTACCCGCCCTGATCAAATCGCGCGCCCATCGCCTGCTGGTGCCTGCTTTGCTGCTCGGCCCCACCATCATTCTTGCCAAACGCCTCGCTGCCCCGTTCATCGCGGTCGATAATGTGCCGGTCAGCATCCAAGCTGGTCTGATCAACCTGGTCTGGCATCCCAATCACAGCCCGGCCTATGATTTATGGTTCTTGATCGTGCTGTTCGCCCTCAGCATCGCCGCACCGATCCTGCGTGTGCTCGCCGGCAACCGGCTGTGGCCGCTCCTGCTGCTCGCAAGCGCGCTCTATCTCATCCCCCTCCCGTCACATTTGTACGCAGCACTGATCGGCCGCTACGCCATTTTCTACGCCGTCGGCCTCGCCACCGGCGCCGCCGGCCCCGCCTGGTTGGCCTGGATTGATCGGCACGGCCTTGCCTGTCTCGCGGCTTTTTCTATCGGCTGCCTGCTGGTCGCCCGCCTGAATCTGCCCTTCGCCGCCACTTTGCTGCCGATGGGCCTGCTCTCAATGCCCGCTCTCAACGCTTTGGTAAGATTTCCGCGCCTAAAAGCGGCGTCATGGTTGGAAAATCTCGGGCGCTCCTCAATGGCGATCTATCTGCTGAACACGATTTGCATCGGCCTCGCCAAAGCGGGCCTGCTCGCCCTCGCCTCATGGAATGGCTGGCATTTCCTCGCCTTCGCGCCCCTGCTGCTCGCCGCCGGCTTACTCGGACCAATCCTGATCAAACGCCAAGCGCTCTGCGCGATCCCGGCCCTCGATCGGCTGACCGATTAGCCGCACCTGTATCGCGCTTTCTCGAACGCCTCCCACCCGCCCTGGCCGCGAGCTTCACCCGCGAGCAACTCGCTGCCATCCATTGGCATTTCGCCATGCGCTACCGCACCCGCCACATGATCGATTATCGTTGGCGCCGCTTCGGCCTCTATCTGGTGCTCCTCATCGGGCGCGATCACCGCGGCGCGTAAGCGATACGCCGCCATCATCTCACAGCCGGAAATACCCGCCCAATCGCGGATGATATAATTCCGAATCCACATAACCCGCACGCGCATGCCGCGCGCTATTCACCCGTGTTAGCACCGAACCGGTAAGCACACAGCCTGATTCCGCGAGTAACGAGGCCGCCGCGAGCGCAATGCGCTTGGGCGTTTGCTGCCAACGCACGCATAAAATCGTCTGCTGCGCCAAGCGCCCCAGCACCCGGGCTTCCGCGAGCGCAAAAACCGGCGGCAAATCCAAAATCACCACCGCATAGCGCTCCGCCAACCGCTCTAACAATAAGGGCATCGCCGGTGATAAAAACAGGCTGAGCGCATCGGTGGCCACCGCTCCCGCCGGCATCAAATCGAGTCCGGCAATCCGACTCGGCTGAATCGCCTGCGCCAAATCCACGCGCCCCGCCAAATAATCCGTCAGCCCCGCCGCCCCCGCCAAATCGAACAAATTATCGAAACTTGGCTGGCGCACATCGCAATCAATCGCCAGTACCCGACCACCCGCTTCGTTGTCTCGCCCCCCATCGTCATCGGCCAAACGCATCGTCATCGCGAGGCTCGCGGCCAAACTCAGCGCCAAGGTGGTCTTACCCTCGCCGGGCCGCGCCGCCGTCACCGCAATGCTGCGCGGCGTCCCCCGCTCCAGCGAAATCCCGATCCGCAACGCCCGTAACTGCTCGCTAAAGGGCGAAAACGGATTACGCACGGCGTAATCCGCCGCCAACAACCCCCCTTGCGCCCGGCGGCTCAATTCCGGCAACAGCGCCAAGCACGGCATCGCCAAAGCCGCCCGCAAATCCTCGCCGCTGCCAATATTCCGCTCAAGCGCCGCCCGGGCCAGCATGGCCAACACCGCCAGCGCTACCCCCAGCGCCCCCGCACCGGCCAAAATCAAAGCCGGATGCGGCGCACTCGGGCGCGTTGGCACCGCCGCTGGCGATAAAATCCGCGCATCCGGCGGTGTCAGCAGGCTCTGACTATCCAAAATACCAATCTGTTTGGTCAATTCCTGCAACAAGCGACGATCCGCCGCCCGTTGCCCCTCCAGCTGCGCCATCGGTGCCGCCCGCACCGACGCCGCCGTTGCCTGATCGCGCGCCGCCGCCAGCCGGGCGCGCAACGCCGCCACCTGCGCCGCCGCCCCGGTCACGGCGGCACGATCACGCGCCATGGTCCGCGCCATCGCTGCGCCAATCGCTTGCTGCACCGCCGCCAACGCCGCCCGATCCGCCCGCATCCCCGGATAATTCGGCCCCTCGGTCGCCGCATGCCCCGCCAGCCGCGCCGCAATCTGCGCCGCCTTCGCCCGCAGCGGATCAAGCGATGGTGCCACCGCCGCCCCGGCTGAGGCCGCTGACACGCCACCATCCTGGGCAATTTTGCTCTGCGCCGCCGCCAGCCGCGCCTCCGCCGCAATCAGCGCGTCGGTTAATTGCCCCGCCGCCTGATTGGTCAAGGGCGCATCCACCCCCCGCTCGGTGCCCGCCCGCGCCCGCGCCTGCGCCAGCGCCAAATCGGTCGCCGCCAAATCATGACCAATCTGGCGGGCCCGCGTCTCAAGCCACAACCGCGCATGATCCAATAATTTTGCGCGCCGCTCTTGCTGTGCTTGCAAATAAAGCCGCATCGCCAAATTCGCCGCCGCCGCCGCCCGGGTCGGATCAGCATCCGAAAACCGCACCCGAATAATCTGCGATCCCGGCTCCACCGTCACCCGCAAAGCCCGCCGCACCCGCTCCAGCGCCGCCGCCCGCTGTGCTGAGCGCGCATCCGCCGCTCGCCGATGCCACGGAAACCAGCGATCGAGCCATGCGCTGCGCCATGATGACCGGGGCGTAACGCGGCGCGCGGGGGCGGCGGCCAGCCGCGCTGCAATCCCCATCAGCACTGGCCGATCGGTGAGCAAATTGACCTGGCTATCCATCAACGCATGGGTCACCTGATTGCGCGCCACCACGCCGCGCAGCAACTTCGGGTTGAAGTCGGCGGGCGCATAAAGCAAAATCCCCGTGGCCGTGTAAGTCGGTTGCATCCGCGTCAGCGCCAGCAGGGCTAACCCCGGCACCATCACCGCCACGAACAAACCCAACCGCCAATGCCGCCGGATCGCCCACAGCGCCGCGAGCGGGTCGCCAGCCTCAGCCATCATCGGGTTATCGATCCTGGTCATCGCCCGCCTTTTGCCCAATTGTGAATTGGCCTATAATGATGGTCGATGGAATCCGAGCAAAAGTCAATCTTAAGTTGCATATCGCGTCGCAGCCTGATGTTGGCCGTTCCGCTCGCGCTCGCCGCCTGTGCCACGACCGATCTACCAACACTCCCACCCACCGGCGCCTATCGCCTTGGTCCCGGTGATGAAATCCGCGTCGCGGTGTTCGGCCAAAAGCAGCTCAGCGCCCGCTATCGTATCGCCGCCGATGGCCATATCGCGATTCCACTCCTGAAACCCATCGCGGCGACCGGCCTCACGCCCGACGCGCTGGCCCAACGCATCGCGACCCGCCTGACCCAAGCCGGCCTGCTCGCCCATCCTGCCGTCGCTGTCGAAATCCGCCGCTACCGGCCTTTCTATATCCTGGGCGAAGTCCGCAGGCCCGGCGCCTACCCGTTCCAGCCCGGCATGACCGTGCTGACCGCCGCCTCGATCGCGGGCGGCTTTACTGATCGTGCCGCCGAGCAGCGTTTCTTGGTGATTCGCAGCCGCAACGGCGAGCCGCACCGCTTCAGCGCCCGCGCCGACTCCGCGATCGCCCCCGGCGATGTCATCAAAGTGCGCGAGCGGCATTTCTAGGCTGGCCTTGCGCGCCACATACCGCGCCCAAGCCCCGAAATTCGCTCCCATACATTGACACCCGAACCAACCCTGCTCTACCGCCCCTGCAACATGGGAGACCCTCACATGGCGGCAACCGCCTTCATCTTTCCGGGCCAAGGCAGCCACAGCGTCGGCATGGGCCGAGACCTCGCCGCAACCTTCAGCGCCGCCCGTGCGGTGTTCGAGGAAGTGGATGACGTGCTCGATCAAAAATTATCACGCCTGATCTTCGAAGGTCCGGCTGACGAGCTGACCCTCACCGAAAATGCGCAACCCGCCCTCATGGCCGTGTCCATGGCGGCTTTGCGCGCTTTGGAGCAAGAAACTGGCCGCTCCCTCGCGGACATGGCCGCCCTGGTCGCCGGCCACTCGCTCGGCGAATATACCGCACTCGCCGCCGCCGGTTCATTCACCATCGGCGAAGCGGCCCGCCTGCTGCGCCTGCGCGGCCAAGCCATGCAGCGCGCCGTCCCGCCCGGCGCCGGTGCCATGGCCGCCCTGCTCGGCGCCACGCTCGATCAAGCCCGCGCCATCTGCGCCGAAGCGCAAAGCCAAAGCGGGGCAGGGGAGGTGGTCGAGATCGCCAATGATAATGGCGGCGGCCAAGTGGTCATTTCCGGCAGCCTCGCCAGCGTCGATCGCGCGATCGAGGTCGCCAAGGCCCAAGGCGTCAAGCGCGCCATGAAATTGCCGGTCTCCGCACCGTTCCATTGCGCCCTGATGGCCCCCGCCGCCGAAGCGATGCGTGTCGCCTTGGCCCAAACCCCGCCGCGCGCCCCCCGCGTGAAGCTGGTCGCCAATGTCAGCGCCGGCATCCTGACCGATCCTGCTGCCATCGCCGCGAGCCTGGTCACCCAAGTCACCGCCACGGTGCGCTGGAGCGAATCGGTTGCCTTCATGGCCCAGCACGGCATCACCCGGATGGTCGAGCTCGGCGCCGGCAAAGTCCTGGCCGGGCTGGTCAAGCGCATCGCCCCGGATATCGACACGGCCTCCGCAGGCACCCCCGCCGAACTCGAAACGGTCATCAACCATGTCCAATAACCCAGCCAGCGCCCTATTTTCGCTCACCGGCAAATGCGCCCTGGTGACCGGCGCCTCCGGCGGCATCGGTGCTGCCATTGCCCGCGTGCTGCACAGCCAAGGCTCTGCCGTCGCGCTATCGGGCACCCGGGCCGAAGCGCTGCACAGCCTCGCCGCCGAATTGGGTGCGCGCGCGCATGTCTGCCCCGCCGATCTTGCGGACCCTGCCGCGCCCGACGCGCTGATCGCCGCCGCCGAGGCCGCGATGGGCGGTCTGGATATCCTGGTCAATAATGCCGGTGCCACCAAAGACGGTCTTGCACTGCGCATGAGCGACGCTGATTTCGAACGGATCATCGATCTTGATCTGGTCGCACCGTTCCGCCTCGCCCGCAGCGCGCTCAAAGGCATGCTGCGCCGCCGCGCCGGGCGGATCATTAATATTGGCAGCATTGTCGGTGCGACGGGCAATCCCGGCCAAGCCAATTACGTGGCCGCCAAAGCCGGTCTGGCCGGTCTTACCAAGGCGTTGGCGCAGGAAGTCGCTTCCCGCGGCATCACCGTCAATCTGGTCGCGCCCGGCTTCATCGCGACCCCAATGACCGATGCGCTGACCGAAGCCCAACGCACGGCGCTGCTGAGCAAGATCCCGCTCGGTCGCATGGGCACGCCCGACGACATCGCCGCCGCCGTCGCTTATCTCGCCGCCGACTCCGGCGCCTGGATCACGGGTGCGGCGCTGCACATCAATGGCGGCATGGCCATGTTGTAACCAGCGTCGCGGTTCGCCACCCTGGCCGCGCCCCGCGCGCGGTGGTTGGCGCATCGCAGCAAACCATGCTAAGCGCGCCCATCTTTGCCGACTCGTCCCCCTATTCAGTTCAAATCCAACCGAATAGAAGGTGCCGAATAACCCCGTGTCCGCCATGCCGGACCACTATCGTTGCAGGAGCTAAATCATCATGAGTGAAGTCGCCGATAAAGTGAAGAAAATCGTGGTCGAACATCTCGGCGTCGATGAGGCCAAAGTGACCCCGGAAGCCTCGTTCATCGATGATCTGGGTGCCGACAGCCTCGATACCGTCGAGTTGGTGATGGCGTTCGAAGAAGCCTTCAGCGTCGAAATCCCCGAAGACGCCGCCGAGAAAATCGCGACCGTCAAAGACGCGATCGACTATATCGAAAAGAAAAAAGCCGAATAATCGGCACCCGGCGAGGGAGAGCGCTATGCGTCGCGTTGTGGTCACCGGTATGGGCATTGTCTGCCCGCTTGGTCTGGGCGTCGAGCATGTTTGGTCAAAACTGCTCGCCGGCCAATCCGGTATCGGAGCGATTACCAGCTTCGATGCCGGTGATCTTCCCGCCAAAATCGCCGGTGAAGTGCCGCTCGGCCCCATGGCCGAGGGCAAATATACCGCCTCGGATTGGATCGCGGTCAAAGACGTCAAAAAAATGGACCCGTTCATCCATTACGGTATCGCCGCCGCCGCCCAAGCGGTCGCTGATTCCGGCTGGGAACCCCAAACCGAGGAAGAGCGCTGCGCCACCGGCGTGATGATGGGGTCGGGTATTGGCGGCCTGCAAACCATCTATGAAGGCTCGGTGCTGGTGCATGAAGGCAAAGCCCGCCGCATGTCACCTTTCTTCATCCCCTCCGCCCTGATCAATCTGATCTCCGGCCAAATCTCCATCCGCTACGGCTTCAAAGGCCCCAACCATGCCGTCGTCACCGCCTGCGCCACCGGCGTTCATGCGATTGGCGATGCCGCCCGTCTGGTCGCGTTCGGCGATGCCGATGTCATGGTCGCGGGTGGTGCCGAAGCGACGGTCTGCGCCCTGGGCATTGGCGGCTTCTGCGCCTCGCGCGCCCTCTCCACCGGCTTTAACGATAATCCCACCGCCGCCTCGCGCCCGTGGGACAAAGACCGCGATGGTTTCGTGATGGGCGAGGGTGCTGGCGTGCTGGTGCTCGAAGAATATGAACACGCCAAACAGCGCGGCGCTAAAATCTACGCCGAAATTGCAGGCTACGGCATGTCGGGCGATGCGTACCACATCACCGCCCCCGCCGAACATCACGATGGCGCGTTCCGGGCGATGAAAGCCGCCCTGAAATCAGGCGGCCTGACCCCTGAAGACGTCGATTACATCAACGCCCACGGCACCTCCACGCCGCTCGGCGATGATCTTGAGCTGGAAGCGGTCGAAAACCTGTTTGGCGACCACGCCAAAAATCTCGCGATGTCCTCGACCAAATCCGCGACCGGCCATCTGCTCGGTGCCGCCGGCGCGATCGAGGCGGTGTTCTCGATCCTGGCACTCCGCGATCAAGTCGCCCCCCCCACCCTCAATCTGCACGAACCCAGCCGCGTCAGCGTGATCGACCGCGTGGCCCTGCAAGCGCAGCCGCGCAAAATCAACATCGCCCTGTCCAACAGCTTTGGCTTTGGCGGCACCAATGCCTCAATTTTGTTCCGTAAGCTCCAATAAAATAACGATAAAAATAATCAGTAGCGGATTTTGCTCCGCATGACCCAGTGGCGCCGTTTGGTTCTGCCGCTCTGGACCCTGGTGATCGTGCTCGGCATTCTGCGCACCGCGATCCAGGAAAGCTATAACGGCCCCGGCCCGCTTGCGGTCAGCAAAGACGTCACCATCCCGCATGGCGGCCTGCCCATCATCGCCCGCGCGCTCGACCGGGCCGGCGTGATCCGCCATCCGCTCATTTTCGAAATCGCCGCCTATCTCACCCGGCACCAAGGCAAGCTGCGCGCGGGCGAATTTCGCTTCCTCGCCCATGGCAGCCTGCGTGAGACGCTGAACACGCTGCGCACCGCGCCGGTGGTGGAACATCCCATCACCCTGCCACCCGGCCTCACCGCGACCCAAATCGCGGCCATCATCAATCACGCCCCCCACGCCACCGGCCATATCGGCGCGCCACCACAAGGCAGCATCCTGCCGCAAACCTTTGATTATCCAAGTGGCACGCCCCGCGCCGCCATCCTCGCCCGCGCACAAGCCGCCTTGCGCCGCACCCTCGCCGCCCAATGGGCGCAGCGCGCCCCCGGCCTGCCGATCACCACGCCCGACCAAGCCCTGATTCTCGCCTCCATCGTCCAGCTCGAAACGCCGCTGCGCACCGAACTCCCGAAAATCGCCGCCGTCTATGAAAACCGGCTCAAACGCGGGATGAAATTACAAGCCGATCCCACGGTGATTTTCGCGGCCACGGGAGGCCGCGCGACCGCCCTCGATCACCCCATCACGATGGCCGATCTCAATCGCGACAACCCGTATAATACCTATAAATTCAATGGCCTGCCGCCCGGTCCCGTCTGCGCGCCCGGCCTGCACGCCATCCGCGCCGTGCTGCATCCCGCCCCGATCAACGCGCTCTATTTCGTCGCCACCGGCCATGGCGGCCACGTCTTCGCCCGCCATTTCAAAACCCAGCTCGCCAATATCGCCCGCTACCGCGCGGCCAATCCGTAAGCTGCGCCGGATAAAACCGCGTCAAATGCGCCGATAGGTCAACACCAACACATCGCGAAACGCGGGCAAGCCAGGATCAACCGGCACCACCGGCGTCACCCCATGAAACACAAGCCGATCATCAACCAAAGCAGCATCGCGCGGTTGCACCAGCGTAAACTCGCCCAGGCTGCGCCCGTCCAAATCATGAATGGTCGTGGTCCCTTGCTCGATATTCGAGCGCCGCACCATCAACACCAGCACATAATCCACACCATCACGATGCATCCCTTCGGGCGTCGGCAAACCCGCCCCCTCCGGCCCGGTTTCGATGCGAAATTGATGCGCCTCGACATGCCATGCCAAACTCCCGGCCACCCCTTCGAACAAGGAGCGCGTGAGCCCCAACAAAGCCTGAAAACAGGCCCCCTGGCTCACCACATCGGCAATCGGCGCAAACCACCGCTCAACCCCGCCATTCAGCGCATTATAATCCCGCGCCTGATAATGCGGCTGATGCGCCGCCCGCTTGATCGGCTGATCCGGACGCCCCTCAAACACCGCAAATCGGCGTCGCCGATAACGCCCGCCATCAGCCATATAATTATCCAGCGGCATGTTTTCCCAACTCGCCGCAAACGCATCCCAGCTCTCCGGCGCCAACACATGCGCAGGCAATAACGCATCGAAACTGGCCGCTTGCACAAAAGCAAACCCGGTCGTGCGCAGATGCTCCGCCAAATTCAACCGATCAACCATCGAACCCACCTGATCCATGCTCCCGACTATACCCCCGCGCCGCTCGCCGCCCAAAGCCTCACCATCGCATCAGCCATTCGCATCAGCCATTCGCCGCCGCCTCGCCGCGCCCCGCGTCGTCACGGCTCTCCGCATTGTCGCGGCGGTTGGAGCCAGCAAAGGCCGCCCGAAACTCCGCCGGGTCAATGGTGATTTTCTGATAATTATACGGCAGTTCAATGCCTTCCGCATCAAAGCGCAATTTCACCCGCCGATGAAACTCCCGCTTCACCGCATATTGCTTGCCCGCCGGCGTCTTCATCCGCCCGGTAATCACCACCGAAGACGCCCCGAATTGATCAAGCCCCCATAATTCCAAATCGCCCAAAATCTGCGCCCGCCAGATCGGCTCCGCCGTCATGCTCTCGAACACCTCCCTGATCACCGCCTGCACCCGGTCCACATCATCCTTATACCCAACGCCCAGATTGATCGGCGCATAGCCAAAATCGCGCGAACTATTGGTCACCGTGGTCACCGCGCTGAATGGGATAATATTCAACGAGCCATCGCCGCCGCGCAGCCGAATGGTGCGGATCGATAATTTCTCCACCGTGCCGGAAATCCCGCCCAGCGTGACCCAATCCCCCACCTGCATCGCATCTTCCAGCAGCAAAAATAGCCCGGTGATAATATCCTGCACCAATTTCTGCGAGCCAAACCCCACCGCCAATCCAAAGATCGACAAGCCACCCAACAGCAACGTGACATTCACCCCCACCGCCGAGAGCACCACCAGCGCCGTAATCACCAGCAACACCACCAGCAACGCGGTGCGCAGCATCGGCAGCAAGGTCCGGTAGCGCGCTGCCCGCGCCGCCCGTCCCTGGCGGATCAACCGCTCAGAATGCCCATCCATCACCGCATTGATGATTTCCCACACCACCAACGCCGCCAGCAGCGCCACCCCGACCGTCAGCGCCGCCCCGCCGACGCGCTGGCCATTCGGCGCGCTCAGCAACCAGCCCAGCACGCCCACACCCCAAAATTGCAAAACCAGCAAAATCGCGATCACTGAAATCGTAAACCCCGCAATCGCTCGCAGCGCACCCCGGTAAATCTGCGCGCGCGCATGCAACATCGGATACGCACTCTGCCAGCGCGCCTCCTCGGCAAACGCCGCATCAATCGCATGGCCCGCCAGAAATGCCGCTCCGCGCGCCAACGCGCCGACCACCGCCACCACCGCGACCACCCGCAGCATAATCACAAACGCATTGGGCACCCCCAGCGCCCACACCACCCACAGCACCACGATGTAAAACAGCGCCAATAAATGCCACGTATAGGCAATCGTCGCCCGCAAACTGGTGACCACCCCCCCATCACGCCGCTGGCCGCGGATCAGCGCCGCCACCGGCTTGCGCAGTTGAATCACCATCACCGCCAGCATCCCATGGACCACCAGCGAAATCAGCTTGAACAACACCGCCGTCGCCGCTGAATATAAGCCAAACAGCGTGCCCGTCTGCACCGCCCCCACCCCGAAGGCGATCACCGCAATCAACCGGCGTAGCCACATCACCACCCATGTCGCCCGCTGATCTGACAGCGGCACCAGCCGCAAGCTCGCCGCCGCCGGCGACACCACCAACCGTGTCACTTCCAGCACCAACCGGCAAACAATGTAGGCCTCCAGCACCGCCGTCACTACCAGGCGCGGCACCCGCGCAGCGGTAAAGCCCGATCCTAAAAACACCAACCCCACCAGCGCCACCGCAATAATCGGCAACAGCCCCAACCCAAACGCCGCCAAGGCCCGTGGCAACCGCCGCAGCCATGCCCGCAGCGAAAACCGCCGCGCCCGCCGCTCCGTCTCACCAGCCTCCGCCGCCTCCAACCCAGACGCGGATGGCTCCAGCAACGAAGCGCTCGGCACGCGCCGCAGCGCCGCCAAAGGTCGGCGCAACACCAGCAAAACCATCAATTCCACGGCCAACGCCGTCGCCATCACCACCGCCAGCCGCCCCAAGGTGCGCAGCAGCGTCATCCGCAGCCACGAATCCCCCGCGACAAACGTCACCCAATGCACGAGCAAACTGACATCGGTCGCCGCCTGCAAGGTCCGCACCACCCGCCCGGCCACCCGCCCGGCATCCATGATCAAATCTTGCGGCACGCTCAACGGCGCGGCCTTGGCCACCGCCTTGCCCACCGGCGCAGCGTTTGCCGCCACCGCCGCCTTGCTCCGCAACGCCTCCAGCGTCGCAATCAACGCCGCCCGCTGCTGCGGATTCTGCAAACTCGCAATCGCCGCATTCAACTGCGCCACACTCAAAGCCGGGGCAGGGGCGGGGGCAGGGGCCGCAACCGCTGGCTTCACCGGCCCCGCTGTCGCCGGTGCCAACGCCTTCGCCACCGCCTGGATCGGCGACGTCGCTTGCGCCCATGCCACCACCGGACTGGCCGCCACCAGATTGGCCACCATCATCACCAGCAACAGGACATGTCGGAGCATTTTCATCCCCGGCACAAAGGCACCCCACGCCCGAATGTCAACCGCCCCCCTATCCGCACCGCCGCACCCACCCTATATCGGTCGCATGCGTGATATTCTCCTCGTTCTCCTCGGTGCCGATATGATCGCTGTCGTCGCCGTGCTGCTGTTCGGTGCCGTCGGCATGACCACCGGCGCCGATCCGCGCCGCCAAAACAAACTCATGCGCCTGCGCGTTGCCCTCCAAGCCGTCGCCATCGCCCTGGTCGTCATCCTGCTCCTCATCGGCCGCTAACCCCCATGCCCCAGCCCCGCGCCATCCTGTTCGACGTGTTCGGCACCCTGGTCGATTGGCGCGGCAGCGTCATCGCCGGCCTCGAACGCTTCGGCGCCCTGCGCGGCATCACCGCCGATTGGGCCGACATCACCGATTCCTGGCGTCGCGCCTACCGCCCATCGATGGATCGCGTCCGCCGTGGTGCCATCCCCTGGACCATCCTCGATGACCTGCATCGCGACGCTCTGATCGAGATCACCCGCCGCCACGACATCCCGCCCCTCAGCGACGCCGATTGCACCGAACTCGTCAATCTCTGGCACCGGCTCGACCCCTGGCCCGATAGCAGTCCCGGCCTCACCCGCCTGAAAACCAAATTCATCATCGGCCCGCTCTCCAACGGGCACCTCGCCTTGCAAATCAACCTCGCCAAACGCAATAATTTCCCGTGGGACGTCACCTTCGGCGCCGATCTATTCCAACATTACAAACCCGACCCCACCGTCTACCTCGCCGCCTGCGACCTGCTCAGCCTGCCCCCCGATCACGTCATGCTCGCCGCCGCCCATAACGATGACCTCGCCGCCGCCGCCACCCTCGGCCTGCAAACCGCCTTCGTCACCCGCCCCACCGAATTCGGCCCAACGCCCACCCATCACGCCACCCCCAACGGTAACTGGACCCTGATCACCACCAGCGTCACCGACCTCGCGACACAATTGGGCGTGTAAGGCAGGGTTGAGCGAAAAAGGGCAGGGAAAGGCCAGGGCTCTGCCCTGGACCCGCTAAGGGCTGAGCCCTTAGAACCCTTTAGCGTTTTAGGGTTGGGGAGGGCGATCCAGGCACAGGCTGCGGATGGGCCATGGCCACGCCCTCCCCAACCCTAAAACGAATGGATTGCAAAGGCTCAGCCTTTGCCGGGGTTCCAAGGGGCAGCGCCCCTTGGCCTTTGCTCCCCTTGTCGTCCCATCCCCGGCCTCATGCGCCTATAGTTTCGCGACGCGGAGGGCGTTGGTGCTGCCGGACTGGCCGAACGGCACGCCGGCGACGACGACGATTTCGTCGCCGTGGCTGGCGAAGCCTTCTTGGCGGGCGACGGTGCGTGAGATGGCGACGGATTCGGTCATTGAGTGGATGACGGCGGTGACCACGGCGTGAACGCCCCAAACGAGGGCGAGGCGCCGGGCGGTTTGGGTGGAGGGGGTCAGGCCGATCACGGGGCAGTCGGGTCGTTCGCGGGCAACGCGCAGGGCGCTGGCGCCGGAGTTGGTGAAGGCGACGATGGCGCGGGCGTGGATGGTGCGGGCGACTTGCCAGGCGGCGCGGGCGATGGCGTCGGGCGAGGAGGGTTCAGGTTCGGGTCGTTTCGCGTCGATCCCGAGGCGCCAATCGGGGTCGCGTTCCACGCGCGCGACGATCCGATCCATCATATTCACGGCCTCGCGCGGATATTGTCCGGCGGCGGTTTCGGCGGAGAGCATCACGGCGTCGGCGCCATCGAACACGGCGGTCGCGACGTCGGAGGCTTCGGCGCGGGTGGGGGCAGGGGCGCTGATCATGCTTTCCAGCATTTGGGTCGCGACCACCACGGGCAATCCCCGGCGCTGGGCGGCGCGGATAATGCGTTTCTGGGCAATTGGCACTTCCTCGGCGGGCAATTCCACGCCGAGATCGCCGCGTGCCACCATCACCGCATCGGAGGCGTTCAGAATGGCGTCGAGATCATCAAGCGCCTGCGGTTTTTCCATTTTGGTCATCACCAGCGCCCGCCCGGCGGCGATGGCTTTGGCCTCCAGCACGTCTTCGGGTCGCTGCACGAAGGAGAGGCCGATATATTCAATGCCCAGTGCGAGCACAAAATCGAGATCCGCGCGATCTTTCGCGGTCAGGGCTGGAATCGGCAGCACGACATCGGGCACATTAACACCCTTGCGGTCTGACAGCACGGCGCCGTTGAGCACTTCGGTGAGCAAATGATCCTCGCGTTTGCGCGTGACCCGCAGCCGCAGCTTGCCGTCATCGAGCAGCAAGGTGGTGCCAATTCCAGCGGCGGCGATAATTTCGGGATGTGGCAAATTCACGCGTCTGGTGTCGCCGGGTGCGCCGTTCAAATCGAGCTGAAAACTCTGCCCGGCCTGTAATTGTACCCGCCCGCCCTGAAACTGCCCGACGCGCAATTTCGGCCCCTGCACATCGGCCAGAATCCCAATCGGGCGGCCCATTTTGCGCTCCAACGTCCGGATCATCTCGATCCGCTCGGCATGATCCGCATGGCTGCCATGGCTGAAATTCAGTCGGAACATATCCGCACCCGACTCGAATAATTGGGTCAGCATGTCGAGCGTTGAGCTTGCCGGCCCAATCGTCGCGATGATTTTTGTGCGTCGATGCCTGCGCAGCAATGATGTCATACCCATTTCCTCTGTTCACCCCTGCTATGGCAAATTCTTGCTATCATGACTACCTCAGGCGCAACTTATGGGAGAATTGCGATGGACCAAACCACCGAACTGCAAGCCGCCGCGTTTCGTCGGCTGGTCGCGCATCTGCAACAGCGCACCGATGTGCAGAATATCGACATGATGA
The DNA here is from genome assembly GCA_021808315.1 of Pseudomonadota bacterium. Lineage (GTDB taxonomy): Bacteria > Pseudomonadota > Alphaproteobacteria > Acetobacterales > Acetobacteraceae > Acidiphilium. Next base: position 2,414 of record JAKBBY010000028.1, on the reverse strand, counting down.
ATCTCGCCGGCTTTTGCCGCAATTGCCTCTCACGCTGGTATCGCGAGGAAGCCGAAAGCCGTGGCATTGCGCTCACCGATCCCGAGGCCCGCGCATTGATTTACGGCATGCCCTACCGCGATTGGCAGGCCAAATACCAAAAGCAAGCCACCCCCGAGCAGCAAGCTGCTTTCTCATCCCAACCCAAAGATCATTAAAACCAATCAGATAGAGCGGCGCGCGGCCCAGCCATTGACCCTGCGCCGCGCCCGCTCTATCCCGCCCGCTCCCCGCACCCGCACCGGAGCGACCCATGGCCTTCGACACCGCTGATAAATCCCCGTCCGACCACGCCACCACCGGCAACATCGCCGCCGACCGCCTGAAAAGCATTGTCGAGCGCATCGAGCGGCTAGAGGAAGAGCGCAAAGCCCTCGGCTCGGACATCAAAGATATTTACGCTGAAGCCAAATCGGCTGGTTTCGATGTCAAAGTGCTGCGCCAGCTGATCCGCCTGCGCAAACAAGAACCCGCCGATATCGAGGAGCAGGAAACCCTGCTCGATGTCTATAAGCGCGCCCTTGGCATGGGCTGATCGCATGATGTGACGCCCGCATGCGCGCCGTCACCATTTGCTAATCTCCCACGCCTCTGCCACACTCGGCGTTGGCTATCGTGATCGATCCCATCGATCCCAACCCCGAGCATGAGGTGACATTATGGGACTCATTAGCTGGATCATTCTCGGTCTGATCGCGGGCTTCATCGCCAGCAAACTCGTCAATCGCTCCGGCGCCGGCTTTATTCTCGATGTGGTGCTCGGCGTCGTCGGTGCCATGGTCGGCGGCTTCATTTTCCACCTCTTCGGCGGCGCTGGCGTCACCGGCCTCAATCTCTACAGCCTGATCGTCGCGACCGTCGGCGCCGTCGTCGTGCTTGTCGCCTATCACGCGATATTCTGACAAATAATTCCGCAAGATTTGGCTAAAAACCTTGAATTGTCTCGAATCACCGCATTCGAGACAATCCAGCCCACCCCATCGTCACGCGGACGGCATTGGCATCATCCCCGCAAAATCCGCGCGGCCTCCACGGCAAAATAACTCAATACCCCAGACGCGCCCGCCCGCCGGAAGCCCATCAGCGTCTCAATAATCCCCCGCTCGCGGTCAATCAGCCCAAGCTGCATCGCGTGCGCGAGCATCGCATACTCACCCGACACCTGATAGGCGAATACCGGCACCCGGAATTCATCATGCACCCGCCGCACAATATCCAAATACGGCATCCCCGGCTTGACCATCACCATATCCGCCCCCTCCGCCAGATCCATCGCCACCTCGCGCAGCGCCTCATCGGAATTGGCCGGGTTCATCTGATAGGTCTTCTTGTCGCCCTTCAGCGCCGCCTGTGAGCCCAGCGCCTCGCGAAACGGCCCATAAAAACTCGACGCATATTTCGCCGCATAGCTCATGATCCGGGTGTGGATTTCCCCTGCCGCGTCCAAAGCCGCGCGGATCGCCGCCACCCGCCCGTCCATCATGTCCGAGGGCGCAATAATATCAATCCCCGCCGCCGCCTGATTAACCGCTTGGCGTGCCAGAATCGCGACCGATTCGTCATTCGCCACATATCCATGCCGCAACACGCCATCATGGCCATGATCGGTATAAGGATCGAGCGCCACGTCCCCCACCAGCCCCAAATCCGGATATTCCCGCTTGAGCAGCCTTGCGGCCTGACAGATCAAATTCTCCGGGTTAAGCGCCTCGGTTCCCTCCGCATTCTTGCGCTCCGGCGGCGTCGCCGGAAATAGCGCAATCGCCGGAATCCCCAACCGCACCGCGTCTTCAACATGCGCCGCCAGCCGGTCCAGCCCCACCCGCGTCACCCCCGGCATCGTTGCCACCGGCGTCGGCTCACCGCCCCCATCGCGCACAAAAATCGGCCAAATCAAATGATCCACCGACAGGCTGGTCTCCGCCACCATCCGCCGCGTCCACCCATCCACCCGATTGCGCCGCAGCCGCGTCGCCGGAAATTGCCCTGTGATCATTTTTTCGCTCCTGATTTTTCGCGCCCAATCATAACCGCATCCGCGCCCCGCGCGAAACAGCCTCCCACCCAAACAGTTTCACCCACCGCCCCGCCCGTGCTAGAGCCACGCAATGAACATGGATCGCACCCTGGCGGTCGGCGCCGATCACGCCGGCTATCTGCTCAAGGACCAACTGGCCCAAGCCGCGCGTGATGCCGGCTGGACCGTGATCGATTGCGGCACCAACACCGCCACCAGCTGCGATTATCCCGATTTCGCCCACGCGGTCTGCCAACGCATTGAGGCTGGTGCCGCCAGCTTCGGCCTCCTGGTCTGCGGCACCGGCATCGGCATGGCCCTCGCCGCCAACCGCCACCCCACCATTCGCTGCGCCCAA
>JAKBBY010000208.1 GCA_021808315.1 Pseudomonadota bacterium | reverse complement strand
ACGAAAGGGGCATTTTTATCGTCTGACCATGAACATATTCTGATTTATGGCAATTCCAATTTTCGATTTGGTGGTAGCAAAAAATCATTTGGAATGTATTCTAATACCGATAACGATCCTAAAGGTGATTGGAGAATTAGTGATTTGACAAAAAGTCATTCTTATAAAGAGAGGCTTAATGCATTCTATCCATTACAAGACCCCGAAACAAAAATTTGGTATCCTTGTAATCCATTACGTGTCTGGGCTTTCGCCAGTAAAGCGAGGACAAAGCCAGGCGCCAAGCTTCAGAGTAAGGCGATGGAAGACTGGATTGCCGAAGGCCGGATTATATTCCCAAAGAATAATCGTGTTGAAACATGGCATACGAGAGAGAGTTTATTAGCCGCCATTGAGGCGGGCGATGTGCCGCGCTCCGGAGGCGGGCTGCCTCTGTTGCGCGCCGATTTGCCCGATATCGACGAATGGATTGGCCGACCTTGTGGGTGGGGCACGCCCGCCTTCAAGCGGTATAAGGCGGAGTTGCGGAATCAGACTCAACCGCTGTCAAGCTGGATTAGAGTTGCCTCTGACAAGAAAGCGGATATCGAACCGGACAAGAAACAAATGATTGCCGCGTTCAATGACGAAGGTGCGAAGCAAATACAGTCTATTTTCGGCGAAAAGGCATTTAATTATGCCAAACCGTTGTCGCTCATCAAAAATATTCTCTTCCAATCGACTGGGAGCGATGACATTATTTTAGATTTTTTTGCTGGCTCCGGGACAACGGGTCATGCGGTTTTGTCGCTGAACGAGGACGATAACGGCAATCGACGATTTATTATGGTTTCAAATACGGAGGCGACGGCGGCTGAGCCTCAGAAAAATATCTGCCGGGATGTTTGTGCGCGCCGGCTTCGGCGTGTGATTGACGGCTATGGCGATGTGGATGGGCTGGGTGGTGATTTTGCCTATCTCAGAGCGCGGCGCGTCGCCGAGGCGGATATTTTGTATGATTTTGATCGGGCGGCGTTGTGGATTTTGCTACAACTGCGCCAAGCGCGTGATCTTGCGCCGTATGACGCCGAGGCGCTCTTGCAGGTTTCGCTGCCGGTCGCGGGCACTGACGATGTTTCGACACTGGTTTATATGCCGGAGGTTTCTGAGGCGGCGCTGACAGAATTGGGCCGAATTTCCGGACCTGTTCTGGTGTTCACACCGACGCCTGGGATTTTGCGCGATAGGATCAACCGCCCGGAATTGGCGATCGAGTTGGTGCCGGACCGCCTGTTAATGGAGTTTCGGCATAACGTGGTGGGATTGTAAGATGTCCAAACGCAGTTTGCCTCCCTTGGTTTTGCGGGAATTTCAACGCGACGCGGTTGATCATATCGCTTCTGCGATGATTGACGCGGTTGGGAAAATACGGGCCGCACCAACGCGGCGCCGCGAAATTACTCGGCGTATTGGAAGCTTTTTGCTTGAAGCGCCGACCGCTTCGGGCAAGACACTGATTATGGCCGCAGCGGCCGAACGGGTGAGTGCTGACGCGCCCGTTGTTTGGTTTTGGTTTGCCCCGTTCAAAGGCGTCATTGATCAAACCATGTCCGCGTTACGTGCCGCCGCTCCGGGCCTTCGGGTGCGCGACCCCAGAGCGGATCGGACCGCGATTGGTAGCCGAGCGGGCGATGTGTTTATTGCTACTTGGGCAGCGGTTGCGGCGCGGAATGTTTCGACACGCAAGCTGCGGCAGGATGACGATGGGGCGTTGTCGTTAGATAGTCTGGTCGCGCAGTTTCGTGATGCTGGAATGATTATTGGTGTGGTTGTGGATGAAGCGCACCACACGTTCAATGCAAACACTCAGGCGTTCACATTCTTTAAGGAGGTGCTGCAACCCGACCTATTAATGATTGCGAGCGCCACGCCGGAGGATAGGGACGTTGAATTGCTTCGGCGGATGCTGGAGATTGAGCGTTTCCAGCGGGTTGCCGTATCACGCACGCGGGTTGTTGAAGCGCGGCTGAATAAGAAATCTGTGAAAGCGATTTGCTTTTTGGCGCAGGGCGCTAGTCAGAAGCTTGTTGATTTGAATGAGGTTGCGATCCGCAAGGCTGTGGAACAGCATCGGGCTGTGAAGGCGACCTTGAAGGCCGCCCATGTCGCGATGACGCCGTTATTGCTGGTACAAGCAGCCAGTTCAGCCTGGACGCCGGGGCGGGTGCGCGATTTTCTGGTAGAGCGGATGGGATTTTCGGCTGAGTCGGTTGGCATCCACACGGCGGATGAACCTGACCCTGATGTGCAGGCGTTGGCGCATGATCCGCAGGTTGAAGTTTTGATTTTCAAGATGGCGGTTGCCACCGGGTTTGACGCGCCGAGAGCCAACACGCTTTGCGCTTTGCGGCCCGTGGTTGATGCTGGATTTGGTTTGCAGGTTATTGGGCGAATTATGAGGGTTCATCCTGCGCTCCAGGCACGGCGCGATCTGCCGGAAATTTTAGATACCGGTTATGTCTTTCTTGGGGATGCGGACAGTCAGGCCGGGCTGAAGAACGCTGCCAATCAGATTGGCAAAATCCGCAATATGATTGAAGTATCGACCGATAGGGTCGAGATTTATGTTGCGAGCGCTGACGGGCATGGCGAAATCATTGTGGAAGATGAGCATGGTCAGCGGATGTTGGTGCTCACTCATGAGGATTATCAACCGGCTGGTTCGAATTTGGGCGTGCGGTCACGCAACGATTCCGAGGGCATCAATGCGGGGTTAGAGCGGAGTTCTGGCGACCCTAAGCCGCTGTTTGAGCAATTGGCGGAGATGCGCGCTACCAGAGACGGTCACGGGAGCCGTTCAAATGCCTCTGTCGATCAAAGTGGTGAGGCGCATGTTCGGCGTTCTGAGTTCAATTATCCGAGGCGCGCCGGGCTGAAGGTGCCCCAGCGGTTGCGCACCGAAAAAATGCCGAGAAATGCGAAAATTTTGGTTGATGCGCTTATAAGTAACATCACATTTACGGCAGAGCATTTGAGTATGGTGCGCCAGCAACGCACCGATATTGAACGGCGGGAATTGGATTTGTTTGAAGTGGCCGCAGAGCGCCGGACAACTGAAAAGACCGAGATATCGGATTTGTTTGCTCGGCAAAATGCCATTCAATCTTTGCGGGTTAGTGAGCATATTGATCCGAGCGATTTGGCGAGACGGTTATTGGGCAAGCTTGCCGCCGCTATTGAGCAGGCCGGCGAGGATGTTCCAGACCAGCGCATTTTACGGAAGGCGTTGAACGTTATCCTTGTTCGCAATCCTCGGCTTTGCAAGGATGCTTTGCGCAAAGCTATTGGATCATGTGCCGATGTTGTGGATGCCGCCGATTTGCCGGAGACATGGGAGAGCGATGATCCGCTGGTTACTTCGCCGCTCAATCTTTACGGATGTCGGCCAGCGGGGATGAATAGCTGGGAATCGGCTTTTGCTGATTGGCTGGATCGGCAGGACGGCACGGTTTCGTGGTGGCTGAGGAATGTTGGTCGCCCGACATCAGAGAATGATTGGGGTGTGCGGATTGTGCTGCCGGATACCGGCAAGGGCTATTACCCTGATTTTGTTGTCTGCGTGAATGGTCGAAAAAAATTGGATAATATTGCGCTTGCTGAAACCAAAGAGCGCATAGAGCGCAGCGATAGTGGGGCCAAGAGTCGTAGTGAGCATCGCGATTATGGCCGAGCACTGATGCTGACCTATGATGCTACCGACGCCCGTTTTATCCGTGTTGAATACGATCCGGCGCTCGGGCGTAATCGAGAAATCGCCGTTCTGAGGACTGATGATTTGGTGAATGATTAGCGGCTGATTTGATTTGCTTTTTTTGGTCGGTGGGTGAACGGCAACCACCTTTGGCGCCGATAAGATGGATCGCCGCGCTGCGCTCGCGGTGACGGTGGTGCGACCGGGCGGGGCGGGAGCGAAAGTTCTTTGCGGTGGGTTCAACCGGTCGACGCAACAGCCTGAGCGAATGTAGCACCCGGCGTCCGAAATCCAAGGGTTTTTCTTGGCCTGGTATTGAGTTTGAGTGCGATCAAGTTGAGATCATCC
>JAKBBY010000207.1 GCA_021808315.1 Pseudomonadota bacterium | reverse complement strand
GCCCGATAGGAATGGCCATGGATCCGCCGGCTCGCCGCTTCGGTCGCCGCCCCCAACCCCGCACGCTGCAGCGTATGCGCCGCCTCGAAACGAAACTGCTTACTCACCTCAAACATTATGGAATCCCAAGATATTTATGCGTCTGCATCGATAAGCGCCAGCGCGGATGCGCCAAACAATACGCAATCGCCGCCGCCGTATTCTCCGCGCGCGCGGGCCCATCCATGGGCTGCAACAAAAAATGCGCGAAATCCAACCCCTCAAAGCGCTCTGGCAGCGCCTTTGGCTGCGGATAGACCAATTTCAACTCATCGCCCCGCTCAATCACCATCGGCGCATCAGCCTTCGGGCTGACGCATAACCAGTCAATCCCAGCGGGCGGCACCATTGTGCCATTGGTCTCCACCGCAATGGCAAATCCCGCCTCATGCAACGCCGCGATCAACGGCGCATCGAGCTGCAAAAACGGCTCGCCGCCGGTACACACCACCATCGCCCCCTCCAGGCTCGGCGCCTGCCACGCCGCGCGCACCGCCTGCGCCAACGCCTCGGGCGTCAAAAACCGCCCGCCGCCCGGCCCATCGGTGCCGATGAAATCGGTATCGCAAAACGAACAGACCGCCATGGCCCGATCCTGCTCACGGCCACTCCATAAATTGCACCCGGCGAATCGGCAAAACACCGCCGCCCGCCCCGCATTACGGCCCTCGCCCTGCAAGGTCAGAAAAATTTCCTTCACGCTATACGCCATGCCATCATCCTCTCGCCGTGCTGCTATCGCAGTTCGCAAGCTTTGGCGAGGTTGCAAATAGCCGCATAGCGATTAGGTGTTTGCACAGAATTTATCGCCGCATCTGACAACAGGGAGATCACCAATGGCGCCGCGCAAACCGGGACGGCTGTTTTTTGCCAATCCTGGACCGACCAATATCCCCGATTCGATCCTGCGCGCGATGGACCGCGCCACCATCGATTTCATGGCCGCCGATTTCCTCGATATTTATGATCAAGCCGTCGCCGGGCTGAAACGCCTGCTGCTGACCCGTCAGGACGTGTTTCTCTATGCCGCCACCGGCCATGGCGCGTGGGAAGCGACGCTGCAAAATCTGTTCTCGCCCGGCGATGCTATTTTAATGCCCCAGGCCGGCTATTTCTCGGCCTCGTGGGGCAGAATTGCCCAGCGTTTCGGCCTTGAGCTAATCGCCCCCGATCATGATTGGCGGCGCGGTGTCGATGTCGCGGCGCTGCAAGCCTCCCTCGCCGCCGATACGACCCACCGGATCAAAGCCGTCTGCATCGTCCATAACGAAACCTCAACCGGCGTTGCGCTCTCACTCCCTGAAATCCGCGCCGCCCTCGATGCCGCAGGCCATCCTGCCTTGCTCTTGGTCGATACCATTTCCTCATTCGGCTCGCTCGAATTTCGCATGGATGATTGGGGCATCGATGCCGTGGTCGGCGGCAGCCAGAAAGGCCTGATGCTCCCCGCCGGCCTCGCGTTCACCGCCGTCAGCGCCAAAGCCCTCGCCGCGCACCAGCACGCCAAACTTCCGCGCTTTTACTTTGATTGGTCGCTGATGATGGCGCGCCGGCATCGCAGCTTCATGGGCACCGTGCCCACCGCCCCCTTCTATGGCATGCTCGAAGCCATCGCGCTGATCGAAGCCGAAGGGCTGGAGCGGGTCTGGCAGCGCCATGCCCGCCTCGCCGAAGCCACCCGCCGCGCCGTGTCGGTCTGGAGCGGCAATGAAGGCGTCAGTTTCTTCTGCACCGATCGCGCCCGCCGCTCCAATTCCGTTACCGCCGTGCTGATGCCCGAGGGTCACGATGCCGAATTGGTGCGTAAAATCGCTTATGATCGCTTCAATGTCTCACTCGGCGGCGGCCTCGATCCGCTGGGCGGCAAGCTGTTTCGCATCGGCCATATGGGTGATCTGAACGAGCCGATGCTGCTCGGCACCCTCGGCGTGGTCGAACTCGCCCTCGCCGCCGCCCACGCCCCGTTCGCGCGCGGCGGCGTGCAAGCCGCCATCGAGTATCTCGGCCATGAGGATCACACGGCGCGCTGATACCGCGCATACATAAAATTCTGCACCGCACCGCCCGGCGTCCGATGCGCATGGCGGTGCGTCTCGACCAGCGCAAACGCTGCGCCCAATTCTGCCGCCAATAGCTCCGCATCATAACGGCGCACCGGCAGCCCGCTGCACCGCTCCGGCCCGTCCGGCGCAAAACTCGCCATCACCAAAAACCCACCCGGCAGCACCGATGCGCGTAAAATCGCCATATACCGCGCCCGATCCGCAGACTCGGTGAGAAAATGAAACACCGCCCGGTCATGCCACAGCGCAAACCGCGTCTTGGGCTGCCAATCGGTCGCATCGCCCACGACGAAATCAACCCGCTCCGCCGCCGCCCCCATCCTGTCGCGCGCCAGCGCCAGCGCTTGCGCCGAAATATCCAAAACCGTCAGATGCTGATAGCCAAGCTCCAGCAACCCCAACGCCAAACCCGAGGCACCGCCGCCAATATCCACCATCGGCGCATCCGCCCCCAACCCACAGGCGGCAATCAGCTGCAACGACAACGCGGGGCGCGGCTCAAACCAACTCACCGATTCCGCGCCGTTACGTTGATACGCCCCATCCCAATGCGTCGCCGACATTTTTCGCTCCTACGAGTTACCGCCCCGCTCTGATACCCGATCACGCCGCCCATGCGCCAACTCGGTGATAATCCCGTGCAAGGTGCGCAATTCCTGCTCGGTCACTTCGCCGCGCTGAAAAAAATGCCGAATATTGCGCACCATCCCTGGCCGCTTCGGCGCATTGCGCAAAAACCCGGATGCATCACATTCAGCAATCAAATGGCTCAAAAAATTCTCAAGCTCCCCTTTGGTCGCAATCCTGGTCTTATGCGTCAGCAACCGGCGCGGCGTCGTCTCATCCGCCGCCATCCACCATTCATGCGCCATCACCATCACCGCCTGCGCCAAATTGAGCGACATGAAATCCGGGTTCAACGCATAGCGGATCAAACTATCGGCATGAGCCATATCATCATTATCCAGCCCCGCTCGCTCCGGCCCGAACAAAATCCCCATCCGCAAGCCCCGATCACCCATCGCCCGCAGCTCCAAAGCCGCCCCGCGCGCGGAGAGCAGTGGCTTTACAATATGGCGCGGGCGCGGGCAGGTCGCGAACACCCGGTGTAAATCGGCAACCGCCTCTGCCACGCTGGCAAAAACCTGCGCCGCCTCCAAAATCCGATGCGCCCCGGACGCCGTGCGCATTGCCCGCTCCTGCGGCCAACCGTCGCGCGGTGCCACCAGCCGCAAATGAAACAACCCGCCATTGCCCATCGCCCGCGCCACCGAGCCAATATTCTCGGCCAGTTGCGGGCGCACCAAAATCACCACCGGTGATGGATCAATCGGCTTTAAATCCGCTCCCTCATCGCGCGCGGTCATCCCTCAAGCTTTCCGCACGGAAGATCCGTTCGGACCATCCTCAAGGATCAACCCCATCGCCTCGATTTCCTGTCGCAGCCGGTCGGCCTCAGCAAAATTTTTCGCCTGCCGCGCCGCAGCCCGCTGCGCGATTAGCGCATCAACCTGCCCCTGATCGATCTCGCCAACAAACCAGGCCTCCGGCTCATGATTGAAAATACCCAGAACCGCCCCGGCTGCCTTCATCCCACGCGCCGCCGCACGATCACCCGCCAACGCCGCGTCGGCCAATTGATGCAGCGCCGCAATCGCCCCCGGCACATTCAAATCATCCGCCAGACACGCCAACACCCGATCCGGCAACGGCGCGGCATCCTCAACGCCCGGATGCGCCCGCAACGCCCGATAAAACCGATCAAGCTCGCGCTTGGCCTCCTGCAATCCAGCATCGGTAAAATCGAGCAAACCGCGATAATGGGTTTTCAGCAGCAACAACCGCACCGCCTCAGCAGGTGCCTGCGCCACGACGTCCTCAACCGTGCGAAAATTCCCCAGCGATTTCGACATTTTCTCGCCATTGACCTGCAACATCCCATTATGCAGCCAATAGCGGGCAAATTCCGCCCCCGGAAACGCGCAGCATGATTGCGCCATCTCATT
>JAKBBY010000206.1 GCA_021808315.1 Pseudomonadota bacterium | reverse complement strand
GCAGCAATTCGCGTTTGATGAACGGGTAGCCGGCGAGCAGCAATTGGCGCCATAAATCCGAGGTCGGGTTCAGCGCCTGGCGCTGGGCAATGGCGTTGCGCAGCCGCAGCACGTGCAGCCAGCGGGTTAAATCCATCGGGTCGAGTTTCGCGCCCTGGGTGCTGTCCGCCTCCAAATAGGGCTGGAGCTGTTCGCGCAGCACCATTTTGGTCAGGGTTTCATAAGGCCAAACCGCCGCCACCCGCAGCCCGGCTTTCAGCATCGCCTGGGTCAGCCCCACCTCATAGCGGTGGATGATGAAGGATTTCGCGGGCGCGGGCAGCACCTGCGTCCAGAATTTGCGGAACCCCGGATGGTGCAAGGCGGTGCGGCCAAACGCGATGAAATAGGATTGCAAATGATAGCGCCGCTGCCAGCTTTCGGTCAGGCCCCAAACATCCGCCTCGTCATAATTGAGCCGCAGCAGCGTGACATCGAGGGGCCGCACCGGGCCAAACACGCTGTCATTGCAGATAATCACTTCCTCCGTGTCCGCGCGCGGGAGCGCAAGCGTTTCAATCGCGTCGCGCCACGCGCCGAAATCATAGCCGATATTGCGCCGGATCATGATCTGCGCGCCCGCCTCGCGCAGCGCCGCAATCGCCGGATCGCTGAGAAACCCAGAATTGGTCACAAACACCACCGAGCGCTTCGCCGCGATCAGTTCGCGCACATAAGCCAACACCGCCGGGCGCACGCCGCCGCCGCCATCGAAATGCATGAACAGCGCAACATGCGGCCCAAGCTCGATCCGCTCAGGAATTTGCCGGATCACCTGATGCGGGCTGCGCACCCGGCCCACGATTTGGGCATAGGCAAACACCGCCTGTTTGCGGAATGTCAGCAGCGTTTCATAAATCAGGCGAAGAAAAAGCCTCATCAGACGGTATGATGCTCCGGGTTGATATCAGCAGGAGCCCCGGCATAGCGGAGCGCCATCGCCTGGCCAAGGGCTGACGCTTCCGCGCCGCGCTCGGATTGGTTCAGCGCGATTAATTCGCCCCGCAAGGCCTCCCAAAATAAGCCGGGGGCAACATCGCCGGGTGCAAGCGTCGCGGTTATGCCTCGGCGCACAGCGGCAAAGGCCGCCTCGGCGCGGATCGGCGCGTTTTGCGCCAAATGAAACAGGCCCAGCGCGAAATACAGGCTTTGCATCGCCTCGCCCGTCGCGCTGGCAAAGGCACCCACCGGCAAACCAAGCAAGGCCTGCAGCAACGCGGCCTGCTCCATCGCCCCGGCGGCAACCGCGCGGCAAAATCCCTGTTGCGCCAAACGCTGGATATCGGGTGCGGCGCAGCCCAGCGCGGTCAGGTCCGCGAGGCGCGATGGCAAATTCTCGATCACGCCGCCCGCCGCGTCCGCCTCGGCCAGCTCAAGCCGCAGCAAGCCCAGCGCCACATCGCGCGCCAAATCGTGCGGCAAATCGGGCGGCCGCGTGCTGACCGCTTGGTGCAGCCCCGCCAAAGCCGCAACCCGCCGTGCTGCCGCAAACTCCCCACGATTATTCAGCCGCACAAACGCCTCGCTTGGCGCGGTCAGTCGCACCGCGTCTGGCACATGCGGGCAATCGGCCAGCCAGCGCAGCACCTGCGCCGGATCGCCCGCCGCCAAATCCAGTGCGATCAGCGCGAGCGCCGCATCCGCTGCCGATGGATCATCCTGCATCGCCCAATCGGCAATCGGCTCGGCTTCGCGCAGCGCCAAGGCGCGCGGATAATCCGCCTGATTGACCAGCGCGACGAACGCGCCCAGCACTACAAGTCGCCGCGCCGCCGGATCAATGCCGCGCGCCGCGATCCAGGCGAGTGCCGCCACCGGCTGGCCCTGCACCAAATCCAATTGCGCCAAGGCGAGCGCCGCATCATCGCCCGCCCGATCAGGCTGCGCGCCGGCATTCAAATCCGCAACGCGTGGTGCGACCAGCGGGCGCAGCGAAGCCGCCGCGTCATAGCGCGCCTGATTGACCAGCCGCGTGAACGCCCCAAGCAGCATGCTGCGCCGCAACGCCGGGTCTAGCGTCAACGGCGCGATCCGCCCCGGCACCAACGCCGGATCACCCACCGCGAGGTCGCGCTGCGCGAGCGCAATCATGGCGTCATGCGCAAGGCGCGGATCATGCGCGTGCGTGCGCTCAAGCCGCGCCGTCACGCGGTCAATCGCCTCAGACGCGGCATAGCGCCCGTCCATCACCAGCCGGATAAACGCCCCCAACAGCAACAAATCATGATCAAGGGGCGGCGGGTCGAGTGCGGCCAAGAGCGGGGCCAACAGCGTGACCACCTGGGCCGGATCGCCGATTTCGCGGGCAATCCGCGCCAGCGCCACCCTAACATCAGCGAAATGCGGATCGCTCGGTGCCGGATCAAGCCGCTCGGCCTGCGCCAGCGTCTGCGCCTCGGCGAACCGTCCTTGATTGACCAGCCGCACCAACGCGCCGCCGAGCAAACCGGCCCGATGATCGCCCTCCAGCGTCAGCCCGGCCAAGCGCGTCGGCACCAATGCCGGATCGCCGTCCGCCAAATCCAAAACCGCGAGCGCAATGCGTGCATCATGCCCTGCCTGATCGGACAAATCGGCAAGCGACGCCACATCGTGCTGGGCCGCCAGCGCCCGTGCCGCCGGGTAGCGTTGCTGATTGACCAGCGTGGTGAATGCGCCGAGCCAAATGGCCCGCTGACGCGATGCACTCAGCCTGAAACCCGCAATCAAATCCGGCGCCTGCGCCGCATCGCCGGTGGCTATCGCGAGGAGGGAAAGTGCCGCCCGCGCATCGCCATGTGCCGGATCATCGCGCGCGGTGCTGAGGGCTGCGATCGGCGTTGCGCGGTCCAGCGCCTGTGCCGCGTGATAATCCCCGTCATTGACCAGCCGAACAAACCCGTCGCGCAACAAGTCTGCATGCACAGAAGCGGGTAAATCCAGGCGCGCGAGGCGCTGGGCAAAATCGGTCTGCCGCGATGCAGGGTCCGCCAAATAAAGCCGCCCTAACGCGAGCCGCGCATCAGCCCCCAGCGCATCGTGCCGGGTGCAGGCGCTGGTGGCCAAATCATAATGATCGACGAGCGCCTTTGCGTGTTCAAACCGCGCATCATTGACCAGCCGCACCAGCGCATCGAGCCGAATTTGCGCAACCCGCTCCGGCGCAATCGCCCGCCCCTCCAGCCGCAGGGCCGCCTGTGCCGGGTTGCCGATGGATAAATCAAGCACCGCAAGGCTGATCGCGGCATCATCGCCCACCACGTCATCGCCCACCACGTCTTGCCCGCGCGCAAGCAACGCCTCGATCATCGGCACCAACGCCGCCGCCTCATCCAGCCGTGCCGCATTGACCAGCCGGGTAAAGGCGCCGAGCCGCAACGTCGCCGCAACCGGGTCCGCGAGCCGCGCGGCCACCGATAACGCCTGTGCCGGGTCGCCCCCCGGCGCCAGGGCCAAGTGCCCGAGCACAATCCAAGCATCATGCCGGGTCGCTGCGTCCAGCCCGTCGCGATCCGGATCAATCAGCCTTTCCCGCGCTTGCAGCGCCCGCGCCGACGCGATGGCGTCCTGATTGACCAGCTCGATCAACACCCGCCACACCACACAAGCCCGATCCGCATGCGGCGCGAGCTGCAAAACATCATCAAGGGCCGTCTGATCACCTGATCGCGCCGCCTCAATCGCCGCTTCCGCGCCACCGCGCCAAGCAATATCTTCCGCCAGCCCATCATTCAGCGACAGCCGGGCCAGCGCATCGGCCAGCGTTTGCGCCGCCGCGCGGGCCAGCCGGAACATCCGCTCCGCCTGATGGCGCGTGGCCGGGTCCGCGCGCAGGCGGGTCGCTTCGGCATAGAGGATCATGCCGAGATTAAGCGGCATCGCGTCTTTGAGCGCATTGAGCTTGAGCGCACGCCAGGCGGCTGGGATCGCTGCAAGCTGCTCCAGGTCAAATCCAAATCGCGCGGCAATCGCCGGCCATAAGCGCGCGCGCGCAGCGGCGGCTTCGGTGAAATCCTGATCGATGGTCGCTTCAAAAAAATCTCGACCATTGAAACCCAATCCCAAATCGCTGCCCTGATCAATCGCCCGCGCA
>JAKBBY010000205.1 GCA_021808315.1 Pseudomonadota bacterium | reverse complement strand
CGCGCAGGTCACCCTGGCCAACCCGACGGGGAATGACAGCTCGCTCACCGTTGATTTTGGCACGCACGGCACAACGCTTGCACCGAATGTGCTTGATGTGAACGGCAACACGCTCGGCTTTGGCGGCACCATTGCCGGATTCGGGCCGAACGATCAGATCGTGCTGGGCAGCGCCACCGAGCCGACGCCACCGAGCACGGCGGATGTGAGCCTGAGCTTTAATGCGGCGACGGGCGAGTTGACAGTCATGGATACGGTTGGGGGCTCGATTTCCACCGAGACACTGCATCTGACCGGCACGTTCGATACCACGCCGCAAAACACCCTCTATGATACGGTGGGTCCGAACGGGATTACCATTCAGGTGCCGTGCTTTGTGGAAGGCACACGCATTTTGACCAGCCGTGGCGAAGTGGCGGTGGAGGCCCTGGCGGTGGGTGATCAGGTGATTACCGCGCGGAATGGGACGGCGGCACGGCGGGCAATCCGCTGGATTGGGCATCGTTCCATCGCGCTGGATCGTCATGCGGATCGGACCCTTGTTGAGCCGGTGCGGATCAGGGCGGGGGCGTTTGGCGACAATAAGCCAGCCCGCGAGCTGGCGGTTTCGCCCGACCACGCGATTTACGTCGATGGTGTGCTGATCGAGGCCAAATATCTGGTCAATGGCGTGAGCGTTCGGCGCGACACCAAGGCACGGCATGTCACCTATTTCCATATCGAACTCGACAGCCATGACGTGCTGATTGCCGAGGGGCTGACGGCGGAAAGCTATATTAGCGATGGCAACCGGAGCATGTTCGCCAATGGCGGTGCGCTGGTCGCGCTGCATCCGAATTTTGCCGCACCGGCTGGCGTCGAACGCTGTGCGCCGTTGGTGCATCGCGGAGCGGCGCTGGACGCGGTGCGGGCGGCGCTGCGGGATCGGGTGATTGCCAATGGCTTTGCCACCACCGATGCGCCGGAAGCCGCCTTGATGGTCGATGGCGTTGTGATCGCCCCGATGGTGAGCAAGGTGGCGAGCGAGGCGGGCCTGTTGCGCTTTGCTCTGCCCGATGGCGCGATGGCAGCGACGCTGCATGTCGCGACCGCGACCCCGGCGGACACCGCGGTGGCCACCGATGATCGCCGTCAGATGGGCGTCAAGCTGGTGGACGCATCAGTGCTTGTCGGCATCAAGCGTCAGCCGTTGGATTTGGCACGGTTTACCGGGCTGTTCCCAAGCGATGAAGGTGCTGGCCAATGGAGCCGTGGCGAAGTGGGTATTGATCTCGCCGGGCTGACCGGACCCAGCCGGGTGCTGGAGTTGCGCTACAGCGCCGCGATCACCCGCTGGGTGGCACCGGTTGCGGACCGGCGCGCGATTGGCTGATCGGTTAATCGGCTGATCGGCGCGGCCTGACTGAAATCAAAGCGGCTTCCGGTTCCCCCGGAAGCCGTTTTTGTTGGTGGCGTGTTGACTTTCCCCTGCTGCTAGGCTTCCTCCGCACCATGCAAGACCATCCAGAAACGATCCTTTCCGAAGCTCTTGACGCAATTGGCGCCGCTGATGACCTGCGCGCGTTGGACGCAGTGCGCGTCGCGTATTTGGGAAAATCCGGGTTAGTGACCGGGCTGCTCAAGACGTTGGGCGCGATGGCACCCGATGCGCGGCGCGAAGCCGGTGCGACCATCAATATTGTGAAAAACCAGGTTGCCGAGGCGATTGACGCCAAACGCGCGATTTTGGAAGCGGCGGCGCTGACGGCGCGGCTCGCTGCCGAGCGTGTCGATGTCACGCTGCCCGCCCGGCCCGTGCGGCGCGGCACGATCCATCCGATCTCGCGCACCATGGAAGAATTGACGGCGTTGTTTGGCGCGATGGGATTCGTGGTGAAGGACGGGCCGGATATTGAAGATGATTGGTATAATTTCGGCGCGCTGAACATTCCGGCCCATCATCCGGCGCGCGCGATGATGGATACGTTTTATTTGCACGCGGCGGGGCGCAATCGGCCCATGGTGCTGCGCACGCAGACCTCGCCCTTGCAGGTGCGCACCATGCTCGCCGAGGCGCCGCCGATCCGGATGATCTCGCCGGGGCGCACCTATCGGTCCGATCATGATGCCACGCATAGCCCGATGTTTCATCAATGCGAGGGCTTGGTGATTGATCGTGGGATTACGCTTGCGCATTTGAAAGGCTGCCTCGTGGATTTTCTGCGGGCCTTTTTCGAAATCCCCGATTTGCGGGCGCGGTTTCGGTCGAGCTATTTCCCGTTCACCGAGCCCTCGATGGAAGTTGATATCGCTTGGGATCGTAAAACCGGTGCCATTGGCGGCGGGGATGATTGGTTGGAGATTCTCGGCGCCGGGATGGTGCATGCCAACGTGCTCGCCAATTGCGGCATCGATCCACAAGCCTATCAAGGCTTTGCTTTTGGCATGGGGGTTGAGCGGATTACCATGTTGAAGCATGGCATTGCCGATTTACGGAATTTCTATGAGAGCGATGGGCGTTGGCTGAGCCATTATGGTGCCTCACCCTTGGCACCCGTCATGCTGCATGAGGGGCGTGGGTTATGAAATTTTCGCTCTCTTGGTTGAAGACGCATCTGGATACTGACGCGCCGATCACGGTGATCGCCGACACATTATCGTCAATCGGGCTTGAGGTCGAAGCGATCGAGGATCGGGCGGCGAGCTTAGCGCCGTTCAAAATCGTGCGGGTGATCGAAGCGGTGCCGCATCCGAACGCGGACCGGCTACGGGTTTGCCGGGTGCAAACCGCTGACGGCGAGGTTGGTGTGGTGTGCGGCGCGCCCAATGCCCGCACCGGCATGATGGCGGTGTTTGCGCCACCCGGTTCGGTGGTGCCGGGCAGTGGGATGATCCTCAAGGTTGGCGAGATTCGCGGTGTTGCCTCGGCGGGGATGTTGGTCTCTGAGCGAGAGTTGGGGCTGGGCGAAGATCATGACGGGATTATCGACCTGCCTTCGGACGCGCCGCTGGGCATGAGCTATGCCGCTTGGGCGGGGCTGGATGATCCGATCATTGAAATCGGGGTAACGCCCAATCGGGGCGATGGATTTTCGGTGCGGGGTGTGGCGCGCGATTTGGCGGCGGCTGGGCTGGGCACGCTACGCCCCTGGTCACCCGCCCCGGTGGTCGGCGCGGCGGAGAGTATGATCACTTGGCGCAACGAGTTTCCCGAGGCCTGTCCGCTGGTGGTCGGGCGCACGGTGCGCGGCGTGAAAAATGGCGAAAGTCCGGATTGGCTAAAGCGGCGCCTGACCGCGATTGGACTGCGACCGATTAGTGCCTTGGTCGATATCACCAACTTCTTCACCATTGATTTAGGCCGCCCGCTGCACGTGTTTGATGCGGGTAAAATCGCTGGGGGCATGCTGACGCTGCGCCGGGGCGCTGAGGAGCGGTTTGCCGGGTTGCACGGCAAGGAGGTCGTTGCCGGACCTGAGGATTGTGTGATTGCCGATGCGCGGGGCGCACAATCACTCGCCGGAATCGTTGGGGGTGAGGCGACGAGTTGTGACGCCGCGACCATTGATGTGTTCATCGAGTGTGCTTTGTTCGATCGGGTGCGGATTGCCCTCACCGGCCAGCGCAGCGGGATCCATTCCGATGCGCGGCAACGCTTCGAACGCGGGATTGATCCATCGATTTTGCCGCAAGCGTTGGATGCAGCAACAACGATGATCATGTCGCTCTGCGGTGGCACGCCGAGCGCGGTCGTAACCGCGGGGGCGGAGCCCGCTTGGCAGCGTGAAGCGGCGCTGCGTTTCGCTCGGCTCGATTCGTTTGGTGGTCACGCGGTTGCCCCAGCGCGAGCCGTGGCGATTTTGCACGATTTGGGCTTTACACCGCGCCGGCAGGATGCCGATCAAGTGGTGGTTTCCGTGCCGCCCTGGCGCAACGATGTCGCGGTGACGCGCTCGAATTACACCTATGATCCGGCGATTTACGCGGTGAATGACCCGGTTTCGATGCTTGATCCGGCACCGGAATTATCGGCGGAGCGCGCGCACCAGGCTGCTGCCGGTGCGGCGGCGGTGGCGGCAGAGATCGATCTGATCGAAGAGGTTTTGCGCATCAACGGGTTGGATCGGGTCGAGCCGGTTTCCTTGCCATCCTT
>JAKBBY010000204.1 GCA_021808315.1 Pseudomonadota bacterium | reverse complement strand
ATTCCAGAAATGCCAAGGGATGCCCGCCGCTGCTTCACCCTGCCAGAGGGCGTAGGCCGCGGCGGCCGGGTCTTGTGTGAAGAGCCAGATCGCATTGGCGCGCGTGGTCGGGCCGATATCCGGGCGGGCGCCGGTCATCGGCATGTATTGCGTCACGCCATTGGTCGTGAGCGGCGCGCCGAAGCCGGGAGATGCCATTTGCTTTGCTTCCTCGGCCACCATCGCCGCGGGCGCGCCGGCTGCGAGGTCGTAATCGGCGATCACGCCGATGCGTTCGAGATAATCGACATCGCGAGCGAGGTTGATCGGCGGCACCGGGCCGCTCCACAGCGTGCGATGCCAGTTCTCGTATTGGAATTGCGTGAGATTGCGATATTGCAGGGCAATTTTGCCGTCTTCCTTGACCACGACGTCATATTTCACCGCGCCGCCGGCTTTTTGCATGGCGTAATCATTGGCGAATTGCAGATCGGTATGCGTCGTGCCATCGGCATAGGCGCGCACGTCGAAAACGATATGGAACGAGCCGGTGACCGGTGCATCGACGCGGATTTCGCTCGCGACCGGCCCGCGCAGCCAGTAATCGGGTTTTTCCTTCCGCCAACGCCTTGGCGAGCAGCGGCGCGGCGTCGAGATGGAACGGCGCCGTGGTGCCGTCCTCCTGATGAAACGTGAGATCGATGCTGAGATCATAGGCTTTGCCATCGGCGAGGCGCGCGAGATCGACCGCGTTGCCGCTCGCCGGCGCGGCCGCCACCAGCATCATCGGCGCCTTGGCGTGGGCCGGCATGGGGGGCGCGGTCAGGCTCAAGACCGCCATGCGCAGCGAACCGTCCGGATACGTGGTCTTGGCGTCCACCTGCACCGGCACGTCCTTGCCGTCGATCCGCGCGACCATGCCCGCTTTCGCCGGCATGTGTCCGGGGAGAAACGCCTGGCCGAAGGTGACTGGGCTCGCCGGCAGCGGGTGCGCGGCGAGGTTTTCGATGATCAGCCCGACCAAATCCGCGTTTGCCTTGGGTGCCGGCGGTGTCGGCGCGCGCAGCATGCCCTGTGCATGCGCGGTGGTGAGGCTTGCGGCCAGCGCGGCGGAGACGAGGCGGGCGACGTTACCGATCGGCATTGGCGTTCCCTTTTTGCGCTGCAATTTTGCGCTGCCCGGTGCCGGACGGCGCGCTGACGAGGGCATCCTACCCCGAAAAAATGCGGGCAAACAGGCGGAATGATACCCGCTGCCGCAACCCGCTATCGGGACAAGCTTTATCAACCTAAGCGAGAATTAATGCTGGCAATAAACCAAGTTTTAGTACATGTCTATTACTCAGATACAAACTCAAAAAATATCCCACCTCGACGCTCTCTCGGGGCTAAGTTTGCGCCCGTATTATCAATCATAGGTCGAATATCATGTCAGGTACATCAACTCAACTCCAGGCTTCTTCGCTCGTCGCGCCCGTGGTGCCGCAGCCCATCGACCCGGGGGAGATCGTCGGGCTCAACCTGCAAAACCCCACCGCCGCCGCATTGCCGGCGCAGTACGTCAGCTTCGGCGAGGTGTTCAAGGCCGGCGCGGTCCCGGCCGGCAGCCAGTTGGTCGCGATCGTCAACGGCAGCGACACCCCGGTGCAGATGGATGTCAAAACGACGTATCCTGATGGCTCGGCCGAGACCGCGACGATCACCATGCTGCAACCCGCGCTGGCCGCCAATGCGACGGCGGGGGTGATGCTGGCTCTGGCGCCCACTCTAGCACCCATTGGCACGCCAACCCCGGCGCCGGTGAACATCGTCCAGGAAATTGCCGCCAGCAACTATGATCTGTCGGTGAACATCGCGATCCAAGGCGGCAGCACCTATACCCTCAACGTCGCCAATCTCTATTCCCAGGCCCTCGCCAATGGCAGCGTCACCTATCTGAAACA
This sequence comes from Pseudomonadota bacterium, assembly GCA_021808315.1. Classification (GTDB taxonomy): domain Bacteria; phylum Pseudomonadota; class Alphaproteobacteria; order Acetobacterales; family Acetobacteraceae; genus Acidiphilium. The sequence goes on along the minus strand of JAKBBY010000204.1, from coordinate 2,213 downwards.
AGGCCCCGAGGCGACCGAGGTTCAGTTCCAGACCACTGTCACCGGCTCGCTCCGGATGGTGTTCAACGTCACCGCCTATGCCAACGGCACCTTTTGCACCAATGTCCAGTTCAACAACGACCTCGCCATGCAGGCGAGCGGTGGCACCCTCACCTATAACGCCAGCATCACCGAGGGCGGACAGAGCGTCTATCAGGTGAACAACCTGACCCAATACCAGTATGAGGATTGGAATCAGGTCGTTTATACCGGCACCAGCGCGCCTGCGGTCAACGTCCAGCACGACATGGCCTATCTCGAACAGACCGGCGCGATCGCCAATTACGATCTCGCCGATGGTGTGCCGGCCGCTTATGTCGCGGGCGAGGCGAGCAGCCTGGCGCAGCCGGGCTGGAACGCGCCGCTCGCGACCGATGGCATCACGCAATACATGCCGATGACCGGCGGGCGCCCCGATATCGGCCCGACGACCGAAGCCAATTCCCTCTGGCTGATGACCCAGAATGCATCGGCCGCGCAATACGCGCTCGGCCAGGCCGGTGTCGGCGCCGGGATTCCGTGGAATTTCTATAATCCACAGGCCGGAACCTGGCTGAACACCAATCAATATCCAAACATCCGAATAAACGGCTGGGAAGGCAATTCAACCGATCTGACCCAAGGGGTCAACGCGACCAATAACGGCTGGACGCCTGATGTCGCCCATCAGCCGGATCTTTTCTACGACGCTTATCTCCTCACCGGCAATCAATCCTATCTCGATGCGCTGAACGCGCAGGCTTCCTATGGCATCGATACGCTGTGGCCGCCGATGCGCGATGGCGCGCCGAACAGCACCGGCAATGACAATGTCATCTATGGCAACCAGGTGCGCGGCGCCGCCTGGACCTTGCGCGAAATCGACGAGGCGGCTTACGCCAACCCCACCGGCTCGGCGGAGAAAGCCTATTTCACCCAGGTGATGAACGACAATTGGCGCTGGCTCGCGAGCCAGATTCCGACCTGGACGACACTGGAGGGCCAAGCGCATGGCTATATCATCGATCCCTTCGAATACGGCCTCGCGATCGCGCCCTGGCAACAAAGCTATTTCATCAGCACCGCCGTTCAGGCGGCGGAGATGGGCAACCAGAACGCGGTGACCTTTCTCAACTGGGCGACGAATTACATCGCCGGCAGCGTCCTCAATCTCGGCCACGACTCCATCAACTACGTCGTTGACGCTTTTCCCAACAGTGTCTCATCGAACGGCCAGATCTATTGGGATTCGGCCACCAATGCCTGGGCCTACGCGCAACCCCTGCAAACCTGGAGCGCGATCGAGGGCAATATGCAAACCTACGGTCCCTCCAACGGTGCCGGGTGGACGCAGAGCAACGGCGATTACGGCGCCGATCAAATGCAGGCGCTGGCCGGTATCATCTCGGTGACCGGCTCGCCGGAAGCGATGCAGGCCTATGCCTGGCTCGCCGGCAGCGGCGCGCCCTATACCAGTGCGGCGGCCATCCAGGCGCAGCCGCAATTCGACATCGTGCCGAGGCTACCCGACGGGAATCTGCTCACGCTCGGCAATATGTTCACCTTCGACAGCACCGCGCCAGGGATCGATCGGGGCGCCGGCACCGCGGATCAGCTCATCGTCGAGGAGGGCAACGCTAATGTGACGCTCGCCGGCGGCAATGGCGGGATCAACATCCTCGCCAATTTCGGCACCGGGAACGACGTGCTCGCCGGCGGCGATCAGGGGAATTACATTTTCGCCGGCCCCGGCAACGATACGGTCATCGGCGGCGCCGGCAGCAATTATCTCCAGGCGGGGACCATCGTTCCCACGTCGTTTTATGATGGCGCGACGCCGCCTCCCGCCGTGCCGGTCGCGACCACGTTCGTGCTCGATACCGCGCTCGCAGCCCAAGACACCATCGCCGGGTTTCAGCCGGGGGCCGATGCCATCGACCTCGTCTCAAGCACCGGCCAAGCCCTATCGAGTTCGCAGATTGCGGCGATCATCAGCACAGCGACCATCGATGCGGCGGGCGATACGGTGTTGCAGATCGGTGCCGATCATAGCGTCACGCTGAGCGGGATCGCGCCCTCGGCGCTGAGCCCGTCCTTCTTTCTCGAAGCCAATCTGACGGCGTCGCGAACGCTCGCGCCGCCCTCGGTGCTCACCGTCGGGCCCGGGCAGGAATACGCGACGCTTGCCCAAGCCG
>JAKBBY010000203.1 GCA_021808315.1 Pseudomonadota bacterium | reverse complement strand
CGACAAGGTTGACATTGCCTCGTTCGCTGAAAGCTCGGTGCAGGATGGCGTCGATGTGGTGCAGAGCCGGATGCAAGAGGGTCTTGCGCTGCTGGCGACGGTGGGTTCGACCGCGCCGTTCGTTGGGTTGTTCGGCACGGTTTGGGGCATTTATCATGCGTTGACCGCGATCGGCATTGCCGGTCAGGCGAGCATTGGCAAAGTGGCGGGCCCGGTCGGCGAGGCGTTGATCATGACCGCGATTGGTCTTGCGGTCGCGGTGCCAGCGGTGTTTGGCTACAATATTCTGATCCGCCGCAATAAGCGGGTGATGGATCAGACCCGCCGCTTCTCGAAGAAGGTGTTGTTCGTGCTGCTGAGCAACGACGCCGCGACGAGCCGGAGCTAAGATCATGGCCGTTCAGCTTGGCGGCAATGAGGGTGGCGAAGACGAGGTGATGGCCACCATCAATACGACCCCGCTGGTGGACGTGATGCTGGTGTTGCTGATCATCTTTTTGATCACGATCCCGGTGGTGACCCATACGGTGCCGGTGCATCTGCCCCGGTATCGGAACCAGCCGCTGCAAACCAAGCCGCAGAATATCAATTTGTCGGTGAATAAGCAGGGTCAGGTTTATTGGAACTTGACCTTGCTGCCGAACCGCCAAGCCTTGATCAAAAAGCTGGAACATATCGCACCGATGGTGCCGCAGCCGGTGATTGAGGTGCGCGGTGATGCGAATGCACCGTATAAATATATCGGCAAGGTGCTGTATGCGTGTCAGCGCGTTGGCATTCTGAAGGTCGGCTTTATTACTAAACCGAAGCCGCACGGCTGAGGGGGAGACGCGCCATGGCGATGAATTTGGGACGCAGCAAGTCTGAAGATCCAGAGGAAATGGTGGATATCAACACCACGCCTCTGATTGACGTGATGCTGGTGCTGCTGACAATGTTGATTATCACGATCCCGGTGCAGCTTCATGCGGTGAATTTGAATTTGCCGCATGGCCATCCGCCGCCGCCGCCCACACCGCCGCCGGTGGTGCAGATTGATATTAATTATGATGGGACGGTTTATTGGAATGGCACGCAAATTCCGAACCGGGCGGCGTTGGAGGCGAAATTGAAGGCGGCGGCCAATGAGGTTGAGCAGCCGGAAATTCACGTCAATCCGAACAAGCTGGCCAATTACAGCTCGGTGATCAGCGTGATGGCGGCGGCTGAGCATGATGGGCTGACCAAGATTGGTATTGTTGGGAATGAGCAATATAGCCAGTGATGCTGGTTTTGATCCAAAGGGTCGGTTGATGAAGTCTTTTGCTCCTTATTTGCTTGTGACCGCGCTGGTGATCGGTTCAGCGCCGGTGGCGTTGGCGCAGACCATGTCGCCCGCCGTTGGTAAACCGTTATTGGCCGCTGAGCAGGATTTGAACGCGCATCGGTACATCGATGCGTTGGCGCAGGTTAATCGGGCGGCGGCGCAGCCCAACAAGACGCCAGCGGAAATTTTGGCGATTGATCAGTTGCGCGCGGCGATTGATGCCGGGCGGGGCGATCATGCGGCGGCGGCGCAGGATTATGCGACGTTGATGGCCACCGGCCAGCTTTCGCCGGGCCAGATGACGCAGATGGCCGAGGGGATGGCGAGTTCGCAATATCAGGCGGGGAATTACGCGGCGACGATTGCGACGATTAACCGATATTTGCGGAATGTGCCGCAATTTCATCAGATTATGTTGCAATCCTATTACCAGATGCATGAGTGCAAATCGCTGAATGCGATGGTGATGATGCAGCATCCGCCGGCCAAGGCCGGGCTTGATTTGGTCGAGAATTGCTACAGCAACGCCAAGGATATGGCTGGGGTGAGTGCGACCATCATCGAGCAGGTGAAATATTATCCAACCCCGGAAAACTGGCAGAATTTAATCGGCCAGTTGCAGGCGGAGCCGGTGTTTAACCAGCGGCTAGCGCTGAGTTTTTTCCGGCTGCGGCAAGCGGTTGGGCTATCGGCAACGCATCATGATTATATTCGGTTCGCCGAGGATGCGGTGGCGCGCGGTCTGCCGAATGAGGCGCTGAGCATCATGCAGGCGGGAACCAAGGCTGGGGTGCTCGGGGTGGGTGCGAAGGCGGCGAGTGACACGCATTTGCAGCAATTCATCGCCAAGCGGCAGGCGGCTTGGCAGGCGGCGCTGACCGCCAATTTGGCGCAGGCGAAGGCGAATAAGGATGCTGCCTCGTTATTCTCAATCGGCTTCAATCAGGTTTATGGCGGCGACAAGGCTGGTTTGGCGCTGATGGAGGATGCGATTCGCAGCGGCGGCTTGGCGCATAATGGTCAGGCGGAGCTGGATATGGGGATTGCGTTTGCGCTGAGTGGACAGCGGGCCAATGCGTTGGCGATGTGGCATTCGGTGAAGGGGAGCAAGGGCGCTGAGCAGCTCGCGAAGCTCTGGCCCTTGGTAAAATAAGGCTTTTTGCCCGGCGGCGATCAGGCCGCGTTGGGTGGATTTCGGCCCCATGATTGCTTCGGCGGTCATGGGGTTTTTTGTGGGCGTCAAGTGATTCTACGCACATCACGAATTCGTGAAAATATTTTTAGGTGCTCGTAAAGGTAATGTTGCGTCGCTAATCGGCATTTGGCGGGATGAAATGTTCGCCATTTTGAATTTGGGGGAAATAAAGAAATTTTAACGGGCTTCTTCGATCTCTAGTGGTGGTGTGCCGGGTGAATTGAGGAAGATTTATGGCGGGGTGTTGCAAAAAGACCCTTGGCAGGCGCGCTGCTGTCATGCCAGATACACGCAACTGTAATGCCTTCGTCATCAGAATGAAGGCGGTGCGGGACGTTGGTGTCACGTTGGATCATGGGCGACGGTGCTGAATTCAGGGATTGGCGCCGGGAATTTTCAAGAGCCCAAATGGGCAGGGGAGTTGTGATGAGAGCAGTTTCGACGCGCAAGCGTTTGGTGATTTTGACGGCGTGCTCGGTTGCGAGCGGCATGGTGTTCTCGCAGCGGGTTTGGGCGCAAACGGCGCCTGCCGCCAGCGCGACCAGCCCTGCGGGTAGTGCTGCGACGCCGGCGCAGAATACGCAGAGTATTCAGGCGATTAAGGTTTTCTACAAGAAACTGCTGCTGAAAGAAAAGAACGTTGCCAACGCGATCTCGGTGATTACGCCGGATCAAATTAAGGCGGTTGAGCATACCGGCTCGATTCAGTCGGTTCTCGCGCAAACCCCGTCGGTCAACGAATATCAATCGGGCGTTGGGCAAAAATTGCCAGTGCTGACGGTGCGCGGTGTGCGCGCCAGCCAGTTGGCCGATACGTTGGACGGTGTGCCGATCAACGACTTGCTATATGGCGGTGCGGGCGGGTTCCTGACCAACAATAATGGCGCGCCAGTAACGCTCGGCCAGATTAGTGGCTCGACGATTTATCCGGGTATTGCGCCGCCGGACCGCGCTGGTTTTGCGACCGTCGGTGGCACGATTGCGTATACTACGAAAACACCTTCGAAAAAGCGTTATGCGAAGGTTTTTGGTAGCTATGGTTCGTTCGATACCTATAATTACGGTTTCGAGATCAATACCGGTAAATTGTATAATTCGCCGGATGCGCCGCGTTTCCTGCTCCGTTATAATCAAGGTTTCTCTTCGGGTTATCAGACCGCAACGAGTAACCAGTATGAAGATTTGATGGGGGCGGCGATCAAGCCGTATAATTATGGTTTGTCGCGTTTGACGGCGACGGTGATTTACAATCGGGACCGTGGTTATGACACGAGCGCACCGTTGCCGGTGCCGCTGATTAGTCAGAATTACACCTATAATTTCCCGAAGTCGCTGACCTATCTCCGGCAGAACGACAAATATCTGACCGTGATCTTGGGTGATCGGACTTATGTTAATAGTCACTTGATCTTGAGTGCGCATGCATTTTTCTTGCGGAGCACCAATAAGTTCTCCAGTTTCCTCAATGCCAATGATGTGTTGTTTAATCCGGCGTTTCCGTATCAAACCACCTTTCAAGTTCCTTATTTGAGCTATGGACCGAATATTGGTCCTGGTCAGTATTTTCCGACGACACCCGGCATTTTCACTTATAACCCTCAAGCTACCTTTGGGTCGTATCACGCAGGTGAGAACGCTGAAAACAATTATTCG
>JAKBBY010000202.1 GCA_021808315.1 Pseudomonadota bacterium | reverse complement strand
CGCTTTTCCTCGGCAAACAAGCCGCCCGCATGGCCATCGGTCACGATCAGGCCGCAATCGCGGGTGCAGGCCTGATCGACGCGGGGAAAATAAATCTCATCGAGAATACCATGGCTGAGCGTGAACCAGACATTGCTCAGCGGCGATAATGCCGTGCCAACCCCGTCTTTGGCGCTGGAGGTCCAGCGGGGCGCCAAGCCGGGCTGGCCGGGCGCTTCAGCCATGATGGCTCACCATCCCTCAGCCGCCCTGCTTCGATGATCGCTGGGTATGGGCCAATTCGGCTTGCAGCCGCTCGACTTCAGCGCGCAACGTGCGAATTTCCTCGTCGCGCTCATCCATCGGCGCGGTGCCGCCCTCAGCCGTCGCGAACGGCGCGAACAGACCCATCGCCCGCTCGATCATTGCGATATTTTGCCGCCCGATCTCCTCCATGCCGGGCGGCAGAAACCGGCCCATGGTCTGTTGCATGGTCTGCTGCACGGTTTGTTGCATCGCCTCGCGCATCTGGCGCTGCTGGCGGCCAAATTGGCTCATGGCGGAATCGAGATAGCGCGGCACCACCGATTGCAAATTATCGCCATACAGCCCGATCAGTTGGCGCAAAAAATTGATCGGCAACATCGCCCGATCATCCTTGCTTTCCTCCTCGACGATGATTTGGGTCAGCACCGCACGGGTAATATCCTCGCCGGTCTTGGCGTCCGACACCACGAAATGGCGGCCCGCGCGCACCATGTCCGCCAAGGTATCGAGCGTGATATAGCTTGATGTTTCGGTATTATAGAGGCGCCGGTTTGCGTATTTTTTAACAACCACCGGCGGTTCTGGCGGGGCTTCATGATCTTGTTGCATTGGCGTGACCCTTTCAACACGCAGCCCCCAGGGCCAGGGCGCTGCCTTGGCGAACCATGACAGAGCATGGCGCGCTTGACCAGAGCGATGCCGTGGCGCTCCCATCACGCCCCACACACCCGCCACCCCGAGCGTCATCGGAATGAACTAGATTACCGGGCGATAGATGCGGTATGGCAAACATCATGGGCAGCGCAGTGATCTGGAATGCATGATGACCAACCCCGCCGAACCCGATATGCCCAATTTGGCCAAGTTGGCCCAAGATTGGGTCACGCTATGGCAAAGCGAATTGACCGCCCTCGCGCGCGATCGCGAGGCGCAGGAGCATTGGGCCAAGCTGATCGGGTTCTGGGCCGGCATAGCGGGACAAACCATCGCCGCCCAAGCGGCCTGCGCGGCGCGCAGCCATGACCAGCACCCGCCCCGATCAACCAGGACCGATGACCCGGCGTGGCCCGCGCCCGCTGCTCCTGCATCTCACCCTGGCGGCGAGCCGGGCGCTGATCCACTTACCCTCGCGCGCTTACACCAGCGCATCGCCGACCTCGAAACCCGATTGGCCGCATTGGATCGAGATCACCCGCCGCGCCGCGACTGATCCCGCCCTCGCCAGCGCCCTGGTCAGCGCCGCCAGCGGTCCCGACCAAGCCTTGATCGCCGGGATCGCCGCCTATCGGCGCCATGATTATCAGCGCCATTTGACCGACCCACCCGCAATCTGGGCCGAAGGCGAAACCAGATTACTCGATTACGGCGGCAGCGGGCCACGGGTGCTGTTCGTGCCGAGCCTGGTCAATCGCGCCTATATTCTCGATCTCGATGAACAAGCCTCGTTCATGCGCTACCTCGCCGCCCACGGCGCTCACCCAATGCTGCTCGATTGGGGCTGGCCAGGGGTTGTGGAGCGACAATTCACCCTGACCGATTACATCGCCGGGCGGCTGGATCGGGCGCTGGCCGCCATCGAGGGGCCGGTGGTGCTCGCGGGTTTTTGCATGGGCGGCCTGCTCGCTTTGGCCAGCGCGCAACGCATCACCCAAAGCAACCCCCAACGCATCAGCGGCCTCGCCTTGCTCGCCACGCCCTGGGATTTCCATGCCGATAACCCCGATGGCGCGCGCAGCCTCGCCGCCAGCCTTGCCATGATGGAGCCGATGCTGGCCGCCAGCGAAACCCTGCCGATCGATGCGCTGCAAACCTTGTTCGCCATGCTCGACCCGCTCGGGGTGAGCGAGAAATATCGCAGCTTCGCCGATCTCGATCCCAATAGCGCGCGCGCCCAGCGTTTCGTCGCGCTGGAAGATTGGCTCAATGACGGCGTGCCGCTCGCAGCACCAATCGCCCGCGAGACCTTGGGCCAATGGTATGGCGCCAACGCGCCGATGCGCGGGCAATGGCGCGTCGCCGGTTTGCCGGTTGATCCCCGGCAAATCCCCTGCCCGGCCCTGATCGTCGCCCCATCGCGTGACCGCTTGGTGCCGCCCGCCGCCGCCAAGCCGCTCGCCGACCTGATCCCGCGCACCACCCTGCACGAGCCACAAGCTGGCCATATCGGCATGGTCGCGGGCATGCAGGCCGAAAAAGCGCTGTGGCAGCCATTCCGGCAATGGCTGGCCACACTGTAGCGGCGGCGCGATAAATCGGTTAGACCATCACGAAGAGCCAGGAGGGGAACATCATGAACGATATCGTTATCGTAGCCGCCGCCCGCACGCCGGTCGGTAGTTTCAACGGCGCCTTTGCCAACACACCAGCCCATGTCTTGGGCGAAGTTGCGCTGAAGGCCGCCATCACCCGCGCTGGCCTATCGCCGGATGATGTCGATGAAGTCATTCTCGGTCAGGTGCTCACCGCCGGGGCCGGTCAAAACCCAGCCCGCCAAGCCGCCCGGAATGCCGGTATCCCCGATAGCAAAACCGCCTTTGGCATCAACCAAGTTTGCGGCTCAGGCCTGCGCGCCGTCGCCCTCGCCGCCCAGCAAATCATGTCCGGCCAAAGCGATATCGTGATCGCCGGCGGCCAGGAAAGCATGTCGCTCAGCCCGCACTGCGCGCATCTGCGCGCCGGCACCAAAATGGGCGATATGAAATTCATCGACACCATGATCAAAGACGGTCTGTGGGACGCGTTCTACGGCTACCACATGGGCACCACCGCCGAAAACGTCGCCCGCGCCTATCAGATCACCCGCGATGAACAAGACGCGCTGGCCCTCGCCTCGCAGCAAAAAGCCTCAGCCGCCCAAACATCCGGCAAATTTAAAGACGAGATCGCCGCCGTCACCATCGCCGGACGCAAAGGCGATGTGGTGGTCAGTGACGATGAATATATCCGCCACGATTCCTCCGCCGAAACCATGGCGCGGCTCAAACCCGCTTTCTCCAAGGACGGCACCGTGACCGCAGGCAACGCTTCCGGCCTGAATGATGGCGCGGCGGCCTTGGTCATCATGAGCAGCGCCCAAGCGGCGCGGCGTGGCCTCACCCCGCTCGCGCGCATCGCCAGCTTTGCCACCGCCGGGGTCGATCCGGCTGTAATGGGCACCGGCCCCATCCCCTCCTCGCAAAAAGCCCTCGAACGCGCCGGTTGGACCGTCGATGATCTCGATTTGATCGAGGCCAACGAAGCCTTCGCCGCCCAGGCTTGCGCGGTCAATAAAGGCCTGCATCTCGATCCCAGCAAGGTCAACGTCAATGGCGGCGCCATTGCCATCGGCCATCCCATCGGCGCTTCGGGGGCGCGTATCCTGGTGACCTTGCTGCACGAAATGCAACGGCGCAGCGCCCATAAAGGTCTCGCCACGCTCTGCATCGGTGGCGGCATGGGTGTCGCCATGTGCGTCGAGCGCTAAACATGGGCAAAATCTATCCCAACGCCACCGCAGCCCTCGCCGGCATTTTGCGCGACGGCATGACCATCCTTTCCGGCGGCTTCGGCCTTTGCGGCATCCCCGACACGCTGATCGAAGCCATTCGCGACAGCGGCGTGCGCGATCTCACCATCGTCTCCAACAATGCCGGGATCGATGGCACCGGCCTCGGCATTTTGCTGGAAACAAGGCAAGTGCGCCGGATGATCTCGTCCTATGTCGGCGAAAACGCCACCTTCGCCCGGCAATATCTGGCCGGTGAACTCGAAATCGAGTTCAATCCGCAAGGCACCCTCGCCGAACGCATTCGCGCTGGCGGGGCGGGCATCCCCGCCTTTTTCACCGCGACCGGCTACGGCACCGAGGTCGCCAAAGGCAAAGAAACCCGCGAATTTGACGGCCGCCATTACGTGATGGAACGCGGCATCTTCGGCGACCTCGCCATCATTC
>JAKBBY010000201.1 GCA_021808315.1 Pseudomonadota bacterium | reverse complement strand
CGACGTCGGGTTATTTTCAGACCGGGTATGGGCAGAAAGTGGTGGCGATGGGCGGCGCCTCGGATGGCGTGGTGACGGGCGCGATGGGCGGGGCGAATAACCCGGCGAGCATTGCGTTTGCGGGCGAAAGTTTCTCGATTGGCGGGACGTTTTTCAATCCGATCCGCAGTGCCAGCCGAATCGATAATGCCTTTGGGTTGAACGGGTCATCGGTCAGCAAGGACGATAACTTCCTGATTCCGGACATTGGCTATAACACCCATATCAACGATCAATGGTCGTTCGGGTTGACCATTTATGCCAATGGCGGGTTGAACACCGATTATCCGGGTGGGGCGCTGAAATGCCCCAACCCGCAGACCGGGCAGTTGCAGCCGGGGAATTTGCTGTGCGGGCCGGGGCATCTCGGGGTGAATGTGGCGCAGGTGATCGTGGCGCCAAGCATTGCCTATCGGGTGACGCCGACCCTGGCGGTCGCGGTTTCGCCGCAGATTATTTATCAGACATTCTTGGCCGACGGGGTGCAGCCTTTTGAGGCTTATTCATCGAATCCGAATGCTGTGAGCAATCGCGGTGGCGATGGCTCGCTCGGCATCGGCGTGAAAGTCGGGGTGTTTTGGCAGGTGACGCCGCAATTCTCGGTGGGCGGCACCTATTCGCCCAAGGCTGATATGGAGCGGTTCAAGAAATATGCCGGGCTGTTTGCCGGGCAGGGTGGGTTTGACGTGCCGGCGAGTTTCTCTGTCGGCGCGGCCTATAAAATCACGCCGCAATTGATGGTTGCCGCTGATTTCCAGCGCATTTTCTATGCGGATGTGCCCTCGGTTGGCAATCAGAGCACGGCGCAAGCACCGCTCGGGGCCGCGAACGGGCCGGGTTTCGGTTGGCGCAATATCAATGTGTATAAAGCGGGTGTCGCCTATAAAATTGACCCACGCTTCACCGTGCGCGCGGGCTATGCCCATTCGGACAATCCGGTGACATCGCAGAATGTGACGTTTAACATTCTCGCACCGGGTGTGGTGGAAAATCAGGTTTCTGCTGGTTTGACCTATCATTTTTCGCGGCAAAACGATGTGACGCTGACCGTGTTCCATGCGTTCCAGAACAGTGTTTCGGGCGCGACCAGCCCGCTGCTGCCGGGCGGTGGGATTGATAGCATCAAATTGTCGGAAAATTCGGTGGGTATTGGCTTCTTGCACCATTTTGCCCCGCCGCCGCCCGCACCGGTAGCCCCCGCGCCGATGCCGGTGGCGACCCCTGCCCCGGCACCCGCCCGCACCTATCTGGTGTTTTTTGACTGGAACAAAGCGAATTTGACGCCGCGGGCGGATCAAATCATCGGGCAGGCGGCGCAGGCCTCGCGCAGCACGCAGGTGACGGCGTTGCATGTGAATGGCTATACCGACACCTCCGGCACGGTGGCCTATAATCAGAGATTGTCGCTCCGGCGCGCGGATGCGGTGGCGGCCAAGCTGGTGACCGATGGTGTGCCCAAGCAGGATATTGAAATCAAAGGCTTTGGCGAGACCCATTTGCTGGTGCCGACCGGGCCGGGTGTGCGCGAGCCGCAAAATCGGCGGGTTGAGATTATTCTGAACTGATTGCAGCAACAGGGTGCGGTGAGAGCCGCACCCTGCGGTGATCAGCTCATCCGCTTAGCGCCGATCCGCTTGGTGCCCCCAAATAGCCCTATCGCGTCGATTTAGCGTTGTGGTAGCTTTGAGGCGGACCCGCTTGGAGCATCGCCATGAATTTAGCCTCGCCCCCTGATCGCCCTCATTTTGCGCCTTCGGGACGCGGGCCGGGCACGCGCGCTTGGCTGGCGGGCTTATTCGCCGCGATTGCCGAGCGCACGCGCCGGAGTGCGGGGCCGGGCAGTGCCGGGCCTGACCCGCTCGATTATGCCAAATTGCTGGCTTCATCGTTGATTTCCGAGCGCGGCGAGGCTTCGGGGGCGGCGATTGCGCAAGAATTGCTCGCGGTGCTGGGCGCGCTCAGCGCGGAGCAGCTTGGCGCGTTCTGCACCTATTTGGGCGATGGGTTTGTGCCGGATCCGGCGGCGCTGCGGGCGGCTGCTTCGCGCTATCTGGAAGCGCCGACTGCGGAGACGAGTTTTTTGCTGGCGGAAGCCGCCGAGCCGCCCCGGCAGGAATTGCTGCGGCGGATGAATATGGCACCGGGCGGCACGGCGGCGCTGATTGCGCTGCGGCGCGATGTGCTGGCGCGGCGGGGCGCTAACCCCGCGCAAAAGCGGTTGGATGCGGATTTACGGCATTTGTTCGCCTCTTGGTTCAATCGCGGGTTTTTGGAATTGCGCCGGATTGATTGGCAGACACCCGCGGCGATTTTGGAAAAATTGATCGCCTATGAGGCGGTGCATGAAATCCAGGATTGGCAGGATTTGCGCCGCCGCTTGGCCGCCGACCGGCGCTGTTTTGGATTTTTTCATCCGGCGCTGCCCGGCGAGCCGTTGATTTTCGTCGAGGTGGCTTTGGTGCAGGGCTTGGCCGGATCGGTGACCGCTTTGCTCGACCGCGATGCCGATGAGGCGGCGCAGCGCGCGCGCGCGCAGGCGGCGGACACCGCGATTTTCTACTCAATTTCCAATTGTCAGGATGGGCTGCGGGGGATTTCGTTCGGCAATTTGCTGATCAAGCAAGTGGTTGAGGAATTGCGGAGCGAATTGCCGAATGTGCGCCATTTCTCCACCCTGTCACCGGTGCCGGGCTTTCGCACTTGGCTGGAAGGGTCGCATGGCGCGGCGGTGCTGGCCGAAATGGCTGCGCCCGACACGCAAGCGGCGGCGCGCGCGGCGCTGGCCTGCGCGCAGAACGCCGAACAGCTTGAGGCCGCATCGGCCTTGCAGCCGATTTTATTGCGGCTGTGTGCGCGCTATTTGACCGGCACGGCGGCGTATTGGCGGATTGATCCGGTCGCGAAATTCCATTTGGGCAATGGGGCGCGGCTGGAGCGGATTAATTGGATGGCCAATCCGACGCCGCGCGGCTATCAGGAATCCTATGGGATTATGGTGAATTATCTCTATGATTTGGCGGCGATTGAGGAAAATCATGAGAACTTCACCCGTGATGGCCATGTGGATCGCGGGGCCTCGGTCGAGGCGTTACTCAAGCCGCCGGTGCCCGCGGGCGACAAGCCGGGGCTGGTGCGGCGCATGCGGTTGGGGTGAACGATTGGGGTGAGCGATTGGGGGTGAACGAATTTCTCCCGCCGGTGCCGATCTATCTGCCGTTTCAAGCGGGCGCCTATCGCCCGGCGATGGGCTTGATCGCCCAAAACTTGGCGCAGCTCACGGCTTTTGACGATCAATATTTGGAGCAGATGGCGCAGCGGCGGCTTTTGCTGGCGACGCGGCGCGATGAGGTGTTAGCGGTCACGCCCGGATCGGACGCGATGCGCGCCGAGGCGCTGGCGGTGCTGGTTGCGCATTTATGCGCTGATCGCGCAGCCTGGTTCAGCCGGTGCGGCGATATACTGACCAATCATTTGACCGGCGAGACCTGGGCGCTGGATCGGCTCGATGGTGATCGGCTTGCGGTGGCGGGGCGGTTGGTGGTGGAGGATATTTGCCTGCTGACCCCCGCCCCCTGCCCGCTGCTGGCGGCGGCGGTGCTATGTTTTCCGTCGCGCTGGCGGTTGGCCGATAAAATCGGGCAGCCCTTGAGCGCAATCCATGGGCCGGTGCCTGACTATGCGCGAGCCTTGAGCGGGCCGGTTGATCGGTTTCTCGGTTTACTCAAACCAGGACGGCTGGTGGCGCGGATGAATTGGTCGATCCATGATGATCCTGCGTTGTTTCAGCCGGAGGCTGATCATCCGCACCGGGCGATCACCACGGCGAATGCCGGGGCGATGCTCACCTTGCGCATCGAGCGGCAAACGCTGAGCCGGTTGCCGCAGACGGGCGCGATTATGTTTACCATCCGCACCTATCAGCATCGGTTGAGCGCAGTGGCCGCCGTGCCGGGCGCGGCGGCATCGCTGCTGGGTGCGCTGGCGGGGCTGCCGGATGCGGTGGCTTCGTATAAGGGGATTAGTGGGTTTCGGGCGGCGTTAGAGAGATATTTGGCGGGGTTTGCTGGGGTGGAGGAGGCGTGAGGAGGTTGGCATCGGTCAGGCGAGAGTGAGCGAAAGATCAATCTCATCGCGGATTGGAATGTTA
>JAKBBY010000200.1:1647-4205 GCA_021808315.1 Pseudomonadota bacterium | reverse complement strand
ATGATAAATGCCCCAAACCGTGCCGAACAACCCAACGAACGGCGCGGTCGAACCCACCGTCGCCAGCAGCGCAAGACCCTCTTGCATCCGGCTCTGCACCACATCGACGCCATCCTGCACCGAGCTCTCAGCGAACGAGGCAATGTCAACCTTGTCGAGCAGACCGACATGGTTATCCAACGCATCAACACCGGCTTGCGCGACAAATTGGAACGCCGTGCCTTGCTTGAGCGTCGATGCCGCGGTGCGCACCGAATTCTTGGTCCAATAATCACCAGCAACCAGCTTGCCCTCGCGCAGCATCTTGCCCTGCTGCAGCGCCTTGGTGATCATCACATACCAGCTCCCCATGGACATCAGCGCGAGCAACACCAAAGCGCCGCGCGCAACGAAATCGCCAGAATCCCACAGCGCACCCAAACCATACGGATTAGCCACATGCGTCGTGGTAATGCCGCCGCCGCTCGGCGGCGCAATCGGCGGCGTTGCCGCCGGCGTCGTCGCACTGTTGGTCGTCGCACTGTTCGTCGTCGCGCTATTGGTGGTCGCACTGTTTGTCGTCGCGCTGTTGGTCGTCGCGTTGGTGGTATCGTTCGTCGTGGCGTTGGTCGTGGCGTTGGTCGTCGCGTTCGTGGTCGCGTTCGTGGTCGCGTTCGTCGTCGCCGTCGCGGGCGGTGCCACCGGCGGCGCCACCGGCGCGGGGGTCGAGGATTGTGCGATCGCGGTGCCGATGGTGGCGAAACTTCCGCCAGCGCCCAGCGCCACAGCGAAAACGAGGGGAAGCGCCAATTTCTTGATGTTCATAGCAGGTCTCTCAGGTGAATGGGTGGACAAGAAACGTAAGATATCGAGCATTGGTTGAAGCCCTGATCAGTTGGCCGAGCGGAATTCGAACGGAACCATGACGTTGACCGCCTGACCCTGTCCTTTGCATCGCAATTGCGCCGCACCGCGAATAGCAAGATCATTCATCGCGCCCGAACTCGAGGACACGATACGCGGTGCGCTCACCTGACCGGTCGGTGAAATCGTCACCTCAACCGTGACATTGGCCCGGTTGACGCCCGTCTCTTGTGAGATCCGACCAAATTGCCGCGACAAATTCCCTGCAATTTGCACGACGTTCGGACACACGACACCGACATTGGTGTTCGGCGCCGCTGGTGCGGTGGCAGGCGGTGCGGTCGGTTTTTTCGTCGTGGTGATCGCAAACACCGTCTGCGGCGGCGCTTGAATATGGATCAGCGGCGGCGGCACATAAGGCGGCGGCGGTGCCGCGAGTGGCGGCGGCGGCGGCAGCACCACCTTGGGCGGTGGCGGCGGCGGCGGCGGTGTCGCCTTGATAATCTTGATCTCCAGCGGCTTTTTGATCAATTCAACAGCACTCGTCGCCAAACCGCTGACCAGCGCATAAATCAAAAAGACGTGCAGCAAGAGAACGGCAATAATTCCGACTATTTTACCCGTACTTGGTCTGCGATCGCCAGCAAAATCCACTCAAAGTCCCCCTCGTACTGTGCCAGTCTTATCGAATTGCACGGGTGGCACCCCTTTGCGCAATTCAAATCAGCAACAATAGTTCAACCGACACCTAAAACTTCGCATCAAGCCGCATGAATATGCGACCGGTCCGAAGGCTGTTTTTCCGTCCTGAAGAAGCTTTTCAAGCCGCCACGGCGCGGGAGCAACAGGCAAAGCGATCTGTCGAGATTGTTAAGCCGCGATGGACATAGGGCCAAGGCGTTGAACAGTCAATTTCGCTGATCAGCCATGTGCCACAGCCCGATCTCCGCCTGATGAATCCAAACCGCTCGATCAGTTTACTGCCTTGATTTTGCAACAAAATTAAAACCGCAAACCAATTATCAAATCGTTATCAAAACAGATTAAAATCCCAATAAACGCAATTAAATAATTAATTTGACATTCATTTTAGAATAATCAATCTTATATCCAAGAGAGCTGTTGCGATAATTTTGCAATCGATTGCAATAATTAATCCAACGATAGCGAATTTTGCCCCTCAACCCCGCAATCCCACCGCACGACCGGCATTTTTCGCCGAATCAACCCTCCAGCCGAACCCCCAACTGCCCGGCCACGTCTTGCACACATTGCCACGCCACCCGGCCGGACCGCGCGCCCCGCGTCACCGCCCATTCCAGCGCTGCCGCATGCAAAGCTGTTTGCTCAATCGGCAAGCGATAATGCGCCGCATACCCATCGATCATTGCGAGATATTGGGTCTGATCGATATTATGAAACCCGATCCACAAGCCAAAGCGATCAGACAGTGAAACTTTCTCCTCCACCGCCTCGGAGGCATGCACCGCCCGTTCCCGCTCATTCTCGATCATGTCGCGCGGCATCAAATGTCGGCGGTTGGAGGTCGCATAGAATAATACATGCTCTGGCCGCCCCTCGATCCCACCATCCAGCACCGATTTCAGCGCCTTATAAGCGGCATCCTCCCGCTCAAAGCTCAAATCATCGCAAAAGATGATGCAGCGCCTCGTCTGGCCGCGCAATAATCCAAGCAATACGGGAAGTGTTTCAAT
>JAKBBY010000200.1:0-1637 GCA_021808315.1 Pseudomonadota bacterium | reverse complement strand
CCTGCCCCGCGTCGGATTCCCGGTTCACCAGCGCATGCGCCGCTTTGACTAAGGAGGATTTCCCGGTGCCGCGCGCGCCCCACAGCATCGCGTTATTCGCGGGCAATCCGCGCGCAAACCGCCTTGTATTTTCAACCAGCAGCGCCTTGGGGCGATCAATGCCCTGCAATAAATCAATGCCCACATGGGCAATCTGCGCTACCGGCGCGAGGCTGCCTGTATCCGCGTGCCAAACGAACCCATCCGCCATATCCAGCGCCACGGCTTTGGGGGGCGTGGGCGCTAGGCGCTCCAAAGCCGTCGCAATCCGCTCCAGCAACGCTGTCATCGTCGCATCACTCATCACTATCTCCCAACCAAACCGTGATCCCTCATCGGAACGCCCCTGCTTGACGTGCCGCCCGCGCCATCTATGGTCCGCGGCGTTCAAAGCCACAAATCAGGACCAAGCATGACCAACCCTCTTTTTGCACAGGCCGCCCTGGGCGTCGCCACGGCCCCCGACAGCACGCTCGCGACATTGATCAATTTCGGCCCGATCGTGTTGATCATTCTCGTGTTCTATTTTTTGTTGATCCGTCCACAACAAACCGCGCAAAAATCGCTCAAAGCCCGGCTCGCTGCCATCCGACGCGGCGATAAGGTCGTCACCGCCGGGGGCATCATCGCTGAAGTCGCCAAAGCACCGGAGGGCGCTGAGGAAATCGAGGTTGATTTGGCGCCCAATATGCGCGTGACCGTGCTGCGCAGCACCATCACCACCGTGCTGACCGGTGGCAAAGCCGATGCCCCGGCCAATGACACCAAGCCCGCGGCCAAAAAACCGGCGAAATAAAAAAGCCGCGCCCGAGCCGGGCGCGGCCTTTCGCTATCCCTTAGCCTTTATGATGCATCCGATATTCGGCATGCTCATAATGGCATAATTTATCGAGCCAGTTGGTCACGTAATCCGGACGGCGATTACGGAAATCCAAATAATAAGAATGCTCCCACACATCGAGCCCGAGCAGCGCATGCCCTTCGCCCGTCGCCAACGGGTTCGAGCCGTTCGGCGTTTTGGTCACCGCCAATTTGCCGTCGGCCTTTAGGATCAACCACGCCCAGCCCGAGCCAAATTGGGTCGTTGCGGCAGTTTTGAACGCCTCTTTAAATTGGGCCACGCCGCCGAAATCCTCAATCAGCTTGGCTTCCAGCTTGCCAGGAATTTTCCCACCATCCGTCGGCGACATGCATGACCAGAATAATTTGTGGTTCCAATCCTGCCCGGCATTGTTGAACACCGGTGCCAGATCGGCCTTGCCGTGGGTGAAGTGGATGATTTCCTCCAGGGTCTTGCCCTGCAGATCTGGATTCTTCTCGACAAACCCGTTCAGAGCCGTGACATAGGCCTGATGATGCTTGCCATGATGCAGTTCCAACGTCTCTTGGCTCATGCCATGAGCCGCCAGCGCGCCATGCGCATAGGGCAGCGAGTGGAGTTCGAACGCCATGGTTATCCTCCGCAAATTGGTGGAATGAAATACCCTCCCGGCGCGCGAACCGCATCGGGCTGTCATCCTTAGCTATGAACCAACCCGCTCCCCGTCAACCCGCCCCCGCTGCTGACCTAATGATCGATCAATCTTATCTGCAAGCCC
>JAKBBY010000199.1 GCA_021808315.1 Pseudomonadota bacterium | reverse complement strand
TCATGTGAGCGGGTCTAACTGGGCGTAAAATCCATCGCAATCCCGTTAATGCAATAGCGCAGCCCGCTTGGTCCTGGCCCATCATTGAACACATGGCCGAGATGGCTGCCGCAGCGCGCGCAATGCACCTCGGTGCGCACCATCCCGTGCGAACGATCGATCGTGCTCTCCACACTGCCCGCCACCGGCGCATCAAAACTCGGCCAGCCCGTGCCGCTCTCAAACTTGGTCGCCGTCTCAAATAACCGCGCACCACACCCGGCACAGGAGAAGGTTCCCGCCCGCTTCTCGCTCAGCAGCGCGCAACTCCCCGGCGCCTCGGTGCCATGCCCGCGCATCACCCGATACTGATCCGCACTCAGCTTCGCCCGCCACGCCGCATCGCTCAATTGAAACGGATAATCCCGCTCAGCCATTTTTTTGCTCCTCATTGATCCGCCCAACCTTACTCCACCCAACCTTATACCGATTGCAGCCCCGCGCGCCACACGCTATCGCTGAACCATGAGTGCGCCGGAAATCGAACGCCTGATCCAGCTCGTCGGTCGTCTCCCCGGCCTCGGCCCGCGCAGCGCCCGGCGCATCGTGCTGCGCCTGCTGAGCGACAAGGAACAAAGACTAATCCCGCTGATCCAAGCGATGGCAGACGCCGCCACCAACGTGCAAAATTGCCGCATCTGCGGCACCCTCGATGGCACCGACCCCTGCGCCATCTGCGCCGACCCCACCCGCGAGCCGATCATCTGCGTGGTCGAAACCGTCGCCGATCTGTGGGCGCTCGAACGCGCGGGCCTGTTTCGCGGTCGCTACCACGTGCTCGGCGGCCTGCTCTCGCCCATCGCCGGGCGCGGCCCCGATCAATTACGCATCGCCCCCTTGCTCGCCCGCCTCGCCGAAGCCCCGGAAATCATCCTCGCACTCCCCTCCACCGTCGAAGGCCAGGCCAGCGCCCATTACCTCGCCGAACGCCTCAAACCCATCGGCGTGCGCGTCACCCGCCTCGCCCAAGGCGTGCCCGTCGGCGGCGCGATCGACATCCTCGATGATGGCACCCTCGCCCTCGCTCTTTCCGCCCGCCGAGAGGCCTAGAGCATGATTGCGCCGCATCAATCGCGCTCTCGCCTTTGTTTGCCGATCAATTTCATTAGTGTCGCTCGGATCAATCGATTCGCGCGAAACCAATATTGATCGAATGACCCTCATCCGTGGCACCGGGCGCGATTTGCGCGTCGATTTCTTCCGGGGCATCGCCCTGTTCTGCATTTTTCTGGACCATATCCCGCACGATACCCTCGCCCGCTTCACCGTGCGCAACCTCGCTTTGAACGATGCCACCGAAATCTTCATCCTGCTCGCAGGCTTCGCCGCCGCCTTGGTCTATGGCCGCAAACTCGATCGCGCCGGCCCCCTCTCCGCCGGGGCCGACATGGCCCGCCGCGCCTGGACCCTCTATATCGCCCACATCTTCCTCGCCGTGCTGTTCATCGCCCTGGTCTCCGCCCTCGCGGACCAGTTCCACCGCCCGCACTACCTCGCCGCCATCGGCCTGCAAGCCTTCATCGCCAATCCCCTCCGCGCCTCAATCCACCTCGTGCTCCTCACCTACCAACCGGCCTATCTCAACGTCCTGCCGCTCTATGTCGCCATCATGGCCGGCATCGCCCCGCTGCTCATCCTGCTCCGCCACCCGCGCATCCTCCTGCTCAGCAGCTTCGCCCTCTATGTCGGCGCCCGCCTGTTCGGCTGGAACCTGCCCACCGCCTCCGGCCATGGCTGGTTCTTCAACCCACTCACCTGGCAATTCCTGTTCGTGCTCGGCATGAGCTTCGCCCGCTATGGTCGCCCCAACCTCCCGCCCCGCAGCACCGATGCCCTGGCCATCGCCACCCTCGCCCTCGGCTTTATCATCCTGCTCACCACCTGGATCGAACCGCGCCTCGCCCGCCACGTCCCCACCCTGATCGCGCCGCTCATCCGCAATATCGACAAATCCGGCCTGCACCCGTACCGCCTCGCCTCCATCCTCGCCCTCGCTTGGCTCGCCGCCCGCCATTTCCGCGCCGATCACCCCATCATGCGCAGCCGCGCCGCCGCCCTCTTCATCCTGATCGGCCAATACGGGCTCAGCACCTATTGCGCGAGCATCCTGCTCTCCTTCCTTGGCCGCGCCATCCTCGAAACCGATCCCGGCTGGCTCGCCCAACTCTTCGTCAACGCCGCCGGCCTGTCGCTCCTCTGGGCCATCGCCGCCCTCGGCGCGTGGTACAAACTCAAAGACAGCAAACCCAAGGATCCGCACCCCCATGCTGACGCTTAACGCGCCCCGCCGCAGCCGCTTGCGCGCCACGCTCCTCGCCGCTTTCCTCGCGCCATTCCTGACCCCGGGCCTCAGCGCCGCCGCCGCGCCAACCTGCCCGCCATCCCCGCGCCAAACCCTGCATCTGCCCGCGCTCAAAGCCGCCCTCGCCGCACACCGCCCGATCATCATCGCCGCCCTCGGCTCCTCCTCCACCGCCGGCGCGATGGCGAGCGACCCCGCCGATTCCTACCCCGCCGAACTGCAAGATGATCTCACCGCCGCGCTCCCCGGTGCCGAAATCAGCGTCATCAATCGCGGCATCAACGGCGAAGACGCCAAGCGCGAAGACCAACGCATGCAAAGCGATATCCTCTCGCTCCGCCCGCAACTGATCATCTGGCAAGTCGGCGCCAACGCCGCAGCAAGGGGCGAACCCCCGCAAATCTTCGCCCGCCTCGTGCGCATCGGCCTGCACCGCCTCAAAGCCTCAGGTGCCGACATCATCCTGATGGATAACCAACGCTCCGATAAACTCCGCCACCAGCCCGATAACGCCCGCATCAACCAAACCCTCGCCCAGCTCGCGCTGGAATCCCACGTCAACCTGTTCTCCCGCGACCACCTGATGCGCAGCTGGCCCCATCTCCACCCCTTCCTCGCCCCCGACCACATGCACCTCAACGACCAAGGCTACGCCTGCACCGCCCAAGCCCTCGCCACCGCCATCCAAGCCGCATCATAGCGCGCAAAAGCCTGCTTTTTGAAAAAAGCAGCAAAAACTTTTCGCGCAATGACGCGCACAGATCCACGTCCTGCCCAACCACCAAGGCTCGACATATCGTTATGATAACGGTATTACGATAACGATGCCGATAACATCGGCGCTCAGCGTGACCCAGTGACAAGCAAAAATTTGAGACAACCATACCACCAGGATGAGGTGCATGAATTTAAAATCCATCACCAAGCTGGCGATCAACCTGCCCATGTTGGCTCTTTTGGCAGGTTGTTCGCTACCATCAGCATTGCTGGTGCCGTTCCCAGCCACACCGGCCATGAAGTCCTCGCCGTTGGCCCATAATGTCTGCGTCAAGGTCGGCGCTCCAGGCCATATGGTGTTTAATGTCGTTACCGTTACAAAAAAACAACTAGCAGCCTCACTCGCCCTTGCCATGCGCGGCAACGGGCTTGAGGGCCAACCAACATCATGCGCCTACACACTAACAGGCGCCATCGTCCACTTAGCTGGCCCCCCGCTCTATCTGCCGTATCTGCCGGAAACATTTTATTTGACCATCCACTATCAAATCACGAGCAACGCAACCGGTAAAATCGTCTTTGATCGGACGATCCGCAATCAATATACCCAATCATATATCTTTGCGCCGCCCTTAGGCAGCAGCGAGACGCAACAGCGCGGCGAAGAGCGCGTGTTTCAGCTTAATATCGGGCAGTTCGAAACCGCGCTCAACGCGCAAAAATTTGCACCACCCTAACCCCCCATCATGCCGCCCTTAACACCATCAATCGCTTGACCCCATCCCCAGAACGCAACCCGCGGATCGATATCCTCCGAGGGATCGCGATCCTCATGGTGATGGTGCTCCATTTCAGCTCGTGCGGTGCGCTTGAGTGTCCCACCACCCCTCTACGCGCCCATCAGCACCAACCCAGCGTGCCCCAATCGTGCGATCACTTGCTACCCCGACGACATCCCCAACGCCCGTTGCTAAATTTCTGGTTCGAACTTACCTTTAAGCCACATATACACGTCGAACTGGTCGGCGCGGGGAGCCTTGCGCAATTCCGCAATGATGCGCTTTGCACTGGGCAACTCAGGGGTGATATTCGACGCGCCGGTATTACAAACCATGCAGACTGGCCGAAGATTCGCTATTGTATGCTCGACAC
>JAKBBY010000198.1 GCA_021808315.1 Pseudomonadota bacterium | reverse complement strand
TAAGCAAACAATTTTTGCGCGCGGTTGGGCAGAGAAAGTTGATGGCGGTATAAAAATTACTGATGAGGGAATGGGCTATTTGAAAAGCATCGGATTCTTAGATATATCGGGATCACATTTTCTAGAAGATTGATAACGAGCTTTGTAACCAAGAGGCAGCCATTTCAGCTCAGTTCCTCGGCCTTGAATTGTTTTGTCCCAAATAAACCAAGCATAAGCCGTTGTTCCCGTTCCTTTGACAGTCGCGCCGGACGGATAGAATGTGATCCGCTCGCTGAATACCCAAACACGTGCGGGAGGTGCCTTTGCGAATATCGTCCGTTGGCGGTTGGCCCCTTCAAGGAATGCTAAACGCAGCAAAAGGCATAACTTGTGAGTTGACTGTCGTAACCCTTGCTCCACAAATCCTTCGGCACAATTGAAGGGTGGGTTTGTAACGATGTTCTCTACGGTCCTTGACTGATTGAGAAAGTCAAGGCCGCTCTCGCCGTAGCCGCGGTTGTAAAGGTCACTAGCGTCGACTGGAAGGCCTGTTTCAGCAAGTATACGAGCCATTGTCCCATCGCCGCATGCAGGTTCCCAAATCCGCCCTAAAAAACGCTCGTTATCGATTAGCGCATAGGTTGCCCAGTCAGGAGTTGGATAGAAATCTGGTCCGTCAAGATCGGCAAAGCGCTTAATCGTCGGCTTAAATGCGCCGTTGAGGTTGTAGGTTGAGTCCATAAAATCAACCTAATCGATGTAGCCGTAAAAGGAAAATGAATTCCTGATCGCCTGCTCCACTCCCAACTCCCGAAGTTTTTTGGTTCTTTTTTTCAAAAAAGAACTTTTTCTCCCTTCACCCCTTCAACACCGTCCCAATCGCCGCTGTCAGGTGTGACAATTCGTCCGGGCTGATGGTCAGGGCTGGCGTGAGATAAACGATGTCGCGGAAGGGTCTGATCCAGGTGCCGTGGCGCAGGAATTCGGTGCGCAGGGCGGCGGGGTTTTCAATGGATTTGAGTTGGACGACGCCGATGGCGCCCATGACGCGGACATCGACCACGTTGGGCAGGGATTGGAGGGGCGCGAGTTCGGTGTTGAGCTGCTGGCCGATGGCGTGCGCTGCTTCGAGGCGGCTTTCGCGTTCGAACAAATCGAGCGAGGCGTTGGCGGCGGCGCAGCCGAGCGGGTTGGCCATGAAGGTGGGGCCGTGCATCAGGGCTTTGGCGGGGCTGGTATCGAGGAAGGCGTTGAACAGGGGGGTGGAGACGATGGTGGCGGCGAGGGGTGAGGTGCCGCCGGTGAGGGCTTTGGAGAGGGTGATGATGTCCGGCGTGACGCCTGATTGTTGGTAGGCGAACAGGGTGCCGGTACGGCCAAAGCCGGTGAAGATTTCATCGAAAATCAGGGTTAGGCCGTAATGATCGGCGGTGGCGCGCAGGTGGCGCAGGGTTGCGGGCGGGTGAAAGCGCATGCCGCCCGCGCCTTGGACCAGGGGTTCGACGATGATGCCCGCGAGGTCGGGCGCGTGGCGGGCGGCGAGGGCATCGAAGGCGGCGATGCTGGCGGGGTCGGTGGGCAGGGGGGCGATGATGTGGTTGGTGAGCATGCCCGCGAACAGGCTATGCATGCCTTCTTCGGGGTCGCACACGGCCATGGTGGCGAAGGTATCGCCGTGATAGCCGCCCTGGAAGGCGAGGAATTTGGTGCGGGTGGTTTCGCCGTGATTGAGGCGCGATTGCAGGGCGATTTTCAGGGCGACTTCGACGGCGACGGAGCCGGAATCGGTGAAGAAGACGCGCTCCAGCCCGGCGGGCATGAGGGCGGCGAGGCGGGTGGCGAGGCGGTAAGCGGGTTCGTGGGCGAGGCCGCCGAACATGATATGGGGCATGGTTTCGAGCTGTTTGGCGACTTCAGCGCGAATATGCGGGTGGTTATAGCCGTGGCAGGCGGTCCACCAGGAGGCGATGCCATCGATCAGGGTGCGGCCATCGGCGAGGGTGATGCGGCTGCCTTCAGTGCGAATGGCGGGGGCGGGCAGCGGCGCCGTTTGCATTTGGGCGTAGGGCAGCCAGACATGGTTCCAGCCTGCGGTGAGCCAATCGGGCGATGGGGTGAGCGGGGTCACGCCGGTATGATCAGGCTTGTTTGATCAGGCTTGTTTGGCGATACCGAGTTTATCAAACAGGGCGTTATCCCGGGCGATGGCGGGGTTGGCGGTGGTGAGCAGGGTATCGCCATAGAAAATGGAGTTGGCGCCCGCGAGGAAGCAGAGGGCTTGGGCTTCATCGCTCAGGGCTTCGCGGCCGGCGGACAGGCGGACCATGGAGGCGGGCATGGTGATGCGGGCGGCGGCGATCATGCGGACGAAATCCAGCGGGTCGAGCGGGGCGGCGTGATCGAGCTTGGTGCCGGTGACGCGGACGAGGGCGTTGATCGGCACGGATTCCGGGTGCGGGTTGAGGCTGGCGAGGCTGGCGAGCAGGCCTGCGCGGTCATCGAGGTCTTCGCCCATGCCGATGATGCCGCCGCAGCAGACGGAAATGCCAGCATCGCGCACGGCGGCGAGGGTGTCGAGGCGGTCTTGGTAGGTGCGGGTGGTGATGATCTCGCCGTAGAATTCGGGTGAGGTGTCGAGATTATGGTTGTAGTAATCAAGGCCTGCGGATTTCAGGCGGGCGGCTTGATCGGGGCGGAGCATGCCGAGGGTGACGCAGGTTTCCATGCCGAGGGCTTTGACCCCGGCGACCATGGCGG
The DNA here is from genome assembly GCA_021808315.1 of Pseudomonadota bacterium. GTDB lineage: Bacteria > Pseudomonadota > Alphaproteobacteria > Acetobacterales > Acetobacteraceae > Acidiphilium. Next base: position 1,475 of record JAKBBY010000198.1, on the reverse strand, counting down.
CGACGCGGTCCAGATCATGATCCTTGGGCGAGCGCCAGGCGGCGCCCATGCAAAAGCGGCTGGCCCCGGCATCGCGCGCGGCGCGGGCGGCGTGCAGCACGGGTTCGAGGTCCATGAGTTTGTTGGCGGGCACGCCGGCATCGAAATGCGCGCTTTGCGGGCAGTAGCCGCAATCTTCCGGGCAGCCGCCGGTTTTGATCGAGAGCAGGGTGGAGATTTGCACTTCGTTGGGATCGAAATAGGTGCGGTGCAGGCTGGCGGCGCGGAAGATCAGCGTGGCAAAGGGCAGTGCGAGCAGGCTGGCGATTTCATCGCGCGTCCAATCATGGCGCAAGTCGGGGCGCAAGTCGGGGCGCAAAGCGGGTGCGGCGGCGTGATGGGCGGGGGAGTTGAGCGTGATGGAATCGGCGGTGATAGACATGGACAGCCTCCTGGTTGAGCGCAGAATAGTCTTGCGCAACAGCGAAGTGAAGGGCATCGATACGGGCTGAATGGGGATGGATGGGATGAGTGCGTCACTCGATGAATTTGCGGCGGGCAAGCTGGCGGGGCTGGAGCGCGCGGCCTTGCGGCGGCGGCTGGTGCCGACCGAGCGCAGCGCGGGGGCGCGGGTGGTGCGCGGCGGGGCTGAGCTGATTTCGTTTAGCTGCAATGATTATTTGAATTTATCCACCGATCCGGCGGTGATTGAGGCGGCGGTCGCGGCGACGCGGCGCTATGGCGCGGGGGCGGGATCATCGCGGCTGGTGACCGGCGATCATCCGCTCTATCGGGCGCTGGAGGCACGGTTGGCGGCGCTGAAGGGCAGCGAAGATTGCTTGGTGTTCGGCTCGGGCTATTTGGCCAATAGCGGGATTATTCCGGCGTTGATCGGTCCGGGGGATGTGATTTTTGTGGATGAATGGGCGCATGCCTGCATTCACGCCGGGGCGAGCCTGTCAGGGGCGCGGGTGGTGCGGTTTGCGCATAATGATGTGGTGGCGCTGGCGGATGTGCTGGCGCGGGAGCGCAAGCCAGCGCGGCATGCGATGATTGCCACCGATACGGTGTTTTCGATGGATGGCGATTGTGCGCCGATGGCGGCGCTGGCGGCGCTGGCCGCGCAATATGATGCGTGGTTGCTGGCGGATGACGCGCATGGGTTGGGGGTGGTGGCGCAATCGGGCGTGAAGGTTGCGCTGCAAATGGGCACGTTGTCGAAATCGGTGGGGGCGTATGGTGGGTATTTATGTGCCTCCGCACTGGTATGTGCGCTGTTGCGCAATCGGGCGCGGAGTTTTGTGTATACCACCGGGTTGCCGCCGGGGGTGATTGGCGCGGCGCTCGCAGGGGTGGAGCGGATTGCGACCGATGCGGCCTATTGTGCGCGCCCATTGCAGCATGCGCGCGCCTTTACCGAGGCGTTGGGGCTGCCCGACCCTGAGAGCGCGATTGTGCCATTAATTTTGGGCACGGCGGATCGGGCGCTGGCGGCG
>JAKBBY010000197.1 GCA_021808315.1 Pseudomonadota bacterium | reverse complement strand
CGCCGATGATGCCACCTGCGCGGTGAGCTGCACCGGCACCGGCGAAGTTTTCATCCGCTACACGGCCGCCGCTGACATCGCCGCCCGCATTCGCTATCGCGGCGACACGCTCGCCGCCGCCGCGCAAAGCGTCATCAGCGAACTCGCCGATCACGGCGGCGATGGCGGGTTGATCGCCCTCGGCCCATCCGGCGCGCCGGCCTTGGTCTTTAATTCCAGCGGCATGTATCGCGGTTTCGTCACGGAGGATGGCGCGCTGCACACCGCGATTCACCGCGAAGCGTTTCGCACCATCCCTGCATGAAACTTTTGCGATCCCCCAACGCCTGCTTTACAGCAAGCCGATGATGCGGTTACCTCGCTATGAACGGTGATCCCGTTTTCAACAAGGTAGGTTTGATGCAAAGCGCTCTGGAACGGGAACTGAACGGGTTAGCGACGCGGGTGCGCCTCGCCTTGCGCGGCCATGATCGCGGCGTCATCCTCGCCTTTCTGCTCTGCCTCGCGCCGCTGCCCCCGGTGATGCTGATCGGCGGCCTGCTGATGCTGATCCATGCGCTGTTGCTCGTCCTCGGTCGGCTTGATCGGCGCGAAGCCGCGCCAATCATCATCGGCCTCGTGATCGCCACCGCCTATGCCGTGCTCTGGGTCCATATCGCGCGGGTCATTGGCCATGCCGGCCCGCTCCAAACGCTGCGTGATCTGTCCGGCCATATTTTCGGCCTCCCGCAATCCACGCACCATCCCGGCGTCGATACCGTCGCAGACCGCCTGTGGAGCCGCCCGCAATGAGCGATGATCCGATCAACCGCGCACCGCTCGAAGCCCATGACGCGATCGCCCATAACCAAGCGCCCCCGCCCAACCCAGCCGGGCGGCGTGAGGACCAAAAATTCTGCTTCTCCTGCGGCACCGTCATGCATGTTTCCGCGCAAGCCTGCCCGCAATGCGGCGCTACCCAATCCCGCGCTTTGACCGCCGCCACACCCGGCGCGCCCGGCCAAGCCCTCAGCACCATCGCCAGCGCCAACACCGCCTTTTGTCGCGGCTGCGGCCAAACCATCCACGCCACCGCCCCGCTCTGCCCGCATTGCGGCGCGCCCCAGCGCGTCACCAACCTCTATGGCCAACCCTATGGCCCGTCCTACGGCCCACCCAAAAGCCGCGTCACCGCCGCCTTGCTCGCCTTTTTCCTCGGCGGCTTAGGCGTCCATAAGCTCTATCTCGGCGATGTCGGTTTGGCGGTGCTGTATTTTCTATTTTGCTGGACTTTCATTCCCACGATCATTGCCCTCATCGAAGGTGTTATCTACGTAACGATGTCCGATGAGGATTTCGCCCTGAAATATAACCGTCGTTAACGAGGCTTTGCTGCGCCGATCCATCCAGTCCCATCCAGGAGATTTTGAATGTCAGGAACCATATTCTGCCGTGCATGCGGCGCCTCAATCAACGCGTCCGCGCCGCTTTGCCCGCAATGCGGCGCGCCGCAAGGCCAAGGCACCGTTCGCATCGCCCATCCCGGCGACGGCATCCCGCGCGATTTCGCCAATTCGGTGCGCATCTGTTTCCAAAAATACGTCACCTTCCAAGGCCGCGCCCCCCGCGCCGAATATTGGTTTTTCGTTTTATTCGGCTTCATCGTCGGCATTGCCATTGGTCTTGTCACCACCATCATGCGCGTCGCTTTGCACATCAACCTCCAATGGCTTGCCTGGATTTTTGACTTGGCGATCTTCCTGCCGTCAATCTCGGTCGCCGTCCGGCGTCTGCATGATCTCGATAAATCCGGCTGGTGGTATTGGATTGGTCTCATCCCGGTGCTTGGCTGGATCATTATGCTGGTCTGGTATTGCACCCGCGGCACGGTCGGCGATAACAGCTACGGCCCGGAGAATGGCGAGATCACCGCGTAATATCGCCTCGCATCACCGCGCCCCGGCATCGCATCGTTCAACCAACAGGCATCAACCATGTCAGGAACCGTGTATTGCCGGGGTTGCGGCGCCCAAATCAACCTCCACGCGCCATTCTGCCCGCGCTGCGGCGCCCGCCAACCCATCACCCGCGCCCTCAGCCCGGGTGATGGCATTCCCCGCACTTTTGGCCATTCCGTCGAAATCTGCCTGCAAAACTATGCGAATTTCAGGGGCCGCGCCCCGCGCGCCGAATTTTGGTTCTTTCAATTATTCGTCCTAATCGTGAATATCGGCTATGGTTTCGTTTGCGGTTTCATCGGCGCACTCTTCAAGTTCGATGTGCAACCCATTCTCCCCGCCGCGTCCCTGCTGCTCTTCGTCCCCAACTTGGCCGTCGTGATCAGGCGCTTGCATGATCTCAACCGCTCAGGCTGGTTTGCCCTTCCATGGGCCATCGCCGGATTAACCTATGATTTCAGCAAAATTTTCGCACCAAACGGCCTCGCGCACGCGCTGCAGCCCCAGCGCAATCCCGCCGTCGGTGCCTATATCGGCTTTTTCATCCTATTTTGCTTCGGTTATCTCCTCCTGATGCTGGTTTGGACCTGCCTGCCCGGCACCCGAGGCGATAATCGCTACGGACCCGAGAATGGCGAGATTCCGCTCCTTGATCGCTACTGACGCGCAACCCGCCCTCCGTCTGGCCCCCAGGCGCTTTATCGGCTATCGGGTGCAAACCACCAATCTGGCCGCACCCCCGGCCCAAGAGGCCACCACCACACCGAACCGGAGACTGGCGCGCTTGCCCCGCTTTACCGCACCGACCCGACCGCATCACCCGCCCGGCCCCCGCGCATGATCGGCACCCGATCCGACCGGCTGGACCGCCTGCCGCGCAATTTCCCCAATTCGGTAGAAATCTGCTTCAACAAATTCGCCGATTTCACCGGCCGCGCCCCGCGCGCCGAGTATTGGTATTTCTACCTGTTCAATTTCCTCGCCCAAATCTTCGCATCCATCCTCGATATGCTCCTGCATGATCTGCACCCCTTGATGCTCGGCACGCTGCAAATCGGCAAAATCGGCACCATGGGCATCCTGTTTTTCCTCGGCCTCTTCGTGCCTAATCTCGCCGTGCAAATCCGCCGCCTGCATGACCGCAACCTATCGGGCTGGTTCGCCCTGCTGCTCATCATCCCCCTCGGCCCGCTCGCCCTGCTGGTCATTAATGTCCTGCCCGGCACCCCAGGCCCCAACCGGTTCGGCGCGCCCATCGGCACCCCGCCCCGGCCCGATATCTGGTAAGCGCCACTTTTATTGCACCGCGCCATAACCCGTGCTATTTCACTCCTTTGAGCTTCCCCCCTGCTTTGGTATGGAGATCGCCGCATGGCGCGCGTAACCGTTGAAGACTGCATCGAACAAGAGCCCAACCGCTTCAAGCTGGTTCTGCTCGCCAGCCAGCGCGCGCGTAATCTCGCCCGTGGCGCCGCGATCACCATTGATCGCGATAATGACAAAAACCCCGTCGTGGCGCTGCGCGAAATCGCCGCCGCCTCGGTCGATTTCTCTGGCCTCGAACAGGATTTGGTCAAATCCCTCTCCCGCGTGCCCGATCCTGAGCCCGCCGATGAAGAAGTGCAGGATCTGATCCCGACCGATCAAAATATTTTCGGCCTGCAAGACGTCTCTGCCGAGGAAGAAGCCGCCGCCCTCGCCGCCGAATCCGAGGAAATGACCTCCGAAGACATCGCCGCCGCCATCGAAGCGGAACTCGGCGGCGGCAGCCTGCGCCGCCGCTGATCTAGGCATCGGGCCAACATGGCGGGGTGGCACGGCTTTTCGCGAACGACCCCGCCGCTCTTCGCACCCGAAGGCAGTGCCAGCGGCACCCCCAGCGATGATCTGATCGCGCCCCTGCTCTCGCGCATCGGCGCCTATGATCCCAAGGCCGATGCCACCATCATCGAGCACGCCTACCAGGTCGCCGCCGCCGCCCACGCCACCCAACGCCGCGACAATGGCGATCCCTATATCTCCCACCCCGTCGCCGTCGCCGACATCCTCGCCGATTACCGGCTCGATACCTCCAGCATCGCGACCGCCCTGCTGCATGACGTGATCGAAGATACCGGCATTTCGCTCCCCGAACTCGAAGCCGGCTTCGGCGCCGAAATCGCCGGCCTAGTCGATGGCGTCACCAAACTCACCCGCCTCGAACTCCAGTCTGATCGCACCAAACAAGCCGAAAATTTCCGCAAGCTCGTCCTCGCCATGAGCAAAGACATCCGCGTGCTGCTCGTCAAGCTCGCGG
>JAKBBY010000027.1 GCA_021808315.1 Pseudomonadota bacterium | reverse complement strand
ATTGCCGGTGATTGCGGCGGCGGCGCAGCGGCTGGGCGTGATGGCGCCGGTGGCGTTGCGGGTGAACCCGGATATTGCAGCCGGGGGCCATGACAAGATCAGCACGGGCCGGGCGGCGGACAAGTTCGGCATTGATTATGACGCGGCGGCTTCGTTGTTTCGGCATGCGGCGGCGCTGCCGGGGATCGCGCCGGTTGGGTTTTCCACCCATATTGGCAGCCAGATTTTTGCGCCCGAACCGTTCGAGGCGGCGTATCGGCGCGTTTTGGCGTTGATGGATGGGTTGGGCGCAGAGGGGTTTTCGATCCGGCGGCTCGATGTCGGCGGCGGATTTGGCATTCCCTATGATGACGAGCCGGGCTTTGCGCTCGAGGCCTATGCGGCGATGCTGGCGCGGTTGATGGCCGGGCGGAATCTGACGCTCCTGGTTGAGCCGGGGCGTTGGCTGGTGGGACCGGCGGGGATTTTGCTGGCCTCGGTGACGCGGGTGAAGCGCACGGCGCAGCAGCGTTTTGTGGTGCTGGATGCCGGGATGAATGATTTGCTGCGGCCCGCTTTGTATGAGGCGCATCATGGGGTGGTGCCGGTCTCGCCCGGCTTGGCGGTGCAGCACGGCGCGTCGGCGGCGCTGGTGGGGCCGGTGTGCGAGAGTAGCGACCGGTTTGGCGTGTATGATTTGCCGGCGGTTGCGGCGGGATCCATCGTCGCGATTTTGGATGCCGGGGCCTATGGGGCGGTGATGAGCAGCGCGTATAATGGGCGGCCTTTGGCGGCGCAGATTTTGCTGGAGCGCGGGCGTGATGTGGTGATCCGGGCGCGCCAGCGCGTGCCGGATTTGTGGCGCGACGAAATTGTGCCGGAATTTTTGAGCGCGGACGGGTTTGAAACGGGCGGGTTTGAAACGGGTGGGTTTGAAACGCGCGGGCTTGAAGCGGGGGGGCTTGGCTGATGCACGCCCGGCTCCAGAGGGTGCGCCGACGCGCGCTGCTGGTGCTGTGGAGCGAAAGGCTGGCAACGGTCGCCATCGGGCCGCTGGCGGTGCTGCTGCTTTATGCGCTGTTGGTGCTGGCCGGGCTATCGGGTGTTTGGCTGCAACTGGGCGGGCTGGCGGCGTTGGCGGCGGCGTTGATTTGGGGGGTGCGGGCGGTGCAGCGCCCCCGTGCGTCGGAGGTGGATCGCCGGATTGAGCGGGATTCGGGGCTTGCGCCGTGGAATTTAGCGATGATCGAGGATCGGTTGGTGGCGGCACCGGGTCGTGCGCTGCCGGCGGGGACGGTGCAGCTTTTTGCCGCCCATCGGGCGCGGTTGGCCCGCGAGGTGGCGACGGCGCGGGTGGGGGCGCCGGTGCTGGATGTGTTTGCGCGCGACCGGTATGGGCTGCGCGCTTTATTGCTGCTGGGGCTGGTGGTGGTGGCGGCGCTGGCGGGACCGCAGGCGGGGCCGCGCTTGGCGCGCGGATTTTCGCCGCCCAGCCTGTTGGGGCCGCGACCGAAAATCCAGCTTTGGTTGACGCCGCCGGCTTGGACCGGGCGGTCGCCGACGGTGCTGCGCCCAACATCGCACCAGCATGGATCGCGTCAGCAGGTGCTGGTCGGAAGTTCGCTGTCGTTGATTATAACCGGGGTGGGGCGCGGTGAGGCCGGGCCTGCGGTGCGGTTTGGCGGGGTGGCGCAGAATTTGGCGGCTTTGGGGGGCGGCAGTTTTCGCGCCCAGGTGCCGATTGAGCACAGCGCTGTGCTGCTTGTGGGGTCGTTCTGGCGGCATTTGCTGCGGCTGCGGGTGATGGTGCTGGCACCGAGCGCGCCCAAGGTCGCGTTTGCCGGGATGCCGGTGCAGGATCGTGATGGCGGCGAGAAAATGGGTTGGCGGATCGATAGTCCGTATGGCGTTAAATCGCTCATGCTGCAGTTGCGGCCTCCCCGGCGCGACCTTCAGGCGATGCGGTTGCCGGTGCAGAGCGTGGCGCTGGGCGCGCGGGCGGCGGGGGTGGGGCGCGAACGGGTGCGCTTGGCGGCGAGCCGCTATGCTGGGCTGATGGTGCGCGCCACGCTGGTCGCGACCAATCAGCGAGACATGGTGGGGGTTTCGCCCCCGGTGACGTTTCGGCTACCCGCTCCGGTTTTGCAGAATGCGACGGCGGCGCAACTATTTTTGCTCCGCCAGCTTTTGGCGCTGCATCCTGGCGCGCAGGCGGCGGTGGCGGCGGGTTTGGCGCGCTTGGCGTCCTTGCCGCCGCAGACGGTCACGGCGGCGACCGATTTGGCGATGGCGGCGGCGGCGGCACGGTTCGCCCATGGCAATGTGGCGCACCCGTTCGCGCTGTTATGGCGGTTGGTGGTGCAGGCGGAGCAGGGGGTTGGCTATCGCACGGCGCAGCGTTTGGCGGCTTCGCGCGCGGCGCTGGAGCGGGCGTTGCGGCGCGATATTGCGAATGGTGCGGTGGATCAGGCGGCGTTGCAGCGTTTGACGCAGGCGGTCGAGCGGGCCTCGGCGGCGCATTTGAAGGCGGTGGGGGGTGCGCCTGCCGCGCAGCGTGCGGCGGCGCAGGCGCGGATCAATCAGGCGGTGGAGCAGCAGGTGCAGCGGATTGCGCGGGAGGCGCAGGCGGGCGAGAAGGTGCGCGCAGCGGCGGATTTGCGGCAATTAGACCGGCTTTTGCGCGGGGTGCAGCGGGCACGCCCGATGAGTGCGGCGCAGGCAGCGCAGGCAGCTGCGCGGGCGCAGGAGGCGCAGGCGCAGGCGCAGCAAGTAGCGCAGATGACGCGGGCGCAATCGGCGTTGCTCGATCAGAGCGTGGCGGCGGCGCATCCGGCATTTTCGGGTGTGCAAAAACCAGGGACGCAAAAATCAGGGACGGCGATGGCAGCCCAGCAAGCGGGTGGGGCGGGATCGCAAAATCTGGCCGGGGCGCAGGCGGGTTTGCAGGCGCAGGCGCAGGCTTTGGCGCAGAAAATGGCAGGTGCGCAGATGGCGGGGGCGCGCAGGCTGGCGGCGGCGGCGGCGGCGATGGCGCAGGCGCAGGCACAATTGCAGGCGGGTGATCCGGCGGGGGCGGCGCCCGCCCAGCGTGCGGCCATTGCCGCGTTGCAGCAGGCCGGGCAGGCGATGGCGCGCGCACAAGCACAGGCGCAGGGGCAGCAGGCGGGATCAACGCCCGGCGAGGGGGCGGCCGGAGCGGGGCATGGCACGTCGGGGTCCGAAGGGGCGGTGGGCGGCGGGGTGCTCGACCTGAAGCAAGTGGGGCGCGATGATGTGGCGCGCCAGATTGAGCGCACCTTGATCAAGCGCGACGCCGCGCCGGGATTACCGGCGGCGGCGCATGATTATTATCGGCGGTTGCTGGGAAAACCCTGATCTGAGCGGGATTTATACCCGCCAGCGTGACCGCTGACTGGTATTAATCAGAACGGGAACTTCATGCCTTCGGGCAGCGAAATGCCGCCGGTGGCTTTTTGCATTTCGGCGGTGGAGACGGCATCGAGCTTGGTGCGGGCATCGCTATGGGCGGCGATCAGCAGGTCTTGCAGGGTTTCGGCTTCATCGGGGGCGAGGAGTTTCGGGTCGATCACGACGCGCTTGAGCGCACCTTTGCCGGAGAGGGTGAGCCGCACGAGGCCGGCGCCGGATTGACCCTCGATTTCCAGGGTTTCCAGCATCGCCTGCATATCCTGCATTTTTTGCTGCATTTGCTGGGCTTGTTTCATCAGGCCGGCGAGATTTTTCATGAATACTCCTGATCGAGAGAGGGGTCGAAAGCGGGATCGTTCGAGGGGTCGTGCGGCATTCCATCGTCATCGGTACTAACGCTGGGGTGTGGTTCGGGGCGGTGCAGGGCTTCGATGCGCGCGCCGGGGAAGGCGGCGAGCACGGCTTGCACCAGCGGGTGTTGGCTTGCGTGCTGATGGGCGTTGGCGGCTTCCTGCTCTTCGGCGGCGGCGAGGCTCAGCGCGGCGGGTTCGGTGGATACCGCAATGGTCCAGCGCCGCCCGGTTTCCTGCTCCAGCATGGCGGCGAGGCGCGAGGCGAGGTCACGCGGGGCGGCGGGGGCGATGTTCAGCTCGATCACCGGCGGCGCGAAGCGCACCAGCCCGACATCGTGACGCAGATGCGCATGCAGGCGGATATCGCGCCGGTCATGAGCGAGGGCGACGATTTGCTCGAAGCGGGTGGGCATCGGGCGGGTGGATGGGGTTGCGCTCGCGGCGGGAATTGGCGCGGGGTGAGCGGCGGCGCTGCTGATGGGCGCGCCGTTGGCCACCGCGCGCAGCGACGGGCCGCCGCCGCTGGAGGGGGGGGGGTTGGGGGGCTGGTGTGGGCGTTGGTGCGCCATCGCGCAACTGGCGGAGCAAATCACCGGGGGTGGGGGCGTCCGCGACGAAGCAGAGGCGGATCAGCACCATGTCCGCGCAGGCGCGGCGATCCGTGGCTTGATCGATGTCGGCGAGGCCTTTTTGCAGCATTTGCCAGAGGCGACCGAGCCAGGGGATCGAGAGTTGCTCGGCCAAGGCGCGGCCCCGCGTGCGTTCCAGCTCGGGCAGGGCGCTGCTGGTGGCGAGGCTGGGGATGGATTTCAGGCGCGAGAGCGTGTGGGTGAGGCCGAGCAAATCCTGCATCACTTGGCCGGGTTCGGCGCCGTTATCATGGGCGTGATCGAGCACGCCGAGCGCTTGGGCGGTGTTGCCGGCGGCGATGGCATCCATCAGGTCGAACACCATCGAGCGGTCGGCGAGGCCGAGCATGGTGGCGACGGCGTCACTGGTGATGGTGGCGGCATCGGGGCCGAGGGCGATGGCTTGGTCGAGCAGGGACAGGCCATCGCGCACTGAGCCATCGGCGGCGCGGGCGATGGCGTCGAGCGCGCCGGGTTCGATGCTGATCGCCTCGGCGGCGGCGACTTTGGCGAAATGGGCGGCGAGGGTGTCGATGGGCACGCGCTTGAGGTCGAAGCGTTGGCAGCGCGAGAGAATGGTGATCGGGACTTTGCGGATTTCGGTGGTGGCGAAGATGAATTTGACGTGCGGGGGCGGTTCTTCGAGGGTTTTCAGCAGCGCGTTGAAGGCGTTGCGCGAGAGCATATGCACTTCATCGATGATGAAAACTTTCGTGCGCGCCATCATCGGTTTGAACTGGGTGGCATCGATGATCGCGCGCACATCATCGACGCCGGTATTCGAGGCGGCGTCCATCTCGATCACGTCAGGGTGGCGGTCTTCAAGGATCGAGCGGCAATTGGCGCAAACGCCGCAGGGATCGGCGGTGGCGCTGCCGGTGCCATCCGGGCCGATGCAGTTGAGGGCGCGGGCGATGATGCGCGCGGTGGTGGTTTTGCCGACGCCGCGCACGCCGGTGAACATGAAGCCGTGGGCGATGCGGTTCATCGCGAAGGCGTTGCGCAGGGTGCGGACCAGCCCGTCCTGGCCGATCAGATCATCAAAATGGGTTGGGCGGTATTTACGGGCGAGGACGCGGTATGCAGGGGCGGATTCGGGGACGGGATCGGGCGCGGCGTCATCGCCGAACAGGGACGGGCCTGAGGGCGGCGGCGGCGGATCATCGTCGAATAAACCGGCCATGGGCTCCGAACGCTGTTTGGTTGACGGAAATGAGGGGTGGGAGACCGGATCAGCGACCCGTGCGGAAACTCGTTGCGGCTGCTGCCTTCCGGCCCTGACCGGGTTGGCGAGACGCCCGTCCGCGACCGATCTCCCGCGCGTGGTATCCGATGTTTGGGCGCGATTGGCAAGGCTTGAGCATTAGGAAGAGGATTGGCTGACCTCGACCGCGACTTCGTTGCGGCGGAATGGCGGCAAGGTCCAGGGGGGATCGTAGAACCAAGCATCGGGCGTGCCGATCGGGTGCCAGGCTGTGTTGGCCAGGGATTTCAGCAGGAGTGCTTGCTTGGCGGCGATGGTGCGTGGGCTGCGGCTGCCGGAAAAGCGCAGCACGGCGTAATCGGCGGCGGGGACGGTGATAAGGTGGACGTGCTTGTCGTTGGGGACGGGCAGGGTTTCGAGCGTGTATTGGGCGGGCATGTAAAAGCGGATGGTCCAGCCTTTGGCGCTGTGCGTTTGCGCGACCGGCGCGGTCATCGCGATTTTGGTTGAGGCGGCGGAGGATTGGGCGACCGATGATTGCGCGACCGATGATTGCGCAACGGGGGCGGTCATGGCGATGGTGTGGGCGCCGTGATTGGCACCGAAAATATAGCCGGCGAGGCGGCGGAAGCCTTGGTAGCGGGCGGTTTCGGCGTTGGCCTCGATGGTGGTTTCAGCGGCGATGCGCGGGGCGTAATGGCGGATTTGAACCGGGCCGATGCTGGTCACCACGCTGAATTTGGGCTCGGGCGTGCCGGAGCGGATGCCAAAGACCGAACAGCCAGAGAGAAACAAAGTGCTGAGCATGGCGAGGATGATGTTTCGTTTCATGATGATACGGAAGAATTGGGGATGCGGCGCGCTGAAGCAAGGGCCGCGACAACGAGACGAGGGAAGAATGAGAAGAATGAGAAGACCAGACGGCCTGTAAGCCGGGTTTTGTCCGTGCGTTGCCGCACGGGGCAGCCATTCCTCTGGGATGCGCATTGCTGCGCACCTCGCGCGACCAACCCGGGCGGCGGGCCGAAACATCCCTGCGGCCATGATGGCTCATGCCGCCGGCCACCCCTATTCGGTCTTGCTCCCGGTGGGGTTTACCCTGCCGCGACCGTTACCGGCCACGCGGTGCGCTTTTACCGCACCGTTTCACCCTTGCCTGCGGGCTTGCGCGCGCGGGCGGTTTGTTTTCTGTGGCACTGTCCCTGGGGTCACCCCCGCCGGCCGTTAGCCGGCACCGTTGTTCCGTGGAGCCCGGACTTTCCTCCATCGTGATTGGATCACGACAGCGGCTGCCCGGCCGTCTGGTGCGCCGTTCTTGGCGCAGGCGGGCGGCTGCGTCAAATGGCGGTGCGGTTGGGCTCTTGGCGCGGAGGCGATTGCGGGGTTTAGTGAGGGGGGTGCAGCGATGAGGGAGGGGGACGCGATGCGCGAGGGGCAAGGACGGGGCGCACGGGTGATGGCTCGGCTGGAGGCTTTGGCTGCGCATTCGGCGACGGCGGATGGCTTGACCCGGCTCTATTTGACGCAAGCCCATCGGGACGCGGCTTTGTTGGTGGCGGCGTGGATGCGCGCGGCGGGGCTGGCGGTGCGGTTTGATGCGGTGGGCAATGTGATTGGACGGCGGGATGGCGGGCGGGCGGATCGGCCGGCTTTGGTGCTGGGCTCGCATATCGATACGGTCCGCCATGCCGGGAAATATGATGGGGCGTTGGGGGTGGTGGTGGCCATTGAGGCGGTTGCCGCGCTGGAGCGGGATTTGCCCTATGCGATTGAGATTGTCGCTTTTGGCGACGAGGAGGGGGTGCGGTTTCCCGTTACGCTGACCGGGTCGCGTGCGCTCGCGGGCACGTTGACGGCGGCGGCGCTGGAGGTGCGGGATGCGGCGGGGATTTCGATCCGCGAGGCGCTGGTCGCGTTTGAGGCGCCGCCGCTTGGCGATGTTGCGGCGCTCGCTTATCCGCCCGACCGGGTGCTGGGTTATTGCGAGGTGCATATTGAGCAAGGGCCGGTGCTGGAGGCGGCGGGGCTGGCGCTGGGGGTGGTGAGCGCGATTGCCGGGGCGTCGCGCCATCGGGTGACGGTGCTGGGGCAGGCGGGCCATGCGGGGACGGTGCCGATGGCGCTGCGCCATGACCCGGTCTGTGCGGCGGCGGAGATGATCCTCGCGGCGGAGGCGATGGCCCGTGCGACGGCGGGGTTGGTGATCACGACCGGGATGATCGGGGTGGCGCCGGGGGCGATCAATGTGATTGCGGGGCAGGTGGATTTCACGCTCGATATTCGCCATGGCGAGGATGCGATACGCATGCGCGCGACGGCAGCGCTGCGGGCTGCGATGGCGGAGATTGCGGCGCGGCGCGGCGTCGAATTGCGGATTGATGATGTTTATCAGGCGAAAGCGGCGCCGTGCGCGAAGGCGATGGTGGCGGCGTTATCCGCGAGTGTGGCGCGCTGCGGCATGACGCCGATGATGTTGCCGAGCGGGGCGGGGCATGATGGGCAAGCGATGGTGGATTTATGCCCGATTGGGATGCTGTTTGTGCGGTGCCGAGGCGGGATCAGCCATCATCCCGATGAGTCGGTGACGCTGGCGGATGTTGAGCGGGCGGTGGCGGTGCTGATTGATTTTTTAGAGCATTTTCCAAGCGATGGGGTGGTGCAGTGAAGCAAACAGAGCAAGCAGCGATGGCCGCGTTTTTGCAGGGTGAGCAAGCGCGCGAGGCGGCGTTTTTGGCGGCTTTGGTGCGCGCCCCTTCGGATAATCCGCCGGGTGATTGTGCGGCGCATGCCGAGATGACGGCGCGGCTGTTAGAGGGTCTTGGTTTTAGTGTTGAGCGCCATCCGGTGCCGCAGGATTTGGTGACGGCGAATGGCATGGTGAGTGCCACCAATTTGGTGGTGCGACAGCGTTTTGGGCAGGGGAAAGTGATTGCGCTGAATGCGCATGGCGATGTGGTGCCGCCGGGTGCGGGGTGGCAGCATGATCCGTATGGGGCGGCGGTGATTGATGGGTGGATGTACGGGCGGGGGGTTGCGGTTTCGAAATCCGATGTCGCGACCTATAGCTGGGCGCTGTTGGCATTGATGGCGTCGGGAAAGAACTTGGCGGGCACTGTTGAGTTGCATTTCACCTATGATGAGGAAGCGGGTGGGGCGATTGGGCCGGGCTGGCTGCTGCGCGAGGGGATTTCCAAGCCGGATTTGGCGATTGGCGCGGGTTTTTCATATGCGGTGGTGAATGCGCATAATGGCTGCTTGCATTTGGAGGTGGAGGTCACCGGGCGTTCGGCGCATGCGGCGATGCCGTTTACCGGTATTGATGCGTTGCAGGCGAGCACAGCGATTTTGACCGCGCTCTATGCGCAGCGCCCGGTATTGGCGAAAAAGGTTTCGGCGATTGCGGGGATTGGTAGTCCGCAGCTGACGATTGGGCTGATCCATGGCGGGATTAACACCAATGTGGTGCCGGATCGGGTGCTGTTTCGGCTGGATCGGCGGATGATCCCGGAGGAAGACCCTTCTTTGGTTGAGGCGGAATTGCGCGCGCTGATTGAGCAGGCCGTGTTAGCGGTGCCGGGGGCGCAGGCGCAGGTGCGGCGGATTTTGCGCGCGGAGCCGTTAGTGCCGGATGCGCGCAGTCAATTATTGACCGATTTGTTATGTCAGCATGCCTCGGTGGTGATGGGCGAGACCGTGCGCGCGACCGGGGTGCCGCTATACACCGATGCGCGGCATTATGCGGCGTTTGGCGTGCCGATTGTGCTCTATGGCGCGGGGCCGCACACGATTGAGCAGGCGAATGCGCATCGTGCCGATGAGCGGCTTGCGTTGAGCGATTTATATCGGGCAACCGAAGTGCTGGCTTACACGCTCGCTGATTTGTTAGCGGTGGATTGAGGGGATGTTGGCGCTTGGGTGGTGAGCAGCGACAGGCTGTGTTCGGCGATCATGGCTTCTTCGTCGGTGGGGATGACATAGACCGCGACGGGGGTGGTGGGGCGGCTGATTAGCAAGGCGTTTTGATTGTTCGCGGTTTCATCAAGCGTGATGCCGAAATGGGCGAGGTTGGCGCAGATGCCAGCGCGCACCGGGGCCGCGTGTTCGCCGATGCCGGCGGTGAATATCAGCGCATCAAGGCCGCCGAGGGCGGTGGTGAGGCCCGCGATTTCGCGTGCGGCGATGTGGCAGAACAAGGCGATGGCGCGTTTGGCTTGCGGGCGGGCGCTGGCGAGCAGGACGCGCATATCCGATGATTCGGCGGAGACGCCGAGCAATCCTGAATTATTATAAAGCAGGTGGCTGATGGCGGCGGGGCTGCGATGCTCTTGTTCGAGCATATAGAGCACCACGCCCGGATCGAGGCTGCCGGTGCGCGTGCCCATCATTAGCCCATCGAGCGCGGTGAAGCCCATACTGGTTTCCACCGATTGACCGGCGTGCAGCGCGCAGGCGCTGGCCCCATTGCCGAGATGGGCGGCGATGACGCGCCCCTCTGCGCGCTGCGGATCGAGATGTGCGAAGCGGCGAGCAATATATTCGTATGATAATCCGTGAAACCCATAACGGCGCACGCCGGCCTCGTGATAGGCCTCGGGCAAGGGCAGGCGGGTCGCGAGGTCGGGCATGGCGTGATGAAAGCCGGTATCGAAACAGCCGATTTGCGGCAGGTCCGGGCGTAATGTGGCGATAGCGCGGATGGGGGCGAGGTTATGGGGTTGGTGCAGGGGCGCGAGAGGGGTGAGTTTTGCTAACGCATCAATAATTGGGGCGGTGAGGCGCGCTGGGGCTGCGAACTGGGTGCCGCCATGCACGATGCGATGACCAACACCGATCAGACGATCACCTTGCAGGTGATTTTCTGCCCAATCGAGCAGGGGTTTGAGCAAATCTTCATGGGTGAGGTGGGCGCCATCCTGCCACGTGCGATCGATCAGGGTTTCGCCCGCTTGGTTATGCGCGAAGAAATGCGGGGCTTCGCCGATGCGCTCGATTTCGCCCACAGCGAGGCGTTGGCGGGTGGTTTCGAACAGGGCGAATTTCAGGCTGGAGGAGCCTGCGTTCAGGACCAGAACGGCATCGGTCATCGGCTGGTGGTCCGTGCGCTGTTGAATTGCTGATGGGCGGCCATCAGGATTGCGACGGCGCAGGAGGCAAGGCGGGTGCGTGCATCATCGGCGCGGCTGGTGAGCACGATGGGCACGCGCGCACCGACCACAATCCCCGCCGCATCGGCACCGGCCAGGAAGGTGAGTTGCTTGGCGACCATGTTGCCCGCTTCGATATCGGGGACCAGCAGAATATCGGCCTGACCCGCCACCGGCGAGACGATGTTTTTTTCGCGGGCGGCTTGGGGGCTGACCGCATTATCGAAAGCGAGTGGGCCATCGATGATGCCGCCGGTGATTTGGCCCCGTTCGGCCATTTTGCTGAGTGCAGCCGCATCAAGTGTCGCCGGCATCGCGGGATTGATGGTCTCGATTGCGGCGAGAATGGCGAGTTTGGGGGCGTCGATGCCGATGGCGTGGGCGAGATGGATGGCGTTTTGCGCGATGTCACGCTTGGTGGCGAGATCAGGGGCGATATTGATCGCGGCATCGGTGACCAAGAGCGGGCGCGGATAGCTTGGCACGTCCATGACATAGACATGCGAGAGGCGCCGATCTGTGCGCAGCCCGGTGCTGGGATCGACCACTTCATGCATCAATTCATCGGTGTGCAAAGCGCCCTTCATCAAGAGTTTGGCGTCACCATTGCGCACCAGGGCGACGGCGCGCGCCGCCGCCGCGTGGCTGTGCGGGGTTGCTTCGATCCGCAGGTCAGTGAGATCAAGCTGCGCGGCGGCGGCGGCGGCGCGGATTTTGCTCTCGGGGCCAACCAAGATCGGGATGATTAGCCCGGCGGCGGCGGCCTCCAGCGCGCCGGTGAGCGAGAGCGCATCGCACGGATGCACCACGGCGGTGGGGTAAGGGCCGCGGCCACGGGCTTGTTGTAACAGCGTGTTAAAGCGCTCATGGCGGCTTAATCGGATGTCGGGCAAGGCCATGGCGGGGCGGCGGATTTTTTCGGTGGGGGCTTGCACCAGAGCCGTGCCTTTGAGCACCGTGATTTGGTTTTGGTTGACCGCCAGACAATCAAGGCTGAGCCTGTGTTTGTCGGGAATGCGCTCGCGCACCGTGACGGTGGCGGTGATGGTGTCACCGGGGGCGACCGGGGCGCGGAATTGCAGTGATTGATCAAGATAGATCGTGCCGGGGCCAGGGAGTTTGGTGCCGAGCAGGGCGGAGATGAGCCCCGCTGTCCACATGCCATGCACGATGATGTGGTGGAACATGTCGGTGCGGGCGTAATCCGGATCGAGATGGGCGGGATTGATGTCACCGGAGAGATAGGCGAATAACGCGATGTCATCGTTGTTCAATGTGCGGCTCAGCGTGGCGGAATCGCCGATGGCGATTTCATCAAAGGTGCGATTTTCCAAGCGGGTGACGTGACGTGTTGCGGGGAGGGCCTGCGTATCCATTAGCTGATCTCACATTTCATGAACGTAATGGCCGGGGGCGGGTTCGAGCTGTTTATAGCCCGCGTCATCGCGGCCCAATGATGGTGGGGTGGTTGGTGCGCTGGAGTGCGCATCGAGAAATTTCACCAATTCGGGCCACCAGGACCCTTCCTGTACCGGGGCTTCGCGCTGCCATTCCTCCGGGGCGCGATAAGGCCCGTCAGCCGGGCGGTGCAGCAGCGCAAAATGCCGATGCGGGTGGCCGGGTTCGCTGACGATGCCGGCATTATGGCCGCCGGAGGTCAGCACGAAGGTGATCGGGCCTTGATTGAGCAGATGCAGCTTATAGACCGAGTGCCAGGGGGCGATATGGTCACGCTCGGTGCCGACCACAAAGAACGGTGCCGCAATATCGCTGATCGCGACCGGCTGATCGCCCGCATAGAGGCGGCCTTCGGCGAGATCGTTATGGAGGAATAAATGGCGCAGATATTCGGCGTGCATGCGATAGGGCATGCGGGTTGCGTCCTGGTTCCAGGACATCAGATCATTGGGATGTTCCTGTTCACCGATGAAATAACGGCGGATCATCCGCGACCAGATCAGATCATTCGAGCGCAGCATTTGGAAGGCGCCGGCCATTTGAGTGGTATCGAGATAACCTTGGCGCCACATAATATCGTCGAGGAAGGCGAGTTGCGATTCGGTGATGAAGAGTTGCAGCTCGCCCGCTTCGGTGAAATCGGTTTGGGCGGCGAATAGCGCGACCGAGGCGAGGCGGTTATCGTGATCGCGGGCCATGGCGGCGGCGGCGATGGCGAGCAGGGTGCCACCGAGGCAATAGCCGGCAGCATGGATTTTCGCAGCACCGGTGATCGCGCTGATGGCATCGAGCGCCGCCATCACGCCGTTTTGCCGGTAATCATCAAGGCCGAGATCGCGATCCGCCTCGGTGGGGTTGTGCCAGGAGATCATGAAAACGGTGTAGCCTTGGTTGGTGAGATAGCGGACCAGGGAATTTTCCGGCGAGAGGTCCAGAATGTAATATTTCATGATCCAGGCAGGGACGATCAGCAGCGGTTCGGGCCGGACTTTTTCGGTGGTTGGGCTGTATTGGATCAATTCGATCAGGGCGTTGCGATAAACCACCGCACCTTGGCTGATGGCGACCTGCTTGCCCGGCTGCAGCGGCAGGTCGGTCTGGTGGCGCAGGGCAACCGCGCTGTCTTGCAGCCAATTTTTCAGGCCCGCGCGCACCGATTGACCGGCACTGGTGCGGGCGGCTTCGGTGACTTCGGGGTTGAGCAGCGGGATATTGGTGGGGGCGACAGCGTCTAGGGCTTGGCGGGTGATGAAGCTGACGATGCGCTCATGCGCGGGATCGACCCCGGCGATGGCGGTGGTGGCGTTATGCCACCAGCGTTCGGTGCGCAGGAATTGTTCTTTGTACAGGCTGTAGGGCATGTCCTGCCAGCGCGGATGGGTAAAGCGGCGATCATCGGGGCTGGGTTCGGTGCTGGGTTGATCGAGCCCGAGGGCGACGCGGGTGATGCTGGCGGCGTCCTCCAGGGCTTGGCGGGCGAGATCCATCTGGCGGGCGGGTTGATTGGCGAGATGCACCGCCCAGTCACGCCAGGCGAGGGCGAGGGCGGCGGGGGATAGGCCCGCGGTGAGGCGCGCTTGGGCGGCGTGCAAGGTGCGATCGATCGCATCGGTGTTGGAGACGCGCTCGCGGGTGATCGGCGGGGTGGGGGTGCGGGTTCGGTTGGGTTTTTGGGTGGCTTTCGGCGCGTTTTTGGGCGCGTTTTTGGGTGAGGTGGATTGGGTTTCGGCGCTCATTGTCAATGCTCCTGATCGGCGTGGATCACGCCATGATATGCTGCCCGCCATCGACGGGAATGATGCTGCCGGTGATGCGCGCGCCGGCATCGCTGGCGAGGAAGGCGGCGAGGGCGCCGACATCCTCGATGGTGACGCGTTGATGTTCGGGGGCGTCAAGGGCGGCGCGCTCCAATAATTCATCGAACCGGTCGATACCGCTGGCAGCGCGGGTGGCAATCGGGCCCGGCGATACGGCGTTGACGCGGATATGGCGGGGGCCGAGTTCGGCGGCAAGGTAGCGCACGCTGGATTCGAGGGCGGCTTTCACCGGGCCCATCAGATTATAATGTTCGACCACCCGCTCGGCACCGTAGAAACTGACGCTGAGCAGTGCGCCGCCTTGTGCCATCAACGGTTCGGCCAAGCGGGCGCACCGAATGAAGGAATGGCAGGACACGTCCATCGCCAGCGCAAAGCCGGCGGCGGAACAATCGGTGACGCGGGCATGCAGATCCTCGCGCGGGGCGAAGGCCATGGCGTGGAGCAGAAAATTGAGCCGACCATAGCGATCGCGGATCGCGGTGAACACCGCGTCCAACGCGCCGTCAACGCGCACATCGCACGGCAACAGCAGATCGCACGGCAAAGCGCGGGCGACCGGCTCGACGAAAGGGCGGGCTTTGTCATCGAGATAGGTAGCGACGAGATGCGCACCGGCATCCGCAAAGCGGCGTGCGCAGCCCGTTGCGATGGAATGCTCGTTGGCGATGCCCAGCACGAGGCCGATTTTGCCGGAGAGATCGATGATTGGCCGCGATGAGGGCATTGGCATCGGATTAGGATCGGGCGCGTTCGGGTTGGCGCAGATCGATATGGTGGGTGGCGGGTTTCGGGGGGGGCGCTGGTCGATCCGCTTCGGTGCGATGGCTCGCGCGCATCATCGCATCGAGCAGGCCGAACTGGGCTTGGGCGATGGTTTGGGCGAGGGCGAATTGCGCTTCGATCAGGCGCATCATGCCGCCGGTCATTTGCTCGAACAGCACGGGCGTAAAACCGAGCCCGCTGAAATTTCCGGCGAGATCAAAGAACGGCGATGGCGTCGTTTGGTTGGTCATAGCAACCTCCTGGTGATGGGAAACCAGGGCAGGCTAGGCGTTGCGGTGCCGCACGTCATTGATCGAGATCAAGCCGCATCGTGATGTCGGGTTAAGGTGTTGTTTCGCTCTGGTCGCGGATTTTGGTGATGATGGCGGAGAAATCATCACCGCCGCTGCCCTCTTCGACGAAGCGGCGATAAATGTCGGCGGCGTGGGCGCCGAGGGCGGTTTGCGCGCCGACGCTGCGGGCGGCGTCTTGGCTGAGGGCGAGGTCTTTGAGCATCAGGGCGGCGGCGAAGCCGGGCTTGTAGCCATGATTGGCCGGGCTGGCCGGCACCGGGCCGGGCACCGGGCAATAGCTGGTCAGCGCCCAGCATTGACCGGAGGAGGTCGAGGCGACATCGAACAGGGCCTTGGCATCGAGCCCGAGCTTCTCGGCGAGCACGAAGGCTTCGCTGACGCCGATCATCGAGATGCCGAGGATCATGTTATTGCAAATTTTTGCGGCCTGACCGGCACCGGCGGGGCCGCAATGGACGATTTTTTTGCCCATCGCGGCGAGGATGGGTTCGGCGCTGGCGAAGGCGCGATCACTCCCGCCCACCATGAAGGTGAGGCTACCAGCGATGGCCCCACCGACACCGCCAGACACCGGGGCATCGAGGGCTGGGCAGCCCGCCGCCTCGGCGCGCTGATGGGCGAGGCGGGCGCTGGCGACATCGATGGTTGAGCAATCGATCAGCAAGCTGCTGGGAAGGGCGGTAGCGAGGATGGTTTGCCACACATCGAGCACCAGGGCGCCGTTGGGCAGCATGGTGATGATGATTTCGGCATCGCGAATGGCTTGATCGGGCGTGTCAGCCAGCGGGATGTTCGCCGCCTGCGCGCTGGTGCGCGCCGGGGCGGACACATCATAGCCGGTGAGCGCATAACCGGCTTTCAACAGATTCGCCGCCATGGGCAGGCCCATATTACCGAGGCCGATAAAGCCGATTTTGGTCATGCGCGTGCTCCCGGTTGGGTTTCAGCCCATGGTGGGGATGACGAATTCCGCACCGTCTTTGACGCCGGAAGGCCAGCGCGAGGTGACGGTTTTGGTTTTGGTATAAAACCGGATCGAATCCGGGCCGTGCTGGTTCAAATCGCCAAAGCCCGAGCGCTTCCAGCCGCCGAATGTGTGATAGGCGATGGGCACCGGGATTGGCACATTGACGCCGACCATGCCGACCTGCACGCGCGAGACGAAATCGCGCGCGGCATCGCCATCGCGGGTGAAGATGGCGACGCCGTTGCCATATTCATGCTCGGTGGGCAGGCGGATCGCGTCTTCGTAGTTTTTGGCGCGCACCACGCTGAGCACCGGGCCGAAGATTTCGTCTTTATAGATCGCCATGTCCGGGGTGACGTGATCGAACAGGCAGCCGCCGATGAAATAGCCGCCCTCATAGCCTTGCATTTTGAAGTTGCGGCCATCGACCAGCAATTTAGCACCTTCGCGCACGCCGGTATCGACGTAATGTTTCACCCGCTCCAGCGCGGCTTTGGTCACCAGCGGGCCGTAATCGGCGCTGGCATCGGAGGATAGGCCGATTTTCAGGGCTTCGACTCGGGGGATTAGTTTTTTCACCAACGCATCGGCGGTAGCTTGGCCGACCGGCACAGCGACCGAGATGGCCATGCAGCGCTCGCCGGCGGAGCCGTAGCCGGCGCCGATCAGCGCATCGACCGCTTGATCCATATCGGCATCGGGCATGATGATCATGTGGTTTTTGGCACCACCGAAACATTGCGCGCGTTTACCGTTTTGGGCGGCGGTGGCGTAGATATAATTGGCGATGGATGAGGAGCCGACAAAGCCGACGGCGGCGATGCGCGGATCATGGAGCAGGGCATCGACCGCGACTTTGTCGCCATTGACGACGTTGAGGATGCCGGGCGGGCCGCCAGCCTGGATGAAGAGTTCGGCGAGGCGCAGCGGCACCGAGGGATCGCGCTCGGAGGGTTTGAGCACGAAGGCATTGCCGCAGGCGATGGCCGGTGCGAGCTTCCACAGCGGGATCATCGCCGGGAAATTGAACGGGGTGATGCCCGCGACCACGCCGAGCGGCTGACGGATCGAATAGACATCGATGCCGGTGCCAGCGTTTTCGGTGAATTCGCCCTTGAGCAGATGCGGGATGCCGATGGCGAATTCGAGCACTTCGATGCCGCGCTGAATGTCGCCCTTCGCGTCCGGCACGGTTTTGCCGTGCTCGGAGGAGAGCAATTTGGCCAGCGGGTCCATATTTTGATTGATCAGATCGAGGAATTTCATCAGCACGCGCGCACGGCGCTGCGGGTTGGTGGCGGCCCAGGCCGGTTGCGCGGCGGCGGCGTTGGTGATCGCGGCTTCGACCTCGTGCTGGCTGGCCAGCGGCACTTTGGCCTGGATCGCACCGGTATTCGGGTCGAACACGTCATCGAAGCGGCCTGATTGGCCTTCGACGGCGACACCGCCGATAAAATGGGTCAGGATACGCGGCATTTTGTTCACTCCCGAATTTGATTCTTTATCGCGGCGCTATCAGATCGGCGCCGAGGCGAAGACAGCGGTGCAAGAGATTGATTTTTATGGTGCTGTCAGAGGGAATTGAACCCTCGACCTCCTCATTACCAATGAGGTGCTCTACCCCTGAGCTATGACAGCGATGCGGGCGGTATATCGAACGGGGTTGGGCTGTGCAAGCGGGGCCCTTGACGGCGGCTTGATGGCGCGGCTTTGTCCGGCGATGGAATCGGATCAATCGATGAAGCAGGCGATGAATCAGGCGGGGGCGATGGCGGCGGCGGCGCGGCGTGAGCGCGAGGCGCAGGCGTTGCGGGCCAATTTGGCGCGGCGTAAGGCGCAATTGCGCGCGCGTGATGCGGGGGTTGCGGACCCGCCCACAACAAGCGTCGGCGCGGACCGGGACAAGGGCGCGGGGCAGCCATGCCGGTAATGCCGGATGGGTGGATCCGTGAGCAGGCGCTCACGCGCGGGATGATTGAGCCGTTCGTGGAAACCCAGAAGCGCGATGGGGTGATTTCCTACGGATTATCATCCTATGGTTATGATGCGCGGGTGGCTGATGAGTTCAAGATTTTCACCAATGTTGATTCGGCGGTGGTGGACCCTAAGGATTTTGCGCCGTCGAGTTTTGTGGATCGCAGCGGGCCGGTTTGCATTATTCCCCCCAATTCCTTCGCGCTCGCGCATACGGTGGAATATTTCCGGGTGCCGCGGGATATTTTGGTGATTTGCCTGGGTAAATCGACCTATGCGCGCTGCGGGATTATTGTGAATGTCACGCCGCTCGAGCCGGAATGGGAGGGGCAGGTGACGATTGAGATTTCCAACACCACGCCGCTGCCGGCGAAGATTTATGCGCATGAGGGGATTTGCCAGTTCCTGTTTTTGCAGGGGGCGGGGCCGTGCGAGGTGAGTTACGCGGACAAGGCGGGCAAATATATGCGCCAGCGCGGCGTTGCATTGCCGAAACTATAGGATTGGGCTGAGTTTTCATGGATCGGATCAGGATCGAGGGCGGGCATCCGCTTGAGGGTGTGATTGACATTTCCGGGGCGAAAAATGCCGCCCTGCCCTTGATGGCGGCGGGGCTGCTGACGGATGAGCGGCTCGTGCTGGATAATGTGGCGGATCTGGCCGATTTGACCACGATGGCGGCGCTGCTGAGCCAGCACGGGATTGCGGTGGAGGCCGAGCAGGCGCGGTGTTTGTCGCTCGGCGGGGCGATTACCAATACTGAAGCGCCGTATGACATTGTGCGCAAGATGCGCGCCTCGATTTTGGTGTTGGGGCCGCTTTTGGCGCGCAAGCGGGTGGCGCGGGTGTCGTTGCCGGGTGGTTGCGCGATTGGCACCCGGCCGGTGGATTTGCATTTGAAGGGTCTGGAGGCGATGGGGGCGCGGATCAGCCTCGAAGGGGGCTATATCCAGGCCGAAGCGCCGCACGGGTTGCGGGGGGCAGAAATTATTTTCCCGTTCGTCTCGGTGGGGGCCACGGAGAATTTGCTGCTGGCGGCGAGTTTGGCCGAGGGGCAGACGCTGTTGATGAATGCGGCGCGCGAGCCGGAGATTGGTGATTTGATCGCGTGTTTGAGCGCCATGGGGGCGGATATTGCCGGGGTGGGCACGGATCGGCTGGTGGTGAATGGGGTGGGGGCGCTGCATGGCGCGCGGCACCGGATTTTGCCGGATCGGATTGAGACCGGAACCTATGCGTGTGCGGCGGCGATTACCGGCGGGTCGGTGCTGCTGCGCGGGGCGCGGGCGGCGGATTTGGGCGCGGTGCTCGCGGTCTTGGCGCAGGCTGGCGTCGTGATCGACGAGCAGGCGGACGGGATTTTGGTCAGCCGACGCAACGGGCTGCATGGCACCGATGCGATGACCGAGCCGTTTCCGGGCTTTGCCACGGATATGCAGGCGCAATTCATGACGCTGATGGCGGTGGCTGACGGTGCCTCGATGATCACCGAGACGATTTTTGAAAATCGGTTCATGCATGTGCCGGAGCTGAACCGGATGGGGGCGCGGATTAATGTGCATGGCGCGTCGGCGATTGTGCGCGGGGTGCCGAGCCTGTCGGGCGCGCCGGTGATGGCGACGGATTTACGCGCCTCGTTTTCGCTGGTGCTGGCCGGGCTGGCGGCGAAGGGCGAGACGGTGGTGAACCGGGTATATCATCTGGATCGCGGCTATGAGGCGGTGGAGAAAAAGCTGGCCGGTTGTGGCGCGGTGATTGAGCGGTTTTAGGGTGCGCTGTTCAAGCGGTCGATTTCGCCGCTTGGTTTGGTGAAGGGCGTGGTTTCCAGCTCATTGACGAGAAAATCGAGGACGGCGCGGGTGCGCGGCGAGACGTGGCGGCGCGACGGGAGAATGGCGTAGAGCGGGACGCGCACCGGTTCATGATCGGGGAGCACGAGGGCGAGGACGCCGGACTCGATGTCATCGACCACACTGACGCGCGGCAGGAGCGCAATACCAAAACCAGCGCGGGCGGCGAGGCGGACGGCTTCGCTGCTATCGACATGAAAACGCCCTTGCACCGAGACAGTTTGTTCGCCGGTGGGCGTGGAAAAGCGCCAATTATTCTCGACGCTGGGACGGTCATAGACGATACATTCATGGTTGAGCAGATCGGTGGGTTGGCGCGGCGCGCCGTGGCGGGCCAGATAATCGGGCGCGGCGACGAGGGCGGACGCGACGAGTCCGAGGCGACGCGCGATCAAGCTCGATTGGCTCGGCTGGGTGATCGCGATGACGAGGTCCAGCCCTTCTTCGATCAAGTCAAACGTGCCGTCGCGCATTTTGAGATCGAGCGAGAGTTGCGGGTAGGCGGCGAAAAAAGCGTTCAGCCGACGCGCCAGATAGACGCCGAGCGAGGTGGGCACGCCGACACGGACGCGGCCTGCAGGGTTGGTTTGGCTTTTGCCGATGCTCTCGGCGGCGGCTTCGAGGGAATCGAGGATGGTGCGGGCATGGGGCAACAGCGCCTGGCCGTCTTCGGTGAGGTGCAGATGGCGGGTGGTGCGCTGGACGAGGCGAACGCCGAGATGATCTTCGAGGGCGGAGATTTGCCGCGAGATCATCGGCTGGGAGGTTTTCAGATCGCGCGCGACGGCGGAAAATGATCCGCGTTCGGCGACGCGAACAAAGGTGGTGTAGAGAGCTAATTGATCCATAAACGCACCCTTGTCCGACATAAAAACAGGCCCAGCGCGGGACGCTGGGCCTGCCGATGAGAGCGAAATTAGGCGGCCTGCGCCGTCACGTCGTTACTGATGGTGGTGACCGGCCGCGCGGCGCTGCTGGTGATGCTGATCCGGCGCGGTTTCAGCGATTCCGGGATCACCCGCTTCAGCGCGACGTGCAGCAGCCCGTTTTCGAGCGAAGCGCCATCGACGACCATATGGTCGGCGAGGACGAAGCGGCGCTCGAAGGCGCGGGAGGCGATGCCGCGATAGAGCGTTTCGCCCTGGGTGGTTTCCGTGGTGAGTTTGCCGCTGATCACCAGGGTGTTCTCTTTCACCACCAAATCGATGTCCTCGGCGCGGAAACCGGCGACCGCCATGGTGATGCGGTAATCCTCGGCGCTGAGTTTTTCGATGTTATAGGGTGGGTAGCTGTTGACCGGCGCGTCCGGCAGCGCATCGAGCATGGCGG
>JAKBBY010000196.1 GCA_021808315.1 Pseudomonadota bacterium | reverse complement strand
GGTATTGATTGTGCTCTGCTGTTTGAGTGCGCCTTGGTATGCGCGGCATGTTTCACATACTGATCCGTTCCAATCGAATTTGTCGGGCACGGTGCTGCGGCATGGTCAAACGGTTGAAGTGCTTGGGCCTGCCGATAATCCGTTGAAATTGGGCATTGAGCCAATCGGTCCGAGCTGGCAGTTTGGCCCCTATATGTTGGGTGCGGATCAACAGGGGCGCGATGTTGCCGCGCGCTTGCTCTATGGTGGCCAAAACTCCCTGCTGATTTCAAGCATCGCTGCCATCGTCACGCTGGTCCTGGCGGGTCTCACCGGAATCATAGCCGGGTTTTTTGGCGGCTTTATCGATGCCGCCATCACATGGGCGCTCGATGCGCTGTGGGCTTTTCCGGTATTCTTGCTGGCGATTTCGCTATCGGTGGTGTTGATCGCCCACGGACTTGATATCGGGCCTCTGCGTCTTGACGCATCGAGCCTAGCGTTGCCGATAACGATTATTGGCATCATCTACGTGCCCTATGTCGCGCGGCCCATTCGCGCCACGGTATTGACGCTCCGGCAAAGCGAATTTGTGCTCGCTGCCATCGGCATTGGGGCCTCACCCTGGCGCATCGTTTGGCGTGATATTGTGCCCAACGTTATTTCAACGATAATCGTGTTTGCGCCGCTGATTATCGCGCTCAATCTGCTGACCGAAGCCGCCTTGTCGTTCCTGTCCATCGGCGTGCAAGCCCCTGCCGCGAGTTGGGGCACGATCATTCATGATGGTGAAAGCCTGATCTATACCCGCCCGATTGTCGCGATTGCGCCCGGCCTGCTCATCGTCATCACCGTGATCGCGTTGAATATTCTTGGTGATGGGTTGCGCGATGCGCTCGATCCGCGCGCGAAATTGAGGCTCTAATTATGCTCAGTGCCATTATTCGCCGTCTGATCCATATGATTGCCGTGTTATTTGGCATTTCGGTGTTGGTATTTTTGATCTTCTTTGCGACGCCGGGGGCGAACCCGGCAGCGCGCATCGCCGGTCGCAATGCTTCACCGCAAACGATTGCGCGGGTCGAGCGGCAATTTGGCCTGAACAAGCCGCTGCCGGTGCAGTATGGGTTGATGATGAAAAAGCTATTCATCACCCAAAATCTGACTTCCTTTGTCAATCTCGGCGAAAAAGTCGTTCCACAAGTATTTCGCGCCGCCCCGATTACCTTGTCCCTGGTAACCGGCGCGGCGGTGATATGGATTGGTTTTTCGGTGGTGATCGGCCTGCTCGCGGCGGCGTTCCGCGATACAGTGATCGACCGCCTCTTAATGATCCTGTCCTTGATTGGCATTTCGATGCCGGTATTCTGGGTCGCGACCATGGCTAATCTGATCACCCAGGGTCGGTTTCATCATACTTGGCTGTTTTCGTGGGTGCCACCACTCGGCTATGTGCCGTTCAGCACCTCACCGCTCGGCTGGTTCAAGGCGTTGATTATCCCTTGGTTCACGCTGGCTATTTTATATATTGGCCTCTATGCGCGGGTGCTGCGCGCTGCCCTGATTGAGACGATGCAGGAAGATTATATCCGCACCGCCCGGGCCAAGGGCCTGTCTGAACGGCAGGTGTTGATCCATCACGCGCTGCGTTCAGCCATGATTGGCATTGTCACATTGTTTGGGCTTGATTTCGGCGCCCTGGTCGGCGGTGGTGCTTTGTTGACCGAGGTGGTTTTCGGTTTGCAAGGCATCGGCTATCTCACCTATCAAGCGTTGGAAACCCTGGATTTGCCCATGATTTTAGCAACCGTCATCTACGCATCGGTCTTTGTGGTGATGTCCAATGCTTTGGTGGATATTCTCTACGCCGTCATCGATCCGCGTGCGCGGCAGGCTCGATAAATGAGTGATCCGCAAGCTCTGCTCAGCGTGCGTGATCTGAGCGTATCGTTTCGCACCCGTGGCGGTGTGATCCGCGCGGTGGATAGCGTTAGTTTCGATGTATTGCCGCAACAGATTTTTGGCATTGTTGGTGAATCGGGGTCCGGCAAGAGCCTCACAATTTTATCGATCCTCAACCTAATCGGTGATCCAAACGTCATCATCGCCGGGTCGATCCGGTTTGGCGATCAAGAATTGGTCGGCGCTCCGGCCTCGGTAATGCGTGGGGTCCGGGGCAATAAAATCGCGATGATTTTCCAAGACCCGATGACAGCTCTCACGCCGGTTCACACGATTGGCGCGCAAATTATTGAGCAAATTCGCCAGCATCGTCCGGTGAGCGCCTCGGTTGCGCATCAGCGCATGCTTGATTTGCTCGATGCAGTCGGAATTCCTGATCCGCGCCAAACCTTCCGGCGCTATCCGCATGAACTCTCCGGCGGTCAGCGCCAGCGCGCTGTCATTGCCATGGCGCTTTCCTGCGACCCCGCCTTGTTGCTTGCCGATGAACCCACCACGGCGCTTGATGTGACGGTGCAGGCACAAATCCTTGATTTGATCCGGGCGTTGCGGGTGAAATTCGGCTCCTCGATCATTCTGATTACCCATAATCTCGGCGTCGTCGCCGAGGTCGCTGATCGCGTGGCGGTGATGTATTCAGGGCGGATTATCGAACAAGCGAACACGGCAGATTTATTCGCCGATCCGTTGCACCCCTATAGTTGGGGTTTGCTCGGCTCCATGCCGGTGCTGGATGGACCGCGTCAGCGGCTTGCGGCCATTCCCGGATTGCCGCCCGCGCTCGATAATCGGCCACCGGGCTGCGCTTTCGCGCCGCGTTGCCGCTTTGTGCGCGCTGGCTGTGAAATAGCACCCCCGCCCTTGCGGGCCGGACCACACAACGTGGCCTGCATTATCGATGACCATGAACGAGCGAGCCTACGTTCGGAGCGCCTGACCCCATGAGTAATTTGTTAGAGGTGCGCGATCTAACCAAACATTACACATCCCGCCACGGCTTTGCGGGCAAGCGCGTGGTGCGCGCCGTGAATGGTGTTTCGTTGGATATCGCCCCTGGTGAAGCCTTGGGGCTGGTGGGTGAGTCGGGCTGTGGTAAATCCACGCTGGGCCGCTGCATCGCCCGGCTCTACACCGTGACGGGCGGTAGCGTCACTTTTGATGGGGTGGACATCACCCGGCTTGGCGGGCGCGCGCTACGACCGATCCGGGCCGGGTTGCAAATGATTTTCCAGGACCCCTATGCCTCGCTCAATCCACGACGCCGGGTTGGTGAAATCATCGCTGAACCTTTGCATGTGCATCATCGCGGCAACCAGGCGTCCATGACCGCCCGGGTGGCGAGCCTTCTGAGCGATGTTGGCCTCGGCCCTGACGCGCTATCGCGCTTTCCCCATGAATTTTCCGGCGGTCAACGTCAGCGCATCGGCATTGCCCGCGCTTTGGCGCTTGATCCCAAGCTGATCATTGCCGATGAGCCGGTCTCGGCGCTCGATGTGTCAGTGCAGGCGCAGATTGTTAATCTGCTCGCTGATTTGCAGCGTGACCGCGGATTGGCCTATTTGTTTATCGCCCATGATCTCGGTGTTGTTCGGCAAATCGCTGATCGCGTAGCGGTGATGTATTTGGGTGGCATTGTCGAAATAGGGCCGGTGGCCTCGGTGTTTGGCAATCCGGCGCATCCTTATACCCGCGCACTGCTTGATGCGGTGCCGGTGGCGGACCCAGCACTCACCCATCGCGACCGCATCCGCCTTGCGGGCGATCCGCCTAACCCGGCCAATCCGCCCAGCGGTTGCGCGTTTCATCCGCGCTGCGCTGCGGCCAGCGATATATGCCGTGCGGTCAAGCCGGTGCGGCGGGTGTTAGACGATGGCCGTGAGGTTGCATGCCATCATCCGCTCGCAGCGCAGGTGGATACGCAGCAGGCTTAACCCAAACCCTTGGCCGCCTCGATCACGGCGGCAGCGTGGCCGGGCACTTTGACGTTACGCCAAATTTGGGCGATGCGGCCATCTTTGCCGATCAGGAACGTTGATCGGTCGATGCCCATATATTTCCGGCCATACATCGATTTTTCCACCCATGCGCCAAAGGCTTCAACAACCTGTCCCTCAATATCCGAAGCGAGCGGAAATTTAAGGCTATATTTTTCGGCGAATTTCTCCAAAGCGGGCATTTTGTCTTTGGAAATGCCAATCACCGTCAAGCCGGTATGACCAAGAGCGGCCAGGGCTTCCTCAAAGCCGCAGGCTTCTTTGGTGCAGCCCGGCGTATCGGCCTTTGGATAAAAATACACCACATAAGGATGCCCTTTCAGC
>JAKBBY010000195.1 GCA_021808315.1 Pseudomonadota bacterium | reverse complement strand
TGATTTGAGGGGGGGTTGGGTTCTGGACCGGGAGCTGGCTGGCCGCGTTCGGCACAGCGGTTAGGAAAGCGGCCCTTCGGGGGACGCGATACGCGTTCAAACGCAACGGCAGGATCAGGTCCATCATGCGAAATCGCTACGGGTGGTCGAGAGGCCCGTCAACCTGACAATGCCCTCCGCACGCCTCAGCCAAGCACGCAAACCCGTGAAATCACCGGCTTTGACCGTGGCGCTCGTCTTGACTTTGATGCCGACGATTCTACATTTCGACGTCACGTTGCCTTCGTCCATCCCAACAATTAACTGGACAGTGACCTAACGACGTGCCAACAAAAATTCTTATATCCGTTGCGTATGCACAGTGTGTTATTACGTAAGGCCATGGAAGCAGACAACGCGGTAAGACGACGAGGTGGATCAAAATATTTGATAATTAAGAAATGGGGAGAGAGATTGGCGATGTACAAGATCATATTTCTGACGACTGTGGCTGTCG
This sequence comes from Pseudomonadota bacterium, assembly GCA_021808315.1. Lineage (GTDB taxonomy): Bacteria > Pseudomonadota > Alphaproteobacteria > Acetobacterales > Acetobacteraceae > Acidiphilium. The sequence continues at coordinate 3,782 of JAKBBY010000195.1, read as the reverse complement.
GCGTTGTTGCTCCGGTTTTCGTCTGCGGGTCTTTGACACTCGCCTGTGCGGCATCGGGTCCGGCCACTCCGGCGCATCCTGTGGTGCCAGTCGTCCGCAATAATCATGACATGAAAATCTTGCTGGAAAATCTCTGGTTCGAGAAGCAAAGGACACCGATATTATTCACCAATTTTCCCGTTTTAAATTTTGTGGTTCAAGGTCGGTTTACGCCGACAGAAATCACGTTTGATAATCCATCTGAAAATAACATATCTCAGTCTGGATCGAAAGGCGGGCTATCTGTATTCAAAATGAAACTAACTCGGATTATATTTCGAAATAAAGATATTACTAAGCAGCTTGCCACAATCAAACCTCATGGCGTGCGTAATATTGCATATTATGTTGCTACTATAGATCCGGTTCATCCTGCGCAAAACGAATTTTGGAAATTCATTACGGATAATACTACTCGTGTTCGATATCTGGCATTTCAGGTGCTGGTGTTGGTTCGTGACTCTTGTCCTACTTATACGCAGCAGCCCAGCTCGCCAATGTTTTTTTGTTTCCGCGCCCAAAATCGAACTTTTCTTGCCACTGTCGATTCCCTATCAGCTCCACGCACGCCGCCTTTCCCTCTACTCCGGCGCAGCGCAAAATCACCTGTCTTGCCTGGGTCCAAACTATACCGCGAAATTGGGACGTTTCCCGGAGTGTGGTCACCTATCCGTTTCTACTCCATGCCGGGCAGGCTGGTTCCGCATTAATATCATTCGTGTCTCTGAAACTTGGCTTTGTCGTTAAAAACAGATCAGGAGCGTTATATGGGCAATTCAATTACGGGCATTATTTCGACCCTGTCGACTTCGCCTGGATCATTAGCATGCGAAAGGCCCAGTGGAGGAGGGCGCGGCAGGCTTCGGTGCAGAAACCTTGGCCCCAGGCGGGGGTGGTGAGGCTGTAGCCGAGTTTGGCGTTGCGGTTGGTATGGTTCCAGTTGAAGATGTTGCAGGTGCCGAGGAATGCGCCGTCGGTTTGGTGTTCGATGGCGAGCTTTGCTCCCCTGCCCTCTTGCGCCATTTCTTGGCAAACGGTGATGAAATGGTTGGCTTGGGCTTGTTCGGTCCAGGGTGGGGGTTGGGAGGGGCGGCATGGTTTGAGGTTAGGCGGGAATGATGGGGTGCTCAAGCGCACCCCATCCTACGGGGGGAGGAGCAAAATTAGGGGGGCGCGGAACGCCATTGGCTGAGGATGACGCTGGCGATGATCAGGCTGGCGCCGAGGATTTGGAGGGCGCGGAAGGTTTCGCCGAAGGTGGCGCCGATGAGGGCGGCCCAGACGGGTTCCATGGTGTAGATGATGGTGGCGCGGTTGGCGGAGACGAGGCTTTGCGCCCAGTTTTGGGCGACCATGATGAAGGCGGTGGCCATGCCCATGACCAGGATGCTGATCGCGAGGCCGGTTGGGGTGATGGTGGGGAGTTGGGATGGCGGGTGTGGGAGGCGGAGCAAAAACCCGGTGGTGACCGCGAGGAGCGAGACGGTGATGAGTTCGACGAGGGCCATGCGGCGTGGGTCGGTGCCTTTGGCGAGGCGGCTGATCAGCACGATTTCGATGGCGGCGGCGAGTGCGCCGCCGAGGGTGAGGAGCTCGCCGCGATTGATGGTGACATGGTGGAGATTTTGGCCGGAGACCAGGATGAGGCCGAGGAAGGCGGTGGCGATGCCGAGGGCGGCGATGGGCTGGGGGCGGCGGCGGAAGGCGAGAAATTCGATCAGCGGGACCATCGGCACATAGAGGGCGGTGAGGAAGGAGGATTGGGCGCTGGCGATGGTGCGCAGGCCGATGGCTTGCAGGCCGTAGCCGAAAAACAGGGTGAGGCCGATGATCAGGCCGGCGGCGATGTCGCGTTTGCGGAGCGACAAGAGGTTGGGGCGAAAGAGGGTGGTGAGCAGCAGGGCGGCGACGCCGAAGCGGGCGGCGATGAAGAAGAGCGGGTTGATCAGGGTAAGGGCGTTGCGGGTGATGATGAAGGTGCCGCCCCAGAGCAGGGTCATGACCATCAGCACATAGTCGGGTTTGGGGAGGGTTTTGGGCGCGCGCATTTGGGGCGGATTAGGCGAGGGTGAGGCGGGCTTCGATGATGTCCGCGTCATCGGGACTGTGGCGGAGGGAAAAGCCGAGATGTTGGACGAAGGCGAGCATGGGCGTGTTTTCGGCGAGGACTTCGCCGATGATGGTTTGGACGCCTTCGGCGCGTGCCCAGTCGATCAGGCGGTGCATCAGGGCGTCGCCGAGGCCGAGATGTTTGGCGGCGGGTTCGACGAGGATGGCGAATTCGGCTTGGGCGCCATCGGTATCGGAGCCGACGAGGCGGGCGACGGCGTGGGTTGGGGGATGGGGCGCGTTGGGGGTTGGTGGGTCGGTGGCGATCAAAGCGAGTTCGCGGGTGTAGTCGATCTCGGTCATGCGGATGATTTGTTCGGGGGTGAGGCTGCGCATGGCGGAGAAAAAGCGGCGGCGAATGTCTTCGGCGGGGATGCGGGTGAAGAGGTCGGCGTGGGCGGCGGCGTCTTCGGGGCGGATCGGGCGGATGATGAAGGGGCGGTTATGGAGGGTGATGGTTTCGACGCGGTGGGCGGGATAGGGGCGGATGGCGAGGGGGATGGCGGGTTCGCCTGCGGGGTGCAGATGGATGCGGGCACTGGCGGCGGCGATGAAGGTGGGGGTGGCGAAGAGCGGGTCGATCTCGAGGGTGGCGATGTTGGGCCAATCGATGATCAATTGGCTGACGCGGACCAGGGTGGTGGCGAGGGCGTCGCGGTTGGCGATGGCGAGGCCACGGCGCAGGCGGAGCAGCGTATCGCCGCCGGCGCGGGTGATGAGGGCTTGGGCGAGGGCGAGGTTGAGGGGCAGGAGTTCGACGGCGTTGTCGCTGCGTTCGGAGGGGTCGCGTCCGCCGGGGCCGAGGCTGATGATCGGGCCGAAGATCGGGTGGGATTTGACGCGGATCGAAAGTTCGCGGGCGGGTTGGATTTGGGATTGGATGATGAACACGGCGCCGTCCGGCCATTCGCCGCGTTGATGGAGGCGGGTGGTGATGACGGTGGCGGCGGCGTGGGCGGAGGCTTGGTCCGGCAGGTCGAGCGCGACGGAGCTGTGCGGGCGGTGATGGGCGAAATCGGGGTGGGAGAGTTTGACGACGACGGGGAAGCCGAGTTCGGCGGCGGCAGCGGCGACGCCATCGGGGTCGGTCGCGGTGCGATAGGGCGGTGCGGCGATGCCGTAGGCGGCGAGGAGGGCAAAGGCTTGGCTTTGGCTGAGCCAGGTTTGGTGGGTGGCTGTGACATCGGCGAACAAAGCGCGGATGCGGGTGGCGTCCGGGGTGATTTCGACGATGGTGGAGGGCGGGAGTTCGCGGGCGGTGGCGCGGGCGTCGCGATGGCGGAGCAGGTCGGCAAAGCCGCTGACGGCGTCTTCGGGGGTGGCGAAGGCGGCGAGGCCGGCGGCGCTGAGGCGATGGCGGAGCGGGCCGCCGGTGGATGCGCCGAGGACGGCGACGAGGAGTGGTTTGGTGATCGCGCGCGCGCAGGCGATCAGCGCGTCGATCGCGGCGTCATCGTCCTGGTTGTGGGAGGGGGCGTGGACGACGAGGATGCCGCCGACTTCCGGGGCGGCGGCGAGCAGGGCGGCGAGATCGGCGAGTTTGGTGCCGGCGACATCCAGCACGGCGATGGGGCCGGAGGCATCGGGCGCTTGGGCGAGGCCGAGGCTGAGCACGCGGCGGGTTTCATCGGTGA
>JAKBBY010000194.1 GCA_021808315.1 Pseudomonadota bacterium | reverse complement strand
GCGCCCGCCTGATCCGCAAAACCAGGATCGATCTCGGCCTGTCACAAACCCAATTCGCCAACCGCTTCCGCGTTCCCGTCGGCACATTACGCGACTGGGAACAAGCCCGCGCCACCGCCCCGGATTTCGCCATCGCCTATGTCCGCGTCATCAGCCAACACCCCGACATCGTCGCGAAAATCGTGGCCTAACCGCTCGTCAAATCCAAGCGATGCATTCAATCGCGAAGCCCTTTCGCTCCGCCGCGCCGGATATTTTCTCTCCGCCGCCACCTCACATCGACCAATTCCCCGGCACCGACTACCTCGAAATCGTCGCCATTTTTTCGCACCGCTAACCGCCGCGCCGCCACCTTGTTCCGGAATTGATCGGTGGCGCCTCGCTCACCCATCCGACGTTCGCAAAGCCCGTCAGCCGACCGCATGCAGCTTGTCCCGCGCCGCATCGGCCAGAAAGCGCGACCGATTCTTGGTGACACGATCAATGGCCTCCACCAGATCGTTCGGCAGCGTCACGTTAATCCGCACCGAGCGAACGGGCGATGCAGGAACATCGACAAGAAAAACCACAGCGTCAGCATTGTGCGGATCATCCATAATAGCGTCCAAACTGCTCGGCATCGGCAACGAGCCGCCGTCCTCGATCAGACCATCAACGTGCAATGCCAGCGCTTCCGCAGCCATACGCCTCGCCTCTTCGAGCGTGGCACCCGCCGTAACGCAGCCGGGAAAGTCAGGGAAATCAACCCCAAAATCACTCCCCTCATCCTTGCGGAGCAATGCAATATAGCTTGTCATCTCATCACCTCAATTTCACGCCGGATTGCTTCTCGATGCTTCGCAACGTCCCGATCGGAAAATCCCGCTTCGGGTGCGGCACTCAATTGGCGTTGAATGAGGTGCGGGAGGCTTTAAAGGATCAACGATGAGAGGCACGACTTGATAGGTTATGCTTCGGCCACCCATCCCATGCTTGCCCGGCGACGCCGTCGCAGACATCTTCGCAATCATACCGCCACGGGAATGCTCAAACTAATCCAAACATGATGAGTATGAACAAACTTAAACCAATCACGCTCCAACCGCACTGCAAAACTCGCCGGGCATCCCCTGGATACGCCTAATTCACATATTTCCGAGGGTCGTCATTGACCAAATTCTAGACGATCTCCAGCTTCATTGAAAAATTTTATCATGTCAAGAAATACTGAGGAATGAATATTAGGCGTGTGCTGCCTAGCGCCTTTATTGTCCAGCCAACCTGCTATAACATTTATCCAAAACCGAAATTCACCAATATCGAATCGGAAAACATTACTCTGCTGCATGTCACCGAATACATTTCCATGAACAGCGCCCATCTTACAGATCGTCATGGCAACCATAATTGGGTTATTTTCCGCAAGTTCCCAAGTATCGTTATTCTCCAGGAAATATTGAATATCAGAATCAGAGAATTGCCAGCCTTGAATAGCTTGGACTGTCGCAAAATCACTGTACGGATGCGAGTGAAAATCACCAAGCAGGGTAACCTCGGGTGCCCACCGGGTCACGATGGCATTTTTAAGATGAAGGGCGGTTTGGTTTGGTTGTACCCAATCTTGATTTCGAATTGCGGAAATGCTGATACTTGCACGATCCAGATGGAAAAATATTTCATTGCCTTCATCCCGTATGATCCGATGTCCCCATATGTATCCTAATGTTTCCAGACCAATGTCATGGTTCCCGTCCCCTAAGACGTAGGCTTCTGCCGTCGCCAAGGTCATCTGCTCAAGTAGGCGATCTGATATCTTCACGTGAAAATTGGGCGGCATAATCAAACCTCCTATCTAGGTTTACGAATAACGCTTATCTGACTGGTATCGCTATTTCAAGTTTACCAACCGTAATTTTTCCGAATCTTAAAAACACTGATAGGGTGAACACACCCTTTATAGGGAGGGCCACAACCGCTAAAAGAGCCGTATCGCTTCTCTGCTACAGCTCCGATGAAATCGGCTGCGAGGCGCGAGCATAAAGCACATCAATGTTGCCAATTAGGACAAAGCTGTAGGAAATACTTGCCTAAGCTTAGCATATCTGCTCAACTAATTTCCTTTCACTTTCCTAACGTCCTTTGATCAGCGAGCCGCCAGCCGCTTCAATGCCCGCTTTAATACCATCCAGAAAATATGATGAGTCCGCGTAAGGCGCGTAGGGCTCATAATTGCCTGGAACAGCTACTGTCGTTCCACGGATCAGTTGGTATCCGACAATAAACCCCTCTCTATAATCATCGTGAGGGATCTTGCTGCTTTTCATTGGTTGTGCCCTTCCTGAATTTAACCCCTAAACCATAACATCGTAATCGATATAGCGAAAGCGGGCGCAATGCCTCTGGAACGGCAAAATCGAATGTCCGCATTCAGGCGTTTTCATTTGACAGATACTATTCACTTTAGGTGCTAACCTGTCTCGCTACCAAAACCTGATTAACGCGCTTTCGCCCACACCACAATTTCCACTCTCCAACGCTGCCCGCTTCATCGTATCATCACACTCACCCAGACCGCATTTCCGCGCCTTCCCCCTCACCCCACCTCATACCCCAACCGCTCCATAATCGGCGCCAAAATCGGCAGCACCGGCTCCAAATGCGCCCGATAATGCCGGTGGCGATAACGCGACCGGTCATAGAGCTTCTCCGTCACCTGCGCATAGCTCGCGGTGCGCGCATAGCGCTGGTTCTTCTCGAACTGCAAACAGGCCGGATCAAAATCTTCGCCGATAAACTCAAGCAAACCGCGAATTTCCCGCTCCTGCTGGTCCACCACATCCTCATATCGCACCGCCTTATAGCGCAAGGCCGGAATATTCTCCCGGTAATGCGCAACCAGCCCCATGGTCAGCGCATAATGCTTGGCAATCGTCTCCAATTCCGCCGCACAGAAAAACCCATGGGTCAAATGATTGGAATATACCGATAACACCACATCCAGCGGGTGCCGGTGCAAATGAATAATCGGCGCCTGCGGGAACATCAAATGAATCAGCCCCAAATGCGTCTCATTCAGCGGCATCTTGTCGGTAAACCAGGTCGCCCCCTCGCGAAACACCCCCGATTGCCGCGCCCGCGTCAAATAATGATCGCGCAGCAAATCCAACCCCTCACGCTGATCGCCCATCCAGAGTTCCGCCAGCGCATCCGGGTAGCCCAGCGGGCTGCCCAGCAAGCGCGGGATCAAAAACGTCGAATCATTAATATAAGGCAGCTCATCCCCCGCCGCGATCCGCTGATGCACGCTCAGCGTCTGCTCAATCAGCGTGGTGCCTGAGCGCGGGAACCCAACAATGAAAATCGGCTGCGGCATGTCCGCGCGCAGCGTCGCCCGGGGCAGGGTGGAAAGCCGCCGCTCGGTGAAAAACCCGCGCAGCCGGTTGGCCAAATCCTGCGCCACCTCCTCCATATATTTGCGCGCCCCCAATTCCAGCGCCCGCTTTTTGCCCGCATCATATTTGGCAAACGCCTCGTCATAGCGCCCCACCCGGTCCAGCAGCCGCCCATGCTCGGATAATTCTGCCGGCCCCAGCGTGCCGCTCTCGCCCAGCACCCGCAGCCGCTCAATCGCCGCCTCGGTCTCGCCCTGCCGCGCCAAAATCGTCGCCCGCGTCAGCCCCAGCGCCGGGTTTACCGGCGTCGGCGGCGCCTCGCTCGGCACCAAAGCCTGCGCCTGCGCTTGCTCATGCGCCTCCCGATGCAGCCGCTCCACCAGCGCCTGCGCCTGATCAATCAGTTCCAGCGCCCGCTCAAATTTCCGGTCCGCCTCCTCCGTCCGCGCCCAGCCAATCAACGTCTGCAACACATTCGGATTAAGCGCGACCGATTGCTGATACAGCGCCCGCGCCTCCTCAATCCGCCCTTGGGTTTTTAAATTCCACGCCAAATTCGCCATCGTCACCGCATCGTCGCGCTCCAACAACCGCAACACTTCCCGGTAATGATACTCGCCAATCAATGACCGATTCGCCTCGGTCATCACCAACCCCATCAAATTATGCGCCTGCGCACTGCGCGGCGCGATCCGAATAGCATTGCGCGCATGCACCTCCGCCTCCGCCAGCGCGCCCCGCCCCAGTAGCATCAGCGTCAACTCATTGGTCGGCATGAAATTATTCGGATTAATCGTCACCAGCCGGCGCAGCAGCGTCTCCGCCGCCCCCAACTTGCCCTCCTCGCGCCGCAGCCGATACAGCGCAAACAGCGCATCCTCGCGCCCCGGGGCCAATTCCAGCACCGCCATCAGCTTCGCCGCCGCCGCCGCCCCATCCCGCGCCT
>JAKBBY010000026.1 GCA_021808315.1 Pseudomonadota bacterium | reverse complement strand
TCGGCGGGCGGAAGAGATTGAGGACCGGCTGATGCAATGGCTAACACGGTTCGTCAATAGTAATCTGGACGTGAGCCCCCCGGTGCGCGCCAAATATCCACTCTTGGCCGCTTCCGTCAGTGTGCGCGAAAAGCCGGGGCAGCCGGGCGTGTTTGGCTGCACCATCCAACTGCAACCGCAATATCAGATCGACGATATTTCGGCGTCATTTCGCCTGATGACTGAACTGGCGACTCCCGGCGCCCGCTGAAATGATGCTAAATGATTTCAACATAACAATCGATTGAGCAGAGGACAGGACCATGGCAGACGCCGATCAAGCAGGAACCGCCTTTCGCGAAGGACGTTTGGATGACGCCGTTGCTGCGGCCAGTGCGGCGGTGAAGGCGAAGCCGACTGACCTCGCCGCTCGGGTGCGGCTCGCGGAAATGTTGCTGCTGGCCGGTAATTTGGAGCGCGCTGATGTACTGCTTGATGCGGCAGGGCAGTTGGACCCCTCGGCCAGTTTGATCGTGGCGGAATTTCGCCAGTTGCTGCGGGCGGATATGGCACGGCGCCAATTATTCCGCGATGGTCGGGTGCCGGAATTTCTCGATACACCCAGCTCCGCAGAGCAGCATTTACTCGCTTGTCTGGTCGCGATGCGCGCCGGTGACTATCCAGCGGCAGCGGAAGCGGCAACCGCCGCCGAGGCGGCGCGCGCGGTGACGCCGGGCATCCATGAGGGTGGGCCGGCGGGTCACGTGACCTTCGATGATTTTCGTGATGCGAGCGATGATCTGGGCGGCGTGCTCGAAATATTGACCACGACCGGCAAATATTACTGGATTCCACTTTCGCGGATCGATGAAATCACATTCCATAAACCAATGCGCCCGCGCGATCTGGCGTGGCGGCGTGCCTCGATCTCGGTCAATCAGGGGCCGGATGGCGATGTTTATGTGCCAGCGACCTATTTTTCTGACGATGCAGCACGGGGGGCCGCGCTGGGGGCCGCCTATCGGCTGGGCCGGGCGACCGATTGGCTGGATCATGACGGGGTGGTGACCGGCGTTGGCCAGCGTGAATTTTTGGTGGGTGATGCCTCGGTGCCGATCATGGAACTCAGCACGCTGCGCTTTGGGCCAAAATGAGCGACACGCCAGAACGCGCGACCCGCAGCTTTTCCGATCGCGTGCGCGATGCCGGCGCGCGGGTGCAATTATCGCCGTTCGACCGGCTGCTCGATGACGCGCCGGAATTGGATCGGGATCGGCCTTTATCGCCAAGCGAGGCGTTGAGCGTGCTCAAGCGCGCCGTGCGCCGGGATTTGGAGGCGCTGCTGAATGCCAAGCGCGGCTGGCGCTCGCTGCCAAGCGCATCTCCGGCGCTGGTGAACTCCAATGCCGGTTATGGGCTGCCTGACTATACGGCGGGCAGCATGGCGGATGCTGACGCCCGCGAGCGGTTTCGTCAGGAGATTGAACGCACAATCCGAGTTTTTGAGCCGCGTTTCGCACGAATTGCAGTGCGGCTATTGGACGCCGATGCTCGATTGGATTCCACGTTGCGGCTGAAAATCGAGGGGTTGCTGCATGCCGAGCCGGCACCCGAGCCGATTAGTTTTGACACCATCATCGATGCGGCGACCGCCGAAGTTGCCGTGAAGGACGATCCATTTGTCTGACCATCTGCTGCCTTATTTCAATCGCGAATTGATTGCGATCCGACAATTAGCGGCGGAGTTTGCGCAAGCGCACCCGAAAATTGCCGGGCGCCTGCGCTTGGCGCCGGATTCGATTGATGATCCGCATGTGGCGCGGCTGCTCGATGGCGTCGCGTTTCTTTCAGCACGGGTGCATGAGCGGCTGGATGATGAATTTCCCGAGCTGACCGATGCCTTGCTGGGGGCACTTTATCCGCATTTTCTAGCGCCGATCCCGTCCTGTTCGATCGTGCAATTCCAGGCGACCCCGGATTTGGCGGCGCATACCACGCTCCAACCGGGCTTCATGATGGAAACTGAGCCGGTGCGCGGGCAAGCCTGCCGCTATCGTTCGATTTATCCGGTTGAATTATGGCCGGTGCGGATTGAGACGGCGCGACTGACCGGCTTGCCGTTCGTTGCGCCGGTGAACCCGATGGCACCCGGTGCGGCCAGTGTGTTGCGCTTGGTGATCAGCACCCAGTCGCCTGATTTGACTTTCGCGACACTGGGGCTTGACCGATTACGATTATATTTGCGTGGGGCCGGTGCGCTCGCGCCACAGCTTTATGAATTGCTGATGGCCCATACCATCGGTATCGCCCTCGCTGATGCGCCGGGCGACCCGGCACCGGTCCTGATGGGGCGCGACGCTCTGCGCGCCGTTGGCTTTGACACTGACGATGCGTTATTGCCCTATGCAGCGCGCAGCTTTGCCGGCTTTCGGTTGATCAGCGAGTATTTTGCCTTTCCAGAGAAATTTCTATTTGTTGATATCGATCAGCTTGATCGAAAAACCTTGCTCTGCGTGCGTGATCGGATCGAGATTTTCATCTATCTGGATGCGGCGGTGCCTGAGCTGGAACGGGCACTGAGCGCTGATAATTTCGCGCTCGGCTGCACACCGGTGGTTAATTTGTTCCATCAACATTGTGAGCCGATTGCCCTCGATCATACCGATATCGAATATCGGGTGGTTCCCGACGCACGGCGCAGCACCGGCGTTGAGATTTGGGGAATTACCCAGGTGCGCGCGATTGCCGCCGATGGCACCAGCCAGCCCTGGCGCGAATTTTATCGCTTGACCGAAAATGAAGCCGAGCCACCGAGCGGTTTTTATCAGGAACGTCGGCGCGATGCGGCGGCTGGCTTGTCGGGCAGCGAGACGTTCATCGCCCCTTACGTGCCCAATTTCTCACCAAACGCGCCGGCAGAGACAATTTTGGCCGTGGATGCGGTGTGTTTTAATCGCGACCTGCCGGCGGATTTACCATTTGGTGGCGGGCAACCCAAGCTGCATCCGATTTCAGCGCATGATGGGGTGGCGCGCATCCATTGCCTGACCGCACCGACCGCAACGCTGCGCCCGCTCTTGCGCGAGCAAGGCGCTTGGAAATTGATTTCGCATTTGTCGCTCAGCCATTTATCGATGACCGGTGGGGCTGATGGCGCGGCCGCCTTGCGTGAGATTTTGCGCCTCTATGATCGGGCAGAAACCGCCGAAAGCCGGGCGGCCATCGCAGCTTTGGTGAGTATTGCCTCAAAGCCGGGTACGGCGCGGGTGCCGGGCGGGCGGCTTGGCGGTTTTTGCCGGGGCCTGGATGTCACGCTGGAATTCGACGCCAAACCCTATCGGGATGCGGGCCTGTTTTTGCTGGCGAGCGTGATTGAGCGGTTCCTAGCGCTCCACGGCACGATCAATTCGTTCGTGCGCACGACGGTGAGGTTGCGGGGCATGCGCGATGCGGCGATGCGGTTTCCGGCACGCGCTGGAACGCGGACGCTGGTATAACAAATGTCGATGCTCTCGCCGCTTGAGCATTTGCAGCGCAAACCCAGCCGGTTCAGCTTTCGAGCCGCGACACGGCTGCTCTGGCTTGGCTCCGGGCGGGCGGATCCGGGCGAGGCAATCCGGTTCGTGGCCGATATCAGCCTCGCACAGCCAGGGGCTGAAGTGAGCGCCGTTGAGCCGGTAACCGCCCAGCGCAAGCACGCCCGGCTGCAGACGGCGATGATCGGATTGATCGGCCCAACGGGGACGATGCCGCGCTGGTATACCGAACAGATCGCGCTATCAGTGCGCAATCGGGCGCCGGCCGTTGCACAATTTTTCGACATGTTGGCGCAACGGTTGATGGCCGCTTTCGTCGAGGCTGGCGCGAAATATCGCCCGCATTTGGCCGCCGAACGGGGCGCGATGACCAGCCTACGCGATGCAACATTGACACGGCAGGCCACGCCGCGCGGGATCGATGCGGTCGCCACCGATCCGGTCGCGTCCGTCTTGCTCGCTTTGAGCGGGTTTGGCACCGATCGGCTGCTGGACCGGCTTGATGCCGGCGGATCAGTGATCCAGCATTATGCGGGATTTTACGCCACCCAAGCGCGCTCGGCGGAGCGGTTGGCGGCCATTGTCGCCGATTGGTTGGGCCGACATGTCTCGATTATTGAATTTGCCGGGCTGTGGCTCACGCTCGAACCGAGCGAGCAGAGCCGGATGCCCAAAGGTCGAATTTCAGGACAATTCAATCGGTTAGGACGCGATTGCGCCGTGGGCGCGCGGGCGTTCGATCAGCAGGCGCGGTTCATTCTGCGCATCGGCCCGCTGGACCGGGCGGGATTTGACGCCCTGCTGCCCGACCAGGCCACCTTGCGGCGCTTAGTCTCGCTGATCCGGGCCTATGTCGGCATGGAGTGCGATTTTGCGATTAATCTGGTGCTTGATAAAGCCGCAATCCCAATCATGCGACTGGGCGGTGCCGATGCGCCGCGCCTATCATGGACCGGCTGGTTACCGCGCCCCACGGCGTTATTGACCGGGGATCGGCATGCCGACGATGCGTTATTTCCGGCATCGCTGATTGAACGGCATTCCAAGCCCATCACAAAGCTGATATAACTTCGCCTTAAAGCAAAGGAGCACATCATGAAAACTTTTCTTAAAGCATCAATCGGGTTTGCAATCATTTTGGTTGCCCCCGCCGCGTTGGCGCAAGCCCCCGGCAATAACCCGAATGCGCAACAGATTATCAACGCCCTGAAACCAACCGGCACATTATCCACCACCACGCGGGGGATTGTGCCGCTGGCCCAGGGCACGCAGCAAGCGGCACCCTCTATGCCGTTGACCCAAACCGCGTCCCATCCGGGTGTGATGATGGCGCATCATGCGGTGAACGCCCCGGCCCCATCGCCGGTGAATGGTCAAGGGTCGGTCAATCTTAATATCGATTTTGCCTCCGGCTCCGCCGCACTAACCCCAAGGGCAAAGGCCGAGCTCGACCAGTTGGGCCATGCGCTGACCAGCCAGCAATTAGCCGCCTTTAAGTTCAATATTGTTGGCCATACGGATACAACCGGCACGCCGGCAGCGAACCTCGCTTTGTCGAACGCCCGCGCTCATGCGGTGGCCACCTATATCGAAACGAAATTTCATGTTGCGTCCAGCAAGCTCGAAGCTTCGGGCGTCGGCGAGAAGGATTTGCTGGTGAAAACACCGCCGCAAACCCCGAACCTGCAAAATCGTCGCGTGCAGATTATCAATATCGGCAAGTAATTCGCCACGATTTGCGGTTAACCCCGGATCGTATGACGCATGGGTTCTGACGATACGGTCCGGGTCAGGCCCATGGGTGGCGTGCCGCCAACGCCCAAGCCACCAATATCCAAACCACGCGCGCCCGAGCCGCCGCGCGCAGGGTTTCGCCGACAGGCTTTGATCGGTATTGCGATCGTAGTGGCGGGGATTGCCATCATCGGTTTAGCCCGGCTGGTGTTTGACCGGGCGCCGTTTCCGCTCGCGGGCGAGAGAAAAATTGCGCTTAATCATCCGCATCATCTCATGGTGTTTCGGCTGCGAGCCGACCCGCTGGTGCTCGTTGTTGATTGTCCTTCGCTGCATAGCCAGGGCTTGATGTTTGACCGGATCGCCGCGTTGATCGAAAAGGCCGACGCACCGCGGGATCGGGTGCTGTCATGGCCTGAACTGACAGCAGCGGCGGCGGCGGCGCATCAGACCATCGGCACCTATTATTATGGTAATGATTATTCAGCGCGGTCGCTCCGGCGCTTTTTTCGCATCGCCCAGCGCGATCACCAAAAGCTCGATGGTCACGAGCGTAAACTTCAGGCCCTCTTGGAGCGCGTGGGTTATTTGCGCGCCGGCGCGAATGGTGCGGTGATTTCACTGCCCGCCGCCGGGGCGGGGAAGCAGGTGAGCATGCATGTCCGCGCCGTGATTTTACGCCATGAGATTTCGCACGGTGCCTTTTTCACGTTGCCCTTCTACCGCGCCTACACGCGGCATTTTTTCATTTCGGTATTGACCCCAGCCGAGCGCGACGATTTCCGCCGCTTTCTTGGCCATGAGGGATACGATATGTCCAACCAAACGCTGATGATGAACGAAACGCAGGCCTATTTAGTATTTACCCGCGATCATGAATTTTTCACTGCAAAAGCGGTTGGGCTGCCACAAGCAACGATCGATCAATTACGCGCTGATTTTATCAGCCATATGCCGAATTTCTGGCTCAAGCGACTGACGCAGAAAAAGCTACCACGATGATCGGCGTGATCGAGAGGCAAGGCTAAATCGCACCATAGAGGGCAGCGTGCAGCGCCTGCCAATTGGCTTGATCGGGCGCCACCATGATGCCGCCGTTCAGCGCGTTGGGATGCCACGGCGCACCGTCGGGCTGACGCACGAACCCCCCTGCTTCCGCGACGATCAGACTGCCCGCGGCATGATCCCACGGGAGGGTTCGGCGTGATAAGGATGCATGGATCGCCCCCATCGCCATGGCGCGATAGGTTTGCGCGGCGCAGCGAAAATTCGGCAACTGGCCCAGCGCAGTTAGACCGCGCAGAACCCGGCTGCGTTCCGGCTCGGGCATATATTGCCACGAAATCGCGGCGATCATGGCGGTCAACGGCACCGAAGGCGCCATGTGCAAGCGGGTTCGTTCCTGCCCGCGCCACAACCAAGCGCCGCCGCCCGCTTGAGCGATCACCGTGTCATTGCGAATGGGATCGTAAATCAATCCGTCCAGCACCCGATTTTGCACGATCAGCGCGATCATGATGCCAAATAACGGCAAACCCGCCGCATAATTCTGAGTGCCATCGATCGGGTCGATCACAAAAATCGGATCATCGCGATCCAGCGCCGCGAAACAAGACGGATCGGCGTCAGCGCTTTCCTCGCCCAGCGTGCCGATGCCGGGAAATAACTGCCCCAGCCCGTCAATCAAGGCGGCTTCGGCGGCGCGATCAGCGTCGGTCACCGGGTCGAGCGGGCCGGATTTGGTGTGGATTTGCCCCGGTTTGGTGCGGCCAAAGCCGGGCATGATGTGGCGCGTGGCCACATCGCGCATCAGCGCCTCGATGGCGGCGAGATCGCGTTGATCGAGCATGGTCAGCTATTCCTGCTCGAAGCGCGCGCGATCTTCGCGGCTCAATCGCACGGTGATGTTGATCAGCTCGCCCTGATCGTCACGCGCAATGATCTCGCCGTGGCGATAAAGATAGGCCAGCCGCGCCCCATCTTCGGCGGGGATTTGGTAACTGACGCTGGCGAGATTTTCGCCCAAGCGCGCATCAATGACGTTGCGCAGCCGATCAAGCCCCGTGCCGGTAAGGGCAGAAACCGCGAGGGCTTCGCTGGGCAGATCCGAGTTCGCGTCAAGCAGGTCGATCTTATTGAGCACATCGATCGTGCGGGTGCGCCAATCTTGATCGAGCATGCCGGAAGCGGCCATGCCATCGAGCACGGCCAGCACATCATCATATTGCGCGGTGCTGTCCGGATGGGCAGCGTCACGCACGTGCAAAATCAAATCGGCCCCCGCGACCTCTTCGAGCGTGGCGCGAAACGCCGCGACCAATTCGGTTGGCAATTCGGAAATAAAGCCAACCGTGTCCGAGAGGATCGCCCGGCGACCGGAGGGGAGATCAATCAAGCGCATGGTCGGGTCCAGGGTGGCGAAAAGCTGGTCCTGGGCATGTACAGCGGCACCAGTCAGCGCATTGAACAAGGTTGATTTGCCCGCATTCGTGTAGCCAACCAGGGCAACCACCGGGAAGGGCACACGCTTGCGCGCCTCACGATGCAGGCCGCGCGTGCGGCGCACATCCTCAAGCTCGCGCTTGAGCCGCACGATGCGATCGGTGATCAACCGGCGATCCGCTTCGATCTGGGTTTCGCCAGGGCCACCCAGAAAGCCAAAGCCGCCGCGCTGGCGCTCCAAATGGGTCCAGGAGCGCACCAAGCGCGATCGTTGATAAGCGAGATGCGCCAATTCCACTTGCAGCGCCCCTTCCGCCGTGCGGGCACGCGCGCCAAAAATATCCAAAATCAAGCCGGTGCGATCAATCACCTTACAGGCAAAAGCACGCTCCAGATTACGCTGCTGCACCGGGCTGAGCGCGGCATCGACAATCGCGACGTCAATCTCGGCCTCGCGCAGCGCCGCAGCGATCTCGATGACTTGGCCGCTGCCAAATAACGTGGCTGGCTTGCGCGTCCGCAACGGGATGATCGCCTCATGGGCAATCACCAGACCAATCGACGCGGCAAGCCCAATGGCCTCGCCAAGACGGGCATCAGCCGCGCGCTTGTTGGAGCCACCCCCCCTGCCCTGTTCCCAGGGCAGCAAAATCGCGGCGCGAGACGGGCGCTCGCTGGCCAAGCCTCTTTATTCCTCACCCTGCTCGATGGCGGCTTGCCGCGCGAGGCTGAGCGTCGATCCCGCCATGGCGCCCGCCGCGCCCGGTCCTGGGGCTGCAGCGCCTTCAACCTTCGTTGCATCAAATAGCTGGATCGGTGCGCCGGGCATCACGGTGGAGATCGCGTGCTTGTAAACGAGCTGGGTATGACCGTCGCGGCGCAACAGCACCGAGAAATTATCGAACCAGGTGATCACGCCTTGGAGCTTGACGCCGTTGACCAAGAACACGGTGACAGGGGTTTTGCTTTTGCGGACATGGTTTAGAAACACATCCTGCACATTTTGAGATTTTTCAGTAGCCACCGGGGCAATTCCTTATTCTGTCCCGCCTTCACTTGCGGGTTTATGGTGAGCATGAGTCCACCGGATCCAGCCGGGGGACAAGTTGGAGCAGGATCACCACAGCGTGATGGCCCTGCCTGCACAATAGCTTGGTTCGGCGAAAACGCCAATTAATATTTCGTTTGGTCCGGCCTGCCACAGCACCATCGGGTCCGAGGCTATCGGCTGATCGGATAAAATTAATTGCTAAAACAACGCTCTAAGCTGCGCGACGCCAAACCAATGGGCGCGCTTTATATAAAATGGTCAAAACCTCCCCGCTGCGGCCCAGATCGAGCCGGGCATCGCCCCGGGTCCAGATCGCGGCATCGCCCGCGGCACGGGGATGGCGCTCGGTGGCCGCGATCACCGCGTCAATCGGCAGGCTGTGGCCATCGAGCTGAATGTCGGTAATCGCCAAGCCGAGGCGGCGGCGATCCCGCGAGGCCGGATCGATCTCGGCAGGCACAAAACTCGCGCAGAGCAAATCGACCGCACGCACCTGATCGGGCAGATGCACGGTCAGGCTGGCGATAGTGGGTTTTGTTTCATCAATCTCCGGCGCTAAAATGCTGGCGCCAGCGCGCAGCCACGGTGTGACGGCATCGAGGCGATAGCCGATTTCAGCGCGGCGCGCCGCCAAACTGGCGCGAATTTCGGTCAGTATTGGACCATCAATGACCAAGGGCGCACAACTCAGCGCCACGCGCCGCTCTTGCATCGCCTGATCGCCGACCAAGTCCGGATGCAAGCTGATCGGCCCATCACGATCGGCGAACAAGCCGCGATGCCCGGTATCGAGGAAGCTTTCCGCTTTCACGCCGTCAGCCAGCACAATATCGTGGCTATCCAGCTCGACATGATAATAAACAATCTGCGCGCAATCATGCTCCAGGGTGATTAACGCACCATCGATCAGTTCCTTGACCGGCACCAGCACACCATCGAGCCACAAAGCGTGATCGGGCGATAGCCGCAAATCCCGCTCCGGCACGCCAGGTGCCAGCGCGTCGGCGGCGATGCGCACCGGTTGCGCCGAGGCGGGAAGGGGATGGCGGGTGAAATCCATGGCCCGCGCGCCAACCCAGATAACTGGCCGCACGACCCCCGAGGCGGTAATCACCTGATCGCCCTGCTTAAGCGCTTCGACGGGAATTGGTCCCTGCGACGTGGCGATGCGGGTGCCGGGGGTGAAACAGGCATTGATTTGGGCGTTGGTGGTGATTGAGACATCGACGATGGCGCTTGATCCCGACTCAAATTGCGGGTTCAGCGTCAATGTCGCGTTGATCGAGGATGCACCAAATAGCGCTTGATCGAGGGATTCGAGATAGGGTCCGGCGATAGCGTTCAGAGATGTGCCCAACAGACTATTAACAAACGCATTATTGGTTGTAACCGTATTCCCGGGTTCGATATAGAAGTCGACATGACCGATATTGATGGGTCCAAACAAGCTATTGTAGGTTCCACTTGCAGCCGCCGCGATGAAATTATCGAAACTTTGATTATTGGTTAACGAACTCGGCGATTTATCAAAATTGGCGTAATCTTGCTCGACATTGGCGACAATAATCGTGTCACCCGGCGAAAAATTGACAATATTGCCGCC
Source organism: Pseudomonadota bacterium (assembly GCA_021808315.1). Classification (GTDB taxonomy): domain Bacteria; phylum Pseudomonadota; class Alphaproteobacteria; order Acetobacterales; family Acetobacteraceae; genus Acidiphilium. Next base: position 11,179 of record JAKBBY010000026.1, on the reverse strand, counting down.
GAGATAGGTGGCCACGACATTCGAGGTGCTCGGGCCGAAACTCAGCGCGCTTGGTTCGATCAGGAGCACGCCCGAATCACTGGGGCTGTTACTGAAGGTGATATTACCAGTCAGTGAACTCGTTAAAGTTGTTGTGGTGCTACTTGGAATTGTCGAAGTATTCGATGACATAATAATGTTCCCCCTTAGAAAGGATCATAATATAGAATTAATTTCTCGTTTTGTCTACGATATATTTTTCGATAGTGAATAAATTTTGAGAAAGAGTCGATTTTTTAATTCGATTTATGCATTCGCTGTATGGATCTTACATCCGGCGAACCGATTATCCCGCGTCATTGGCGGCTCCATATGCGAGATCAAGGTCAATCGCTGACCGGCCGGTGGATCGCACCGGCTCAATCTAACAGGAGCCTTACAATGACCAAATTGGCAAAAATCGTCACAATCTTCGCCGTTTTCGCGCCCCTCGCCGCGCACGCCGCCCCCTCGACCGCCGCCCATGCGAAACTGGTAGCGGCGATGGACCACGCCTATCATCTGAGCTTTCCCGTGCCGCAAGCGCCGCAAATCGCAGCGGTTCGCACCGTGCACGCCACGCCCGTGCGCGCGCAGCACAAGGGCTAATCGCATCTAGAATGGCGCAAGACGCGCGGCGGCGTGAAAAGCCGCGCGCCTTGGCGGATTAGCGTCGGATCGGCTAGGTTGATCCGATGAAATTCGAGATCACGCGCAGTCAGAAACGGATTGCGATCAATGTCGGCTTGGATGGGGCGTTGGCGGCCCTTGCGGTATTGGCGGCGTTTTGGCTCGCCAACCCCGCCCATCCGGCGCCGGAGCCACCCTTGTTGCCGCTCGCCGGCACGGCGGCGATTTGGCTGATCGGCATTCCGTTCGGGCTAGGTCGCCAGCATTGGCGCTTTACCGGTCTGGCCGACGCGCTTTCGATCATCTTGATCGCGGGTTTGGCGACCTTGCTGATCACGTTGCTGCTGGTTGGCGTCGGCGCGCAACTGCCCTCGCTCAGTTTTCCAATTTTGCTGCTGATGATGTTTGCCCTGGGCTTAATCGCCCCGCGCCTCGCATACCGGCTGATGCGCGCCCGGCGCGATGGCGGCGCCGAGCCGAACGCCGATTTGCTGCCAGCCTTGGTCATCGGCGATGGCGAAGCGGGGGAATTATTTCTCGCCGCACTCGCGCGCGATCCTCGCCGCCGCTATCGCGCTTTGGGGCTGGTGCTGCCCTCGGCGCGGGAAGCAGGACGACGCATCCATGGCGTGCCAATTCTTGCGGCCCTCGAAGAGCTAGGGACGGTGCTTGATCGGCTCGAGGCAGCGGGCGAGCCACCGGCGCTCTTGATTATTGCCGGGAGCGAGATCAGCGGTGTCAGCCTGCGCCACGTGTTGGCCCAGGCCGAGCCCCGGGGCTTGCGCGTCGCCCGCGCACCAAGCCCAACCGCCCTGGTCGCCCCGCAAGCCAATGATGAGAGCGGGGCAGCACAGGCGCTGCGCCCGATTGCCATCGAGGATTTGCTCAACCGCCCGCAAGTCGCACTCGATCGCGATGGGATGGCGCGGCTGATCCAGGGCAAGCGGGTGCTAATCACCGGCGCGGGCGGCTCGATTGGATCAGAACTGGCGCGGCAAGTGGCGGGGTTCGGACCGGGATTGCTGACATTGCTCGATTCCAGCGAATTTGCGCTCTGGAGTATCGACCTTGAATTATCCGAGACGGATCCCGCCGTCCCCCGCCAAGCGGTGATTGCCGATGTTCGCGATGCGGCGCGGATCAACAGCCTCTGCGCGAGCCTGCAGCCGGATTTGGTGTTTCATGCGGCGGCGTTGAAACATGTGCCGATGGTCGAAGCCAATCCACTCGAAGGCATCGCCACCAATGCGCTGGGCACCCGTAATGTCGCAGAGGCCGCCCGCGCGGCGGGGGCCGGGTTGATGGTGCTCATCTCGACCGATAAGGCGGTGAACCCGTCCTCGATCATGGGGGCGTCCAAGCGGCTGGCCGAAATGTTTGCCCAAGGGGTCGATATTGCGGCGCGCACGCAACCCCAGAGCGGGGCAATGCGAATTGTCACGGTGCGATTCGGCAATGTGCTCGGCTCAACCGGCTCGGTCGTGCCGTTGTTTCGGCGGCAGCTCGCGCGCGGCGGACCGCTGACGGTGACCCATCCGGATATGAGCCGCTATTTCATGACGGTGCGCGAGGCGGTGTCGTTGGTGTTACAAGCCTCGGTGGTCGGGTCTTCGGATGCCGCTTTGCCGGTGACGCGGGGCGGTATTTTTGTCCTCGATATGGGTGAGCCGGTCAAAATCGTGGATCTGGCGCGGCAAATGATCCGGCTCGCCGGGCTGCGCCCGGATATTGATGTCGCGATTAATTTCACCGGCCTGCGTCCCGGCGAGAAATTATTCGAGGAATTGTTTCACGGGCGCGAGCAGCCCATCGAGACCGGATTTCCCGGCTTATTGATGGCGGCACCGCGCGCCGCCGATGCTGCTTTTGTCAGCCGCGCCCTTGATGAGATGGCCACGCTGATTGCGCGCGGCGATGTGAAGGGGGTGCGCGCGGTACTGGCACGCTTGGTGCCGGAATATGGGCATCCGGTTGATCAATCCGGGATTCCATCGGGCGCCGGTTTGCTCTAAGCGAAGGTCATGACCCATAGCCGCAACGACGCTGCCGCCGCCGCCACGCCACCGATGATCAAGTTTCTTGATCTCGCCGCCCAGCAACAAAGGCTGGGTCCGGCCCTGCGCGCGCGCATCGATGCTGTGCTCGCCCACGGCGCCTATATTATGGGCCCAGAAGTCATTGAGCTGGAGCACGCACTCGCGCGCTATTGCGGTGCCGCGCATTGCGTGGGCGTCAGTTCCGGCACCGATGCGCTGCAAATTGCGATGATGGCCGAGGGGATCGGGCCGGGGGATGCGGTGTTTCTCCCGGCATTCACCTATACCGCGACAGCCGAAGTGCCCTTGTTGCTCGGCGCAACGCCGGTTTTTGTGGATATCGATCCGGCCACCTTTCAGATCGATCCCGCCCATCTCGAAGCCCGGATCACCAATATTCGCCAAGCGGGGCGCCTGCGCCCACGCGCCTTGATCGGCGTTGATTTATTCGGCCAGCCAGCACCTTGGCCCGCCCTGAATGACATCGCGCAGCGCCATGATTTGTTCACCCTGGATGATTGCGCGCAATCATTCGGCGCCGTTTTGGACAATATCCGGCTGGGCCGCGCCGCCCACGCGACGGCCACGAGTTTTTTCCCATCCAAACCACTGGGCGCCTATGGCGATGGTGGGGCGTTGTTCACGGATGATGCGAACCGTGCGGCGCTGTATCGCTCATTACGCACCCATGGCGAGGGGACCACGCGCTATGATGTCCAGCGCATCGGCATGAATGGTCGGCTCGATACGATACAGGCCGCGGTGCTGCTCGCGAAGCTTGAGGTTTTCGACGCGGAATTGGCGCGCCGCGAGGCCATCGCCTGCGCCTATGATGCCGGGCTGGCCGATGCGGTAACAATCCCGGCCCGAGTCGCGCAGAGCCAATCAGCCTGGGCGATCTATCCGATTTTGTTTGCCGATCAAGCCGCGCGCAGTGCGGCGCAAGCCCGGATGCAGGCCCAAGGCGTGCCGAGCGCGATTTATTATCCCAAGCCGCTGCATCATCAACCAGCCTATGCGCATGCCCATGACGGGACGGCTTTGCCGGTCTCCGAAGCGATCGCCACCCGCATCCTCGCCTTGCCGATCCATCCGGATTTAACCGATGCACACATCGAGCGGGTGATTGCGGCTGTTGCTCAGGGACGATGATGCCGCGCGGAGATTTATTCGCCGAACTCGGGCCCTATCAATCGGGGTTTTTGCCGGTCGGCGATGGTCATGTGCTCTATTGGGAGCAGGTTGGTAATCCGCGCGGCAAGCCCGTGTTGTTTTTGCACGGCGGGCCAGGCGCTGGCGCGGGTGCGGTGCATCGGCGCTTTTTTGACCCTCATGTGTGGCGGCTGATTATTTTCGATCAGCGCGGCGCAGGCCGATCAACCCCGCTGGGCAGTTTGGTGGCGAATACCACACGGCATTTGATCGATGACATCGATGCGTTGTTGGATTTTTTGCATATTCCGCGCTGCGTGCTGTTCGGCGGCTCGTGGGGCTCGACCTTGGCGTTGGCCTACGCGCAGGCCCGGCCATCGCGGGTGAGCGGGATGGTGCTGCGCGGGATTTTCTTGGGGCGCCCGCGCGAAGTGGATTGGTTTTTACATGGGATTGGCCAATTTTTCCCTGATGCCCATGCGAGTTTCGTCAATTTCCTGCCCGAAGCCGAGCGTGGTGATCTTCTGGCCGCCTATTATCGGCGGCTCACCGATCCCGATCCCGCAATCCATGGGCCGGCCGCCCGCGCATGGTCGGTCTATGAAGGATCATGCTCAACCTTATTGCCCAGTTTTGAGACGGTTCATGCCTTCGCGCAGGATCGCACAGCGCTCGGGCTGGCGCGGATCGAGGCTCATTATTTCGTCAATCAGCTCTTTCTGCCGGAATCCGGGCTGCTTGGCGGCATGGCGCGGATCCGCCAAATGCCGGGCGAAATCGTGCAAGGCCGCTACGACATGATTTGTCCGCCCTGCACGGCCTTTGACCTGCTTGAAGCCTGGCCATCAGCCCGCCTGACGATGGTGCAGGATGCCGGCCATTCCGCCCTCGAGCCCGGCGTGCGCGCGGCGTTGCTCGCGGCGCTGGAGCGCGCTTTTCGATTTGAGTGACGCGCATTCATTGAGCGATCACGAGCGGGCCGTGCCCTGATTTTGCCGCATTCGGGGGCGATGCAGAACGATGACCAAAACCAGGGAGGCCGCAATGGCTCTTGGGCCAGATCATAATGGCACAGCAAGGCTCTCACGGCGCGCTGCCCTCGGCGCGCTGGGGGTCGGTGCGCTCAGTTTGGCGTCATCGCGTGCGGCGCATGCAACCCCGACGACCTTAACGGATCGCGCATCCCTCGCCCCCGCCCCCGCGATGCCGCTGATTATGGCGACCGGGGCGCCGGGCGGTGGTTTTTCGCTATACGGTCCGGCATTTGCCACGCTGGCCGAACAATCATTGCACCTGCCCATCGCGTTTCGCGCCTCCGGCGGCAGTGCAGCCAATATTTTGCTGCTCGAACAAAATGCAGCCCAGCTTGGCATGGCGAGCCTCGCGATTGCCAATCAGGCCTGGATGGGGAGTGCGCGCTGGACCGGCGGGCTGAAAATGCGCGGCTTTCGGGCGCTGTTTCCGATTTATCAGCAGCAATTTCAAATCATATCGCTGGTTGATGGCAAAATTCGGCAACTTGATGATCTGGTCGGCCAGCGGATCGGTGTTGGTCCGCGCGGCGGCACGGGCGCGGTGCTGGCGCCAGGATTATTGCGCGTCACCGGCGTTCAGGGCGCCAAACTGATCACCGGCGGCTATGACCAACAAATTGCCGCTTTGCGCAGCGGCGCGCTCGATGCGTGCGCGTTTTTTGGGGCCTCGCCCTTGCCCGCCATCGCCCACGCCGCATCCGGCGGGCAGTTTCGCCTGATCGGACTGACCGCCCCCTCCAGCCGCGCTGCGGGCAGCTTTGATCCGGGTGTGAGCGCCAGCATCGTGCCGCGCACCGCCCTCCCCGGCTTGACCCGCCCGGTGATGACCGTGGGTTCCCCGGCCATGGCGCTGGCGCGAGCCGATTTGCCAGACCCGATTGCCGCCGCCTTGACCGAAGCAGCCTTGCTGCACCAGGCCAATTTGCTTGCGACCGCCCGCATCGCCGTGCCCGCGCATGATGTTTGGCACGCGGGGATCGACACCGTGGCCATCCATCCCGGCGCCGTGCCGGTGCTGCGCCGCCACGGCATCGCAGTGCCCGACACGCTGATTGGCAAGCCGCTAGGATTGCCTAAATTAGTTAAAGGTTAACCCTCGATTGTTTTAGCCGTTTCACGGCGATAATGCGGTAAGCGAAAGAAGCACGCGGCGCGCATGAATATTAATAGGCTCAAATGACCCGCTTGATTGTCGCCATCGTTAATTTTTGCCATCGGCGCGCCGTGCCGATTTTGGTGCTCTACGCCCTCTTCATTGCGCTTGGGCTGAATTTTGCCGCGCATCATTTAACCATCGATACCGACACCGACCATTTATTTGCCGCCTCGTTGCCATGGCGCCAGCAACAAATGCGCCTGGATCGCGCCTTTCCGCAATTCAATAATTTGATCGTCGCGGTCGTTCGCGCACCGACACCCGAAGCCGAGGCCAGCACGGCGCGCGCCCTCGCCCAAGATGTCGCGCGCGACAAAACCCATTTCATCGATGTCAGCCGCCCGAGCAGCGGCGCGTTTTATCGCCAAAACGGTTTGCTGCTGCTACCCCAAGCGAAGCTGGCCGACTTGCTCAATACGATTGTGATTGCCGAACCGTTCTTGGGGCAACTCAGCGCGGACCCGAGTGCGGCGGGCTTGTTCAAAGCACTCGGGTTGATCGCCCAAGGGGTGAGCAGCGGGCAGGCGCATCTCGGGCCCTATCAGGCATCAATCACCGGCTTTGCCACCGCCTTACAACGCAGTCTAGCGGCATCACCTGACCATCCGCCGCCCGCTCTCTCCTGGCAAAAGCTGATTGCGCCCAGCCTCAGCAACGCCCAGGGCGGCGTGCAGTTTGTGCTGATCCATCCGGTGCTTGATCACCACACGCTGGAGCCGGGCGGTGCCGCGACCGCGGCCTTGCGCCAAATGATCGCAACGCTGCCTTTCGTGCGCGCCGGTCAGGCGACGGTGCAGTACACCGGTCAAATTCCGCTCTCGGATGAGCAATTTGCCAGTCTGCGCCAAGGCGTCTTTATCGGGCTTGCTGTCAGCCTGGCCTTGATTGCGCTGTGGCTGACACTCGCTGTGCGCTCATGGCGAATGATCGCGCCCATTCTCATCACCTTGGTGGCCGGATTGGCGCTGACGATCAGTTTTGCCGCCGTGGCGATTGGGCGACTCAATCTGATCTCGGTGGCGTTCGCGATTTTATTTGTCGGGCTGGCCGTTGATTTTGCCATCCAATTTTGCGTGCGCTTGCGCGATGCCCGCCAACGGATCACCGATCCAGGCTTATCGATGAATGCCGCCGCGCGCGAAGCGGGCGGGCAAATCGCGCTGGCGGCCATTGCCACGGCGTGCGGGTTTCTCGCGTTCGTGCCGACCAGCTTTATCGGCGTGGCCGAACTTGGCTTGATTGCCGGGGTGGGCATGTTGATTGCGTTCATCTGCACCATCAGCCTGCTGCCCGCCTTGCTGGCACTCACCCGCCCCCGCGCGGAGGCAGAACCGATTGGTTTTGCGGCGGGCGCGCGCGCCGATCAATTTCTGATCCGCCATCGCCGGGCGATCCTGGCGGGGTTTGCCGTGCTGGCGCTGGGCGGCGCGGTGTCGGCGGCACGCTTGCCGTTCGATGCCAATCCGCTCGATACTCAGAATCCGAATTCCGAAGCGATGCGCACGCTCCGATCGCTGACCGGCAATATCGTGACCAACCCATTCTACATCGAAGCGCTGGTGCCATCCCTGGCCGATGCCCGCAGCCTGACCGCCAAATTGAGCGCCTTGCCCGATGTTGCCGCCGTGATTTCCGGCGCTGACTTCATCCCCACCCATCAATCGGCCAAGCTCGCGATGATCAGCCAAACCCAAGCGATCTTGGCCCCCGCGCTGGCCACCGGAACGCCGCCCAACGTAACGCCCGCGCGGATCCGCGCCGCCGCCGCCGATGCAGGCAAGGCCATCGCCCAGGCGGCCCCCAAATTGCCGACCGGATCACCGATGCGCCTAATCGGCACTGATTTGGCGCGCTTTCCGACATTGACGAACGCGCAGATCATGGTGGTCAATCAGGTGCTCACCGGCAATTTGCCGGGCGAATTGGATCGGCTGAACCAAGCGTTAAACCCCACGCCGATCACTGCGGCCAATCTTCCGGCTTCGATCAAGCGCGACTGGTTTTTGCCCAATGGCAGCGTGCGGCTGCAAATCATCCCCACAGCGGCGGCTGGTGCCTCACCGGGTATTGGCCGATTTGTGCGCGCGGTGCAGCGCATTGTGCCGAACATAGGAGGTCCGGCGGTGATTTCGGTGGCAACGGCGGGCACAATTCTGGGTGCTTTTCGCGAAGCCGCTTTGCTGGCGTCAATCTCAATCGCGTTGATTTTGATCGTGGTGCTGCGCTCGGCGCGCGATGCCGCTTTGGTGATTATCACATTGGCCCTGTCGGCCTTGCTCACCGCCTTGTTTGCGCAACTCGATGGTTTGGCGCTGAATTATGCGAATATCATCGCTCTGCCGCTCTTATTGGGGGTGGGGGTGTCGTTCAATGTGTATTTTGTGATGAATTGGCGCGCCGGGATGCGCAGTATGCTCGGCTCGGCCACGGCACGCGCGGTGCTGTTCTCGGCCTTGACCACCGGCACGGCCTTCGGGTCACTGGCCGCCTCCGCCGATCGCGGCACGGCGAGCATGGGAACGGTGTTGCTGCTCAGCCTGCTCGCCGTCCTCATCGCCACCTTTGTGTTTCTGCCCGCGCTGCTCGCCAGCCTAACCCGCAAAAGCTGATCGGTGCTGGAAAAGCGGAGCCTTAGCCTCGCCGGCCACCGCACCTCGATTGCGTTGGAGCCGGATTTTTGGGTGGTGCTGACCGCGATTGCGGCGGCACGGTCGATGCCGCTCGCCCGCCTGATCGCGGACATCGATGCGATCCGCGCCCCCGAGCAAAAGCTGGCCTCGGCCCTGCGTGTCTTTGCGCTGCATCATCGTCCGGTGTAAACTATTCCAAATCGATCAAGGAAACCGCCAATGCCGCATTATCGTTCCCGCACCACCACCCATGGCCGCAATATGGCAGGTGCCCGCGCGCTTTGGCGCGCAACCGGCATGGGGGATGGCGATTTCGGCAAGCCGATTATCGCTATCGCCAATTCCTTCACCCAATTTGTTCCCGGCCATGTGCATCTAAAGGATATGGGCCAGTTGGTTGCGGCGGAAATCGCCGCCGCGGGTGGGGTTGGGCGCGAATTCAACACGATTGCGGTGGATGATGGCATCGCCATGGGCCATGACGGTATGCTCTATTCGCTCCCATCGCGCGAATTAATCGCCGATTCCGTGGAATATATGGTCAATGCCCATTGTGCGGATGCGCTGGTCTGTATTTCCAATTGCGACAAAATCACACCCGGCATGTTAATGGCGGCTTTGCGTCTGAATATTCCGACGATTTTCGTCTCCGGCGGCCCGATGGAAGCGGGTAAATATGTTGCCGCCGGACAGACCCGCGCCGTTGATTTGATCACCGCGATGGTCAGCGCTGCTGACCCGACCCAGACCGATGAGCAGGCGGCGGTGATGGAGCGCTCGGCGTGCCCCACCTGCGGCTCTTGCTCGGGCATGTTCACCGCCAATTCAATGAATTGCTTGGTCGAAGCCTTAGGGCTCGGCCTGCCGGGCAATGGGTCATTATTGGCAACCCATGCGGACCGGCGCAAATTATTTGTCGAAGCTGGCTGGCAAATCGTTGATCTGGCCCGGCGCTATTACGAGCAGGACGACGCCACCGTGCTGCCGCGCGCCATTGCGAGCAAACGGGCCTTTGAGAATGCGATGTCGCTCGATATCGCGATGGGTGGATCGACCAATACGGTGCTGCATTTGCTCGCCGCCGCCCACGAAGCCGGGCATGATTTCACCATGGCGGATATCGACCGATTGTCACGCCGCGTGCCCAATTTGTGCAAAGTCTCGCCCTCGGTGCCGGATGTGCATATGGAAGACGTGCATCGCGCCGGCGGGATCATGGGCATTCTGGCCGAGTTGGACCGAGGCGGCTTGCTGGATCGCACATGCCCCACCGTCCATAGTGCGACTTTAGGCGAGGCGCTGGCGCAATGGGATGTGATGCAGGGGCGCGAGGCCGCGACCACGCTCTACGCGGCGGCCCCCGGCGGCGTGCGGACCACCCAGGCTTTCAGCCAATCGCGCCGCTATGACAGCCTTGATACCGACCGCGCCCATGGGGTGATTCGCGATATGGCGCACGCTTTCAGTGCCGATGGTGGCCTTGCGGTGCTGTATGGCAACATTGCCGAGGATGGGGCCATTGTGAAAACCGCCGGGGTTGATGCCGAGAGTTTGCAGTTTCAGGGGCCTGCGCGCATTTTTGAAAGCCAGGAAGCGGCGGTTGCCGCGATTTTGGGTGATCAGGTCAAGCCTGGGGATGTGGTGGTGATCACCTATGAAGGCCCGAAAGGCGGGCCGGGGATGCAGGAAATGCTGTACCCGACCAGCTATCTGAAATCGAAGGGCCTCGGTAAAGCCTGTGCGCTGATCACCGATGGGCGTTTCTCCGGCGGCACGTCGGGCTTGTCGATCGGGCATATCTCGCCGGAAGCTGCCGAAGGCGGCGCCATCGCGCTGATCGAACCGGGCGATATTATCGCGATCGATATTCCCGCCCGTAGCATCAATGTGCTGGTTGAACCCACTATATTGGCACAACGCCGTGCGGCGATGATCGCGCGGGGCCGCGATGGCTTCATGCCACAACCGCGCCCACGCAACGTTTCGCCGGCACTGCAAGCCTATGCCGCGCTGACCACGAGCGCTGCGCGCGGCGCGGTGCGGGATGTAACGCAGATTCGCCCGAAAAATGCGTAAAGGGCAAAGCCCGGTTGGCTGCTCGGCACTCGACCAGAGTGCCGAGGCTTTTTATTTGAGACCACTCGACCAGAGTGCCGAGGCTTTTATTTAGAGCATGATATTTTCACACTGACGCATAGCCTGAGTTTTTGATGTAGTTTTTGCATTCTTGTGGTGTGAAGGCGTTGAGGACGTTTCCGATACCCTTCCATGTCTCTTCGACGCTTCGGGCGGCGGCTTTGCGGAGCAATGTTTTCAGCTTTGCGAAGACCTGTTCGATGGGGTTGAGGTCAGGGCTGTAAGGCGGCAGAAAAAGCAATCTGGCGCCGGCACTGCGTATGGCTTCGCGCACCGCCTGCCCCTTGTGACTGCCGAGATTGTCGAGCACCACGATGTCGCCGGGGCGCAATGTCGGGACCAGGCATTGCTCGACCCAGGCCAGAAAGCTGCGGCCATTGATCGGCC
>JAKBBY010000025.1 GCA_021808315.1 Pseudomonadota bacterium | reverse complement strand
GAACCGCCGATCGGTGAGCGAAATGCCACCGCCCAGCGCCATGATCAACCCGCCCAGCCAAATCTCCGGCGCCAACGGATGCACATTGAAACGGAATTCCGCGCCACCGGATTTATCCTCGCCAGCAAAGGTCGCGAACATATCCCACAGCATGTTGGTCCTGATCGCCGCATGCTCGGTGGTGACATGCTGGGCGGTGAAAAACCGCCGCTCCGGCAGCATGGTCATCACATGCTTGCCATGGCGGGTCACATCGATCACCGCTTGGCGCGCCGCATAGGCCGGCGTGCCGGGGGCGTCCTGCACCCGCTCCAACGTCCAGCGATACCCGGCCAGATTAACCCCCTGCCCCGGATGCAGCACGGTAATCACATGCACCTGCGTCGCCATGCCCGCGATGCCCAGCACCGTCACGCCAAAGCCCAAATGCCCCATCATCGCGCCATAGGCCGCGCGCGGCACGCTGAATAACCGCGAGACTGACTGGCGCAGCGGCACCCGGAACAGCCGCACCCGCTCGCCCAAATCCACCAGCGCGCCCAGCACCACCCAAGCCCCGCCCGCGAGTCCCAACGCCGCAATCGCGTGGCCGCGCAGCAAAACCACGGCCAGCACCACCAACGACACCAAACCAACCGCCCAGAGTTTCATCAAGGCTGGCATGATCGCCGCCCGCTTCCAGGCCAGCAACGGCCCCACCGCCATCGCCAAAATCAACGGCGTGACCAGCGGCAGCGCCGCCTGATCGTAAAACGGCGCACCCACCGAAAGCTGCAAGCCGAACAATAAATCAACAAAGGGCGGATACATGGTGCCGGTGAACACCACCGCCGCGATCATGCACAGAAACACATTGTTCAAAATCAACGCGCCCTCGCGTGAGACCGGCGCGAACACGCCAGACGCCGCCAAGACCGGCGCGCGAATGGCAAACAGCAAGAGCGACCCGCCGATGGTGAGGGCGAGCAGCACCAAAATGAACAAACCCTGATTCGGCGACACCGCAAAAGCATGCACCGAATTGAGCAAACCGGAGCGCACGAGGAAGGTGCCGGATAGGCTGAGCGAAAATGTCGCAATCGCCAGCAGCACCGACCAGGTTTTCAACGCCTCGCGTTTTTCCACCACAATCGCCGAATGGATCAGCGCGGTGCCGGTCAGCCAGGGCAGAAGCGCAACATTCTCCACCGGGTCCCAGAACCAAAATCCGCCCCAACCCAGCGTGTAGTAGGACCACAGCGAGCCAAAACAGATGCCCGCCGTCAGAAAACACCAGGAAACAATGGTCCAAGGCCGCACCCAGCGCCCCCAAGCGGCATCCACCCGCCCTTCGATCAGGGCGGCGACGGCAAAGGCGAACGCAATCGAAAACCCGACATAGCCAGTATAGAGAATCGGCGGATGCACCGCGAGGCCGGGGTCTTGCAAAATCGGGTTGACGCCCGCCCCGTGCAACGGCGGCGGCCACAGCCGCACGAACGGATCGGACACGGTCAGGGTGAACAGCAAAAATCCAGCCGATACCAAACCAAGCACCCCCAAAACCCGCGCCCGCAAACTCGTGGGAATGGTGCGGCCGAACACACCAACAACCCCGCCACAGAGCGCCAGAATCAAGCACCAAAGCAGCATCGAGCCCGCATGATTGCCCCAGGTTCCGGTAATCCGGTATAAAAGCGGCGTGGTGCTCGAGGAAAATTGCGCGACATTTTTCACCGTGTAGTCGGACACCACCCCCGCCCACACCAGAGCGGCAAAACTCGCCGCCAGCATGCCAAATTGCCCCATCGCCAAAGCGGGGGCGGCGCGCAGCACTGCCGGGTTGCGCAAATTCGGCCCAAACAACCCGATCATCGCCTGCGCCACCGCAATCGCGAATCCCAATGCCAACGCGAAATGGCCCAAAGTTGGAATCATGCTGAATTATCCTTTCGCAGCGGCAATTTGCTGCGGCGTTTTATCATCCCAGGTTGCGGCATTGGGCGCGGGGCCGAATTTCGGGTTCCATTTGCCCGAGGCGCGCAAGGCCTGCTCCACATCCGCCGGCATATAGCTCGCCCCGTGCTTGGCCAGCACCGTATCGGCGCGAAACACCTCGCCATGGCGGGTCATGCTGCCAATCGTCACCACCCCCTGCCCCTGGCGGAACAGATCCGGCAAAATGCCGGTAAACACCACCGGGATCGAGGCTTGGCCGTCGGTAATCCGAAACCGGGTCAAAGGTTTGCCGTCGCGGTGCGACATCACCACCGTGCCCACCTGCACCACCCCGCCGAGGCGGAACACTTCACCCGGTCGCGGATGCTTCACCAGCACTTCCTGCGGCGATAAAAAATAGGAGAGGCTGGAGCGGAACGCGACCAGCATCAAGGCCGTCGCGGTCGAGGCAAACAGCCCGCACACCACCACAATCCATAACCGCCGCGCTTTTCGTGTCATCATGACCGCACCCGCCCATAGTGCGCTTCGACCTGCGCCAATCGCTTGCGTGCCGCACGATAGCGCAGAAACGCGCTCAGCCCGAGGACACCGATAATCAGCACCGTCGCCCCATACGCCCCCTCGACGAAGGGCATCACATCCTTAATCACGACCGGCCCCCTTCCGCCGCCGCCAACAGCAGGCTGCGCGCTTTGGTCTCCATGATGAAGCTCGAAATTCGGGCCAGCACCATTGCCAAAAACGCGAGGTAAAACGCAATCGTACACACCAGCAGCGGCAGCAGCATGGTGATGTATATCTTCGACGGCCCGGTGAGCGAGATGGAATTGCCCTGATGCAGCGAGTTCCACCAATAAACCGAAAACACGATGATCGGCAGATTAATCGCCCCCACCAGCCCCAAAATCGCCGCCGCCCGGTAGCCGTGCTGGGGATTATCAAAGGCGCGCAGCAACGCGATATGGCCGAGATAGAGGAACAATAAAATCAACACCGAGGTCAGCCGCGCATCCCAAACCCAATAGGTGCCCCAATCGGGTCGGCCCCAGAGCGAGCCGGTAATCAGGCACAGCGCGGTGAACCCTGCCCCCACCGGCCCGATTTCGCGCGCCGCAATGTCGGCCAACGGATGCCGCCATACAATAGAGAGCAGTGAGCAAATCGCCAGCGCCGCATAGCCGTTCATCGCCACCCAGGCGGCCGGCACATGCACATCCATGATCCGCGCGGTCACGCCTTGCTGCCAATCAGGCGGCGCGAAATAAAAGCCCCAAACCAGCCCCACCACGGTCAAAACCAGCGCCACGCCGCTCAGCCAGGGGATAATTGGCTGGACGAATCGTTGAAACCGCCCGGGATTGGCGAATTGATGCAGCCAAGCGCCTGATTTCGACCGCATCACCTCAAGCGGCGGTTCGCCCATCGCGCTCAGCGGCGCCTCGTTCGGGTAGTCCTGTGTCATCGGCGTTTCCATTACTCTTAGTCTAATCGGAATATGTCGTTTTACCAGCCCTCTCGACGCCAATCCTGCCCCAATTTCCGCGCAAACTAATCACATCTTGGCGTGCGCCGCCAGCGCGCGGGACTGCCGAGCCTTGCCGAGATGCGATCCAGGGTCTATGCCGCGCCATCTCAACGCCAATCCGGATGGTATCTTTCATGAAACAGCAGGCGAATTTGATCCGCGCCGGGCAAGTCATCGAGCATGACGGCCGCCGTTGGACCGTGCTCAAGCAGCAAATCATCACCCCTGGCAAAGGCGGCGCCTTCATCCAGGTGGAAATGCGCGACCTGAAAACCGGCAACAAGACCAACGAGCGTTGGCGCACCGCCGATACGGTCGAGCGGCTGATGACCGATAATAAAGACTATATTTATAGTTACACCGATGGCGATAATCTGGTGCTAATGGAAGCCGAGAGCTTCGAGCAATTCATGGTGCCCGCCGACCTGCTCGGCGATATGGCGCCGTTCCTGCAGGATAACATGCCGGTGATCGTCGATCTGGTCGAAGGCGAGGCGGTGGGGATTCACCTGCCCGCGACCGTCACGCTTGAAATCGTTGAGGCCGATCCGGTGGTCAAAGGCCAGACCGCCTCCTCCTCATACAAGCCCGCGAAACTCTCGAATGGCGTAAAAACCATGGTTCCGCCCTTCGTTGAAGCGGGCGAACGGGTGGTGGTTCGCACGGAAGACGCGAGCTACGTCGAACGCGCCAAAGGCTAATCCCCCCATGGTCCCGCGCCGCTCTGCCCACATGACCATCATGGTCGCCGCCGCCCAAAAAGCGGCGAAGCGGCTGATCCGTGACTTTAACGAGGTCGAACATCTGCAGGTCTCGATCAAGGGGCCGTCCGATTTCGTCAGCCAGGCTGATTTGCGCGCCGAGCAAAGCATCCGCGAGGATCTGGATCGCGCGCGGCCCGGCTACGGGTTCCTGATGGAAGAAAGTGGCGCGTCCGGCTCGGCCAACTGGGCGTGGCGCTGGATTGTCGATCCGCTGGACGGCACCACCAACTTTCTGCACGCGATTCCGAACTGGGCGATCTCGATCGCCCTCGAAAAACGCCTGCCGGAAGGCCAAAGCGAAATCGTCGCCGGGCTGGTTTATGCCCCGGCGCTCGATGAGTTTTATTGGGCGGAAAAAGGGGTCGGCGCTTATTTGAACGATAAGCGGCTGCGCGTCTCCGCCCGGCGGGACTGGTCCACCGGCTTGTTCGCAACCGGCATTCCCTTCGCCCGCACCGCGCCGCGCAACCGGCTCGCCTTCGCGCGCGTGCTCGGCGCGCTGATGCCCGATGTCGCGGGCGTGCGCCGCTTTGGCTCCGCCGCGCTCGACCTCGCTTGGACCGCTGCCGGGCGCTATGATGGCTATTGGGAGCTTGGCATCAATAAATGGGACGTTGCGGCGGGTGAGTTGTTGGTGCGCGAAGCCGGTGGCTTCGTGACCGACCCGGCAGGCCACGAGCATATTGAGGGTGAGATTGTCGCGGCCAACCCGCATTTTCACGCCCGGCTGCGCGAATTGGTGGCGGCAGCGCGTGACACCGCGCCGACCGATTGAGACTCCACGCCAATCCGGGCTAAAACCAGCCCATGACGCCGCGCCCCTCTCGTTCGCGCCTGCTCGCCCGCTTGGCACGGGTCCGCTTGGTGCTGGTCAGTTTCGCGTTGGCCAGTTTTGCTCTGATCAACGTGGCTGATGGCGCAGCGCCGGGTGTGAGCGTCAATCAAAACGCGCTGCAACAGCTCGCAGGTCCACAAAAACCCGAAGCGGCACCAATCCCGCACCCAAAACCAGCACCCAACCCACCCAGGCTGCCGCTCCAGCGGCGGATCGCCCTACCCTTGCCGCCACCCCCCGCGCCAACGCCCCCGCAATCGACCGCACCCGGCGCACCACCACCCGTTGCCAACCCGGCCACCGCGCACCCACCTACGCCGGCCATAATACCAACTCTTGCGCTCGATTTCGCGCGCCATAGCGCCACGCTGAGTGCCAGCACTATCGCCAAAATCCGCCAATTCGCCACGCAAAAAACCATCACCACCCGCAGGATCACCATCGCCGCCACCGCCGTTGGCACGGCGCAACATCCCAGCCGCGCCTATCGCCTCGCCTTCGCACGCGGCCATGCCGTGCGCGACAGCTTGATCAAGGCCGGTATTCCCCTCACGCGCATCATCGTGCAAAGCCAAATGCTGCCCCCCGGCCACCAAGCCTCCGACCAGCGTGCGATCTTGACCCTAACCCCATAGGCCCACCGCATGACCCGCCCCACCGCCTATCTGATCCGCATGATCGTGTTTTTGGTCTTGGTCTATGGGCTCGCCGCCTTGCTCGCGCCAACCCTGGCCAAATTCTATCTCGCCAACCCGGTGATCAATAGCGTGATCGTGCTGGTCGAAATTTTCGGCGTCGGCTGGAATCTGCGTCAGGTGCTGCGCCTGTCCCCCGAGGTTGATTGGGTCGAGCATTATCAGCGCTCGCGCGCCTCGATCGAACAGGCCACCAAGCCGAAATTATTGCTGCCGATGGCGCGCATGCTCGGTGTGCGCGGCGATCATCCGGGCCGGGTATCGCTCTCGGTGCAGGGCATGCGCACCATGCTCGATGGCATCGCCAGCCGGCTCGATGAAAGCCGCGAAACCTCGCGCTATGTCACCGGCGTGATGATTTTCCTGGGCCTGCTCGGCACGTTCTGGGGCCTATTGAAAACCGTCCATGCGGTCGCCGCGGTAATCCAGGGCATGAACCTCACGGGCGGCGATGTAAATGCCATGTTCACCCAGCTCAAAGCCGGTCTGGCCGGCCCGCTCGAAGGCATGGGCACGGCGTTTTCCTCCTCGCTCTTTGGCCTGTCGGGCGCCTTGATCCTCGGCTTTCTCGATCTCACCGCCGGTCAGGCGATGAGCCGATTTTTCAATGAGCTGGAAGAATGGCTGGCCGGCCTGACGCGGGTTTCCTCCGGCGTGCTCGGTGCGGAGGGCGAAGGCTCGATGCCCGCTTACGTCCAGGCCCTGCTTGAACAAAGTGCGGAAAATCTCGAAGCCTTGCAGCGGGTGATGACGCGCGGCGAAGAGGCGCGCGCGATCACCGCGCAAAGCACCCAAACCCTGACCGAGCGGATCAGCACCCTGACCGAGGCGATCCATAATTCGCACCGGATCATGCTGAAAATCGGCGAAAGCCAGCAAATACTCACCAAACTTGCCGAGCAAGCCAGCACGCAGCGCGCCAATATCGGCCCCGATGATGAAATCGCGAATGCCCATTTGCGCAATATCGAATTGCTGCTGGCGCGCCTGATCACCGAGAGCGAGCAAGGCCGCACCCAAAGCCTGAGCGATTTGCGGCAGGATTTGAAAATCCTCACCCGCACCATCGCCGCCCGGTTCGACGAAGCGCGCTGAGATGTCCCTCCTCTCGCGCAGGCGCGGCGGCAACGGCCTCGAAATCTGGCCCGGCTATGTGGATGCGCTCTCCACCTTGCTGATGGTCACCATTTTTGTCTTGCTGGTGTTTGTGCTCGCCGAAGCGTTTCTCTCCGCCGCCTTGTCAGGCAGCAACAAAACCATCGATTCGCTGCGCGGCGATGTGTCGCAACTGGCCAATATTCTCTCGCTCGAACAGACCAAAAATGCAGCACTCGAGACCAAACTCACCGGGCTGCAAGCCAGCCTCGCCCGCGTGCGTGCGCAGGAGGCGGGCCAGGAACAGCTCAACGCCGCCGAATTGAACCAAGTCACCAATCTTGATGAGCAAATCGCCGCCCTGCGCCTGCAGCTTGATGGTTTGGCCGCCGCCCTTGATGCCTCCGCCAAAAAAGATCAAGCCCAGCACGTGCAAATCGTCAATCTGGGCAAAAAGCTCAACGCCGCGTTGGCCCGGCAGGTGCAAAAACTTCAGCAATATCGCAGCGATTTCTTTGGCGAGCTGCGCAAAGCCCTCGCGGGCCAGCAAGACATCAAAATCGTCGGTGATCGCTTCGTGTTTGAAAGCGCCGTGCTGTTTCCCTCGGATTCCGCCAAACTCTCACCCGATGGCCAAAAGAAAATCGCCCTGGTCGCCAAAGCGATCAAAGATATTTCCAAAAAAATCCCGCCCGGCCTGCATTGGGCGCTCAGCGTCGATGGTTTTGCCGATCAGGAAGCGATCACCGGCGGCCCCTACAAAGATAATTTCGACCTCTCGACCGCGCGCGCCCTCGCCGTGCTGCATGTGCTGGTGCAAGACGGTGTGCCGAAAAATCGGGTCATTGCGGCGGGTTTCGGCGCCGCTCACCCGATTGCCCAAGGCACCTCGCCCACCGCCATGGCGCAAAATCGCCGCATCGAATTCCGCCTCACCTCGGCGGATTAGACCGCTGGATGAGACGGGTGGTTTGACCGCGTAGTTCGAAATCATTTGACGCGACGCGGAAAACATATCTAGAACATCGTTATCCTTTTGTTCTGGTTCCGCGGCGCGATTCCAACCCCTCAATACACGCTCACCCTCACAAGGTTGCCCATGCTCACCCGCAAACAGCACGATCTGCTCGCCTTCATCGACCAGCATCTCCGCCAAACCGGCTGCTCGCCGAGTTTCGAGGAAATGAAAGACGCCATTGGCCTGAAATCGAAATCCGGCATTCACCGGCTGATCAGCGCGCTCGAAGAGCGGGGCTTTCTGCGTCGGCACCGCCACCGCGCGCGCGCCCTGGAAGTGGTGCGCCTGCCCGCGGACGCTGTGCCGCAATCGCGCCCGATTGAGGTTGAACCGATCCCGCGCCCCACGGCGCCGCGTTTCGCGCCCAACGTGATCCGGGGTGATTTTTCCACCCGCTTCACCGGGGCGCACGCCGCCGCCGAAGCCGCCGCGATCACCTTGCCGCTCTATGGCCGGATCGCCGCGGGCCAGCCGATTGAAGCGCTGCGCGAGGCCCATGCCGAGATCGCGGTGCCCGCCGCCCTGATCGGCCCCGGTGAGCATTACGCGCTCGAAGTGGTGGGCGATTCCATGATCGAGGCTGGGATTTTCGATGGCGACACCGCGATTATTCGCAAAGGCGATACCGCTGAGGGCGGGCAGATTGTCGTCGCCCTGATCGATGATGGCGAAGTCACACTTAAGCGCCTGCGCCGCCGGGGCAATTCCATAGCACTCGAACCCGCCAATACCCGCTATGAAACCCGCATCGTGCCCGCCGAGCGGGTCAAGGTTCAGGGCCGTCTGGTCGGGCTGTTACGGCGATATTAATCCACCCCCTTTGACGTTGCGCACCGCACGCCCGATATAGTCACTATGGCGTTATGGGGTAAAATTATCGGCGGTGCCGCCGGGTTCGTCATGGGCGGGCCGGTGGGCGCTATGGCCGGCATCGCGGTGGGCCATGCGGCGGATCGCGGTGATCTCGGCACTGTCGGTGCCAAGCTGGGCCGGGCGCTGCCGCTCGATAGTGCCCGCCTCGCCGCGTTGATCGGTCGGCGCGATCAGGTATTTGCCATCGCCGTCACCGTGCTCGCCGCCAAGCTCGCCAAGTGCGATGGCACGGTCACCCGCCCGGAGATCGACGCCTTCCGCCGCCAATTCCGCATTGATGACGCCGCCGTGCCCACCATCGGCCAGCTTTTCGATCAAGCCCGCAACGAGGCCACGGGGTTTGAACCTTACGCCCGCCAGCTTGCCGCGAGCTTTGCCGATAATCGCGCCACCCTCGAACAGGTGCTCAGTGCGCTCTACGCGATTGCCCGCGCCGATGGGCCGATCAATGGCCGCGAGACCGACATGCTCACCCGCATCGGCGTGCTGTTCGATCTGAACGAGGTTGAACGCGCGCGCGCCGCCAATCCTTCGCGCTTCGCCCTCGATGAAGAGGATGCGTATAGCGTGCTCGGCATCGATCCGAACGCCAGCTTTGAGGATATTCGCACCCGCTGGAAGCAGCTCATGCGCGAAAACCACCCCGACCAGCTCGCCGCCCGGGGCGTGCCCGCGGATTTCATCACCCGCGCCACCGAGCGCGTGGCCCGGATCAATGCCGCCTATGACCGGATCAAGCGCGATCATGCCCCACCGTGATGCCGATCTTGGGCACCCGGTCTCGCCCAATTTCGATCAGCGGCCCGCCGTTGCCCCCATCGATCATCTGGTGCTGCATTACACCGGCATGGCCAGCGCGCAGGCCGCCCGCGACCGGCTGTGCGACCCTGGAGCGAAAGTCTCCGCCCATTATCTGATCGATGAGGATGGCATGATCGACGCGCTGGTTGCGGAGCAAAATCGTGCCTGGCATGCCGGCGTCAGCTATTGGCGCGGCGTATCGCACCTGAATGATCGCTCCATCGGCATCGAAATCGTCAATCCCGGCCATGAGTATGGCTACCGCCCGTTCCCGGCCCGGCAAATCACCGCCCTGATCGGTCTATGCCAAGCAATCCTCGCCCGCCATCCGATCCCGGCGCGCAACATCGTCGCGCATTCGGACATCGCGCCCACCCGCAAAAGTGATCCCGGCGAATTATTCCCCTGGCCCACCTTCGCCGCCCACGGCATCGGCCTCTATCCTGGCGCGCCCCCCGACATGCCGGATCGGAACCCCGACCTCAGCCCCATCCTCACCGCCATCGGCTATGATCCCACAGCGCCGCTCGATGCCCGCATCACCGCCTTCCAGCGCCGCTTCGCACCCACCATAATCACCGGCCAGCCCGATGCATTCACATGCGCGCGGGCGCAGCAGCTTCGTGCGCTGTATGCGCCATAATCTGCGCGCCATAAATTTTTTCGACACGCCTGCAAAACTTTTGTAATCTCTCCTGGCCCGCCAACAACGATCACGCCGATAAGGAATCAACCGCGTATGCACGCCCCGCCTTGCCCGGTCTGTCAGTCGGCAACGCGGCTGCTTGACGTTGTTGATTTCACCAAATCCTGCGAGGAATTACGCGGCAAATATTATGTGCCCATCGGCTTCGCGATCTATTATGCGCTCTGTCAATCTTGCCATTTTTGCTTTGCCCCGGCGATGCATCAATGGACTCCAGAAGATTTCAAACGTCATGTGTACAACGATGATTATGTCATTTTCGATCCCGACTATCGCGAAATTCGCCCGAACGCCCAGGCCAATCTGCTGTTAACCAATTTCCAGGACATCACGCCGCACCGAACCCATTTGGATTATGGCAGCGGCAATGGGTCATTATCAGCGCGCCTGCGCGCCCATGGCTGGGCATCAACGGCGTGGGACCCGTTCAGCGGTCAAACCCCGCCGATCCACACGCTCGGCACCTTCGATCTGATCACCGCATTCGAGGTTTTCGAGCATGTGCCCGATCTTGCCGGGCTGATGGATCATCTCTCGCGGCTGGCAACCGAGCATAGCCTGATCTTGTTTTCCACCGCCCTGTCCGATGGCCATATCCACCCAACCAAGCGGCTCGATTGGTGGTATGCCGCCCCGCGCAATGGTCATATCAGCCTGTTTTCACGCCAAAGCCTCGCGCACCTCGCCGCCCGCGCGCACTTCAACTATGTCAGCCTCAGCGATAATTTCCACATATTTTTCAAGAACCTGCCCGCCTGGGCGCGCCATCTGATCCCCGAATCGCCCTCTCGGTAACGATCATCACCCCTCGCCCACCCCCTCCGCCACCACCGCCTGCGAAATCGCCAGATTCAGCATGAATCCGCGCCGCGCCTCGGCCAGCACCGCCTGAATCTGCGCGGGCGTCAACGCCGCCTGATCAAAGCCCCGCCGATACTCTTGCCGAAACGCCTCCATCGGCCCAATCGCGTCAAACCGATAAAACCCGAGCGCCGCCGGACCTAACCCCAAGCTGCTCGCCAAGCGCCGTGCTAGCACCTGCCCGCCATTCAAATCGCCCAAATAGCGCACATAGGCATGGGCCAGCAGCAGCACCGGATCATCCCGGCGCACCGCCTCGATGCGCGCTTGATAAGCCCGCCCCGAAGGCAGCAGCGGAACCTCGTCCGCCCAATCCTCGCCGGCGAGTGCGACCAAATCCGCCTGGAGCACAGCGGCGCGAAATAATTCCGGCCGCACCACCGCGCGCAGCGCCGGATGCTCGCGCCATTGCAGCAACCCCGCCTCCAACGCCTGATAAGCCGGGCGCAAATTCGCCAAAAACCGAGCATAGGCCTGCACTGTCAGCGCCCCGCGCAGCAGCAACGCTACCGCCCCGCCGCGCTCAGCCTGCCGATGCACATCCCCCGTCGCGTCTTTGAGTTGATCCGCCAACCGCATGGCCGCCTCGTCCAACGCTGCGCCCTGCGCCATCGTTCACGCCCCCAGAATGTACTTGGAAAAATTCCAATAAGCTGCTATTATATTTCAAATTACTGATTGATCCAACCATGACCGGCGTAAATCTCGTCCAGCCTGACGTCACAATCAGGCTTGATCGTGACGGCATCATCCAAGACACCATCGTATCCGAACGGATCGCGAGCGAGACTTTGCGCCCCTGGCACGGTCGGCGCTGGGCCGAAACCGTCGCGCAATCCGCGCTCGATAAGCTCCGCCGCATGGTGCAAGACGCGCTGACCACCGGCGTCTCCGCCTTCACCCCGATCAGCCAGCGTTTCCCGAGCGGCTTGGAAATGCCGTTGGAATATACCGCCGTCAGCCTCGGCGGCGATAGCGGCTTGATCGCCATTGGTCGGCAATATCACGTCGTCTCCGAGCTTGAATCGCGCCTGCTCGCCACCCAAAAGGCGATGGAGCAAAATCACTGGAAGCTGCGTGACGTTGAAACCCGCTACAACGTCATTTTCAACGCCGCGATCGATCCAGTGCTGCTGATCGAGGTCGATACGCTGCGCATCATCGATGCCAATCCCGCGGCCAATCGCACGCTCGGCATTGGCCCGAACTGGAATTTTCTCACCGAAATCGCCGAAGCGGATCGCACCCCGTTCCTCGCCAT
Source organism: Pseudomonadota bacterium (assembly GCA_021808315.1). Lineage (GTDB taxonomy): Bacteria > Pseudomonadota > Alphaproteobacteria > Acetobacterales > Acetobacteraceae > Acidiphilium. The sequence goes on along the minus strand of JAKBBY010000025.1, from coordinate 9,213 downwards.
GATGGATCGCGCGCGCGACTATGGCCAAGCCCCCGGCGTGATCGTGCATCTCGGCGCAGAGCGTCGCTCCTGGATTGTGCGCACCGCCACTGTCGAATCGGTCGATACGCCGAGCTACCTACTCTATCTCACCCAGGTCGGCTCGATTGATCGGCTTGCCGAGGCGCCACCGCGCCCGGCTTGCGCGCCGCTGATCAGCAAGCTGCCCGATGGGTTTGTGATTATTGATCGCGATGGCCAAATTCGTGAAGCCAATACCGCGTTTCTCGATCTGATCGAAGCCGCCAGCGCCGAAATGGTGCTCGGCGCCCGGCTTGATCGGTGGTTACTCAGCGAAGGCACCGGCCTCGCCACCTTGCTCGATCTGATCCGCAGCCATGGCAGCCTGAAATTGCTGCCGGCAACCTTGCATGGCGAACATGGCGCCGCCATTGCCGTCGAAATCTCAGCAGGCACTGAGGGTAACTTGATCGGCATGGTGATTCGCGATGTCAGCCGCCGATTGAACAGCGCGAGCCCGGCCACCGTTGAGGAATCGATCCGCAGCGCGCTACAATCGCGCCAATGGGCCACCCCCCAGACCAGCCTGCCCCACGCCCTCGAAACCGCCACCGCCATTATCGAGCGCCATTATATTCTCGACGCGCTCGATCATGCCGCCGGCAACCGCAAGGCCGCCGCCGCCGCCATCGGCCTCAGTCGGCAGAGCTTGTATATGAAAATGCTGCGATACGGGCTTAAATAAAATCAGTCAGCACCCATACCAAGCGTGACGATTTGTGGTTCCGACGATTCCTGGGGAGGTATCGGTGATGACATCAAAATTTCCATCCGCCCCGGCGTTCGGCACCGCCGATCTGTCCAATTGCGAGCGTGAGCAAATCCACTATGCCGGCGCCATTCAGCCGCATGGCGCGCTGTTATTGCTCAGCGAGCCAGACCTCACCATCGTGCAAACCAGCGCCAATGCCCCCGCGTTCCTCGGTCTGCCCGCCCCACCCCTCGGCCAGCCGATCAGCGCCCTGGGCGGCAGCTTGGCCGCAGACCTGAGCGCACGCCTCACTGAATCGCTCACCAGCCAACCCCAGGCGTTTCGCACCCAATGCGCGCAGCACCCGGATGGCGTGCAAGCGCTAATCCATCGTCCCACCGGCGGCGGCCTGCTGATCGAGTTGGAACCGCTGGGCGATGATCCGCCGGTCGCCGCCGCACTCGAAACCGCCTTGCAAAGCATTCTGGTCAGCGCCGCCTTGGCCAATCTGGCCGATGAAGCCGCACGCTTTATCAAAACCCTCACGGGCTATGACCGGGTCATGGTCTATCAGTTCGATCAGGAGGGCCACGGTCAGGTGTTCGCCGAGCAATGCGAACACGGGCTTGAGCCTTATCTCGGCAACCGCTATCCGGCGACCGATATCCCCCAAATCGCCCGCCGCCTCTATGAGCGCCATCGCGTGCGTATGATCGTCGATGTGAATTTCCAGCCAATCACCCTGATCCCGCCACTCTCGCCGATCAGCCATGGCCCGCTCGATATGTCGCTCTGCACGCTGCGCGCCTCCTCGCCGATCCATAATCAATATCTGCAAAATATGGGCGTGCGCGCCACGCTGGTGATGTCCTTGATGGTCGAAGGGCGGCTCTGGGGCTTGATCGCCTGCCACCATTACGCGCCATATTTCGTGCCGTTCAAAATCCGTGCCGCCTGTGAATTGCTCGCCGAAGCCATCGCCACGCGCATCGCCGCCTTGCAAAGCTTCGCCGCCGCCCAGGCCGAGCTTTCCGCCCGGCGCGTCGAGCAGCGGATGGTCGAATCCTTGGCCCGCGAAGGACGTTGGAAAAACGCGCTATTCGACAATCCCAACGCCTTGCTGCACCCCACCCGCGCCACCGGCATTGCACTCCTGCTTGATGGCGAAGTGACGGCGGCGGGCGATGTCCCCGCCACCCAGGATATTCGCGCCATCGCCGCCTGGCTCGATGCGGAATGCGCGGCAACCCCGCCTGAATCCGCGCCGATTGTCACAGACCGGCTCGGCGCCGTGCGCAGCGCGCTCGCCCCGATCGCGGCCATCGCCAGCGGTGTGCTCGCCATGCCGATTACCGCCTCACCCGGCGCCTATCTGATTTGGCTGCGCCCCGAGGAAGTCCGCACCGTCACCTGGGGTGGCGACCCGACCAAGCCGGTCATTATTGGCGATCATCCAGCCGATCTATCGCCTCGGCGCTCTTTCGCGCAGTGGCATCAAGTCATGCGCGGCCAGTCCGAGCCCTGGACCGAAGCGGATATCGCGGCGGCTAAGCTGATCGGCAGCATGGTCAGCGATGTGGTGCTGCAATCACGCTCGGTGCGCCTGCTGATCGCCCAAGACCAGCTTGATCGGCTGCGCCAGGATGTCGCTGCGTCGGCACAACCGGTCATCATCACCGATATTGCCGGCGATATTCTCCTGATCAACCAAGCCTGCGCGGGCCTGATCGGCGAGACCAATCAACCCTTGCATGGCCTCGCCGACCTGCCCGGCCTGTTTGCCGAGCCGAAACTTCTGGCCGAACGGCTGAACGCCCTGCAAAAACTGCATCTGAGCTGGCGCAGCGAAAACGCCCTGCGCCGCGCCAATGGCGGTTCCACGCCGGTGCAAATCCGCGCCGACCCGATTTTTGCCGCCGCTGACCGCATCTTGGGCTATGTGCTGATGCTGACCGATTTGACCGATCAAAAGGCCGCCAACGCCGCGCGCCGCCATTTCCAGGACGGTGTGATCGAGCAAAATCGCGAAGCGGGCGACCTGATTACCACCACCAGCGGTCTCGCCTACCAAAATCTGCTCCGCGCCGTGGTCGAAAACGCCCAGCTCGCCGGCCTTGAAATCACCGACCGGATCGACCCGGCCCGGATGCCGGAAAAATTGCGCGCGGTGCGCGAATCGGTCCGCCGCGCTGCCATTCTGCTCAAAAATCTGCTTGGATGACGCCCCGCATCCCCCCGCCCGATGCGCTCAGTTGCACGACATCCCGATTATCGTCTAGAGAATGCTGGCTAATTGTTTGTAACGTCGATAGGAGCGCACCATCGCCAGAGTACCGCAACCACCAGCCCCACCCAGCCGTGAGGGGCCCCGCGTCAATGAAGATATCCGCGTCCCGCAAGTGCGCCTGATTGGTGCCGAGGGTGAAATGATCGGCGTGTTAAGTGCGCGAGACGCGATGCGCCGCGCCTTTGAAGCCGGGTTGGACCTCGTCGAGATCAGCCCGAATGCCGAGCCGCCGGTTTGTAAATTGCTCGATTATGGCAAATTCAAATACGAGCAGCAAAAAAAGAAAAACGAAGCCCGTAAGAAGCAAAAAATCGTCGAAATCAAAGAAATCAAGGTTCGTCCCAATATCGACGAAAATGATTATCAAGTGAAATTGCGCGCGATGAAAAACTTCATCGGCGAAGGCGACAAGGTCAAAGTCACGTTGCGCTTCCGAGGCCGCGAAATGGCCCATCAGGAACTCGGCGTAAAGGTGCTCGAGCGGGTGCGCGTCGATATGGAAACCGATACCAAAGTCGAACAAATGCCGCGCATGGAAAACCGCCAAATGGTCATGGTTCTCGCACCGCGTTAACACTGTCCCGATCCGATCATCATGTGGGGTGCCATTACCGGTCTCACCGCCGAAGCGGCGTTGCTCAGCGCAACCCCGTTACGCGTGGCCATCGGCAATGGCACAGCAACGGGCGCACGCCGCGCCGCGCAAACTCTGCTTGGTCAAGGTGTCACCGCACTGATCAGCGTCGGCCTCGCTGGCGGGCTCAACCCCACCTACCAGCCGGGCACGCTGCTGATCCCGCGTGCGATTATCGTGGGCGCGAGCCCTTATGAGTGCGATCCCGATTTATGCCGCGCCCTGGGCGGCACCACGGGTGATGTGCTGTTGGGCCATGATGTCATCGCCGCCACCCGCGCCGAAAAATCAGCCTTGTTCGCTGCCACCGGCGCCGCTGCGCTCGATTTGGAATCAGGTGCGGTCGCAACAATGGCAGCGGCCTGCGGCGTCAAATTCGCCGCCCTGCGCGCCATCGCGGATCCGGCTTGGCGCGACCTGCCGAAGCTCGCTCTCAATGCGCTCGATGATACTGGAAAAATCCGCTGGGGCTTTGTGCTCGGCGAATTATGGCGGCATCCCGGTCACTTGCCGGGCTTGATGCAAATCGGCGCCGATGCCAATCGCGCCCGGCAAAGCCTCAAAGCCGGTCTTATCCAATGCCACTGGCCGGAGCGATAATTTTCTCCGCACGATCCGGCTCCGAGGCCGCAAGGGCGCGGAGAAAATTACCGCCCCAGATTTTCTCGATGGCCGCTTCATTATAACCACGCCGCACCAATTCCGCCGTGATCGCCGGGGCTTCAGCCGCATTGCCGCAATCGCGAAGCATGCCGCCACCATCAAAATCGGTGCCGATGCCCACATGGTCAATGCCGATCAAATTAGTGATGTAATCGATATGATCGACCAAAACCTCAACCCCGATATCCGCCGTGCGCGCGCCCGCGCGCAAAAACGTGGACACCATCGTGACTTGCACCACACCATCATGGTCGCGCAGGGCGAATAATTGCTCATCATCGAGATTGCGCGGATGATTGCACAATGCCCGCGCACAGGAATGGGTGGCAACGATAGGTCGTGTCGAACACGCAACGACCTGCATCATGCTGGATTTGGAGGCGTGGCTGACATCAACCAGAATGCCAAGCTGGTTCATCCGCTGGATCACGCTGCGCCCAAGGGCTGACAGCCCGCCATGCTCACTGCTGGCATCGCCCAAATCCCGGCGCGGGATCGCTGAATCGGCCAAATCATTATGGCCATTATGGGTCAGCGTCATATAGCGCACGCCAAGCGCCGCATAGCGATCCAGCAACGCCGGATCACCACCGAGGGCCGTGCCATTTTCAACCGCCGGGATCACCGCAATCGCGCCGCGTTGCACCGCCGCCCGAATCTCATCGGCGGAGCAAGCCAAAGCCGTGCCGGTCACCGCACCCATCGCGCGAATTTCATTGAGCATCGCAAGACTACGCGCCGCCGCGCGTTGATGGCCCTCGGCATCCCGGCGCTCTTGCGGCACGTAAGCGGCAAAACAGACGGCATTGACCCCGCCGCGCTGCAATTTCGGCAAATCAACACACCGTGCGGATTCGCTCAGAAAATCCCCCCGGCTGGGCCATGGGATATCCACATGCGAATCCAGCCGTAAAACGCCACCAAAGCTCGCCCGATCAAGGGGCATTGGCGGCGGGTTTCGCGGGTGCTGCCGGGGCCGCGGGTGCCGGTTTCGGCGCCGCCGCGGGCTTGGGCGCCGGTTTTGCCATCGGCTTGGGCATCAACCCAACGGCCTGATACAGCCGAAGGCTCGGTGGCCAAGCAGCGCTGATGGCGTTGCGAAACACCACGCCCGCCAGCAAAAGCACTGCCAACACCAGGATCGAAGCCAACCAGGCGATGCGCCCGCGCGATGGTGGCTCTTGCCGAAGCAAAGCCGCCTGATCGAATTTGATCGGTTGCTCACTCGGCTGCGCCATCGACGGGGCAGACGCTGGCTCAGCCACCGAAGGCACGGCCATCGGCGCAACCGGCGTGATAAAAGGCGGCGGCAACGGCGGCTCAGGCGGCGGTAACGGCGGCTCAGGCGGCGGCGGTGGTGGGGGGGGGGGTGGTGGCGCCGGTGGTGTGGGCGGCGGCAGCTGGGCTTGTGGCCGTGGCGGCGGCGGCACAGCCTGCGCCGGATCGGGTTGAGCCGACCATGATTCGTTGCAGCGCACACAAGCCAAGGTGGCTGGGAGCCGGGCTGCGACCGCTTCGGTCAGACGATAGGTGGTACCGCAATGCGGACATGTTACGCGCATGGGCAATCGATGACATTATTGAGCGTTTCGTGCAACCATGTTCGTGCAATGAGATTAGCATCGTATTTGATCGGGCGGCGGCTTGTGATCCCGCCTTCGGCACGGCACACAGGGCCGAGATGATTCGATTCTTCAACGCTGGCTTGGACTATCAGCGCCTCGCGGGGGAACGGCGTTCCCCCGGTGATGCCGATCATACCGGCCTGATCGATTTGTCATTCACCATCGAATCGGGTGGATTTCGATGGCTCACCGGGGCGTCCGGCGCTGGAAAAACCACGTTGCTCAAGCTGATGTACCTCGCCCTCCCCCCAACCAGCGGGCGAATCGAGCTGCTCGATTCGGACCCGGCCCGGCTTGATCGCGCGGGGCGGGCTTTGCTGCGCCGACGCATCGGGGTGGTGTATCAGGATTTCAGGCTGCTCAATCATCTCAGCGCGTTCGATAATGTTGCGTTACCGCTGCGCCTCGCGCGGCGCAAGGAAACCCAAATCCATGCGGATGTGACGGAATTGCTGCGCTGGGTTGGGTTGGCCGATCGGCTCGCCCATCGCCCCGAAGAGCTCTCCGGCGGCGAACAACAACGCGTGGCGATTTGCCGGGCGGTGGTGGGCCGACCCTCGCTGCTGCTGGCGGACGAGCCCACCGGCAATCTTGACGATGAGCAGGCGGTGCGGTTGCTGCATTTATTTATGTCGCTCAATCAACTCGGCACCACCGTGATCATTGCCAGCCACAATCTCAGCCTGATCGAGCGCTATCGCGCGCCGGTGCTGGAATTGCAGCATGGCAGGCTGGTGTATCATGGCTAATCAGCGCCGCAGCCGGGCGAGGCCCGATCCGATCGGGCTGCGGGCGGCGACGCATGATCGTTTGCTGATTGCGGTTGTGGCGGCGATGAGTTTTCTCGCCGCCCTCGCGATGGCGGGCAATGTGGCGACCAGCACCCTGGCGGCGCATTGGTTGGGCGGGGCGCGGCATGTGCTGACCATCGAAGTGCCCGATCCGGGCGCTTCGGTGCAGGCGGCGAGCCGCATTACCCGGCTTGATGCGGTGCTCACCGCCCTGCGCCAGCAGCCGGCGCTGAGCGGGGTGCGGGCTTTGTCGCCGGCTGAATTGGGCCATTTGCTCAAGCCGTGGCTCGGCGATGCCCGCACGTCCGGCGATGCAGGGATTGCGCTGCCCGGTGTGATCATGGCGCAGGGTGATACACACCCGCACGCCGTCGCCGCATTGCGCCAAGAATTAGACCAAATCGCGCCGGGTGCGCTGGTTGAAACGGGCGGCGGGCTGGCCGCAAGGCTGACCACGCTGACCGAATCGCTACAAGCCTCGGCGGCGGCGATTTTATTGATCGTCGCTGCGGTGGCGGCCTCGGTGGTGGGGGTGTCGGTGCGGGCGGGATTGGCGCAGCGGCGCGAGGCGATTGACATTATCCACGGGCTAGGGGCGCGCGATCGCGATATTGCCAGCCCGTTCGCCCGCGAAATTGCGCGGCAGGCCGGGTTGGGCGGATTGCTCGGCGGCTTGGCCGCGCTGCCGGTGCTGCTCTGGCTGGGGCGACTGGCCGCTGGATTTGCGCTGGTGCCGCACAGCGCAGCGCACGGGGTGGGCGCGATGCTGGCCGACATGCCGACTTTGCTGTGGGCAGGGCCGGTGGTGCTGATGCTGGTGGCGGCGCTGATTGGCTGGGTGGTGGCACAGACCACCGTGTTGGGCTGGCTGCGGCATCTGGCATGAGCGGCCCCTTATCCCGCAATCGACGCCCGCGCTTTGGCCGCCGTGCGCGCAGCCGCCGCTGGGTGGGGCGGCTGCTCGGTGGGCTGCTCGCCATCATCGGGCTCGGGGGGCTTGCTTGGGCGAGCGGGTTTGTTTGGTTCTATCAGCAGATCGAGCATGAACGCCGGGTGCTGCCAATGCCGCATGCCGGCGGCATTGTGGTGCTGACCGGCGGGCCGGATCGGGTGAAGCGGGGTTTGGAATTGCTCATGGGTGGTGCCGCACCACGCTTGCTGATTTCCGGCGCGGGGCCGGGGACGCATTTGGGTGATTTTACCCCGCGCGATGGGATCGATGCGGTGAGCAAAGCGGCTTCGATCAGCCTGGGGCATCGGGCGACCACCACGCGTGGCAATGCCCGGGAGACCGCACGCTGGGTGCGGCGCCATCACATTCAGTCGGTGATTGTGGTGACCGCCGATTACCATATGGTGCGGGCGTTGGCGGAGTTGCACCGGCATTTGCCGGGTGTGCGCTTGATTGCCGATCCGGTGCGGCGCTTGCCGCGCAACGGCGCGCTGGATGCGCGGCAATGGAAGCTGGTGGCGGCGGAATATACCAAATATCTGCTGGTGCGATGCGGGTTGGGCGGGTTTGCTGCGCATCATATCGAAGGGCATTTGTGATGTTTTTGATCGGCTCGATCCTGTTCAACCTCACCTTGTTTGGCAGCGCGGCCTTGGGCGGGTTGTATGGGCATTGGCTCAAGCGCACGGCCCCCGATCGGCTGCTGGGCTATGGGCAGGCTTGGGCGCGGTTGATGCTGCGCGCGCTGCGGGCGTTTTGCGGTGTGGGATTTGCGCTGCACGGGCGCGAAAATCTGCCGCCGGGTGGGGTGATTTTGGCGGCCCAGCATCAATCCGCGTTCGATACGCTGGTGTGGCTGACCTTGCTGGATCGGCCTTGCTATATTCTCAAGCAGGAATTGACGCGCTTGCCGATTTTTGGATCGCTGCTGGCGCCGGCGGGGCAGATTGCGCTCGACCGGGCCGGGGGCGCGGCTGCGTTGCGGCATTTGATCACCCAGGTGAATGAAGCGCTGGCGGCGGGCAAGCAGATTATTATTTTTCCCGAAGGCACGCGGGTGGCGCCGGGTGTGCGCGGTGAATTACAGCCGGGTATTGTTGCGCTGGCGCGGGCGAGCGGGGTGCCGGTGATCCCGGTCTCGACCGATTCTGGGCGTTACTGGGGGCGGAATGCGTTTCGCAAACGCCCAGGCACCATTGATATTTTTCTCCATCCGGCGTTGCCGACGGGGCTTGGCCGCGAGGCGATGCTCACGGCGTTAGCGCAGATTTATTACGATACAAAGACCAAATAAAGCGTGCCGATCAGCAAGGTGCTGAAAGTGAGCGGAATGCCGAGGCGCAGATAATCGGTGAAGCGGAGCGTAATGCCGCGCGCACGGGCGGCTTCGGCGACGATGAGATTGGCGACCGAGCCCAGGAGCGTCAGATTGCCCGCGAAGGTCGCGGCCATGGCGACCAGCAGCCAGGCTTGTTTGGGATTGGCCAAGGCGGCAACAAAAGGTTTCAGC
>JAKBBY010000193.1 GCA_021808315.1 Pseudomonadota bacterium | reverse complement strand
GGTTTAATCGACCGATTCAACCTAAACCAATATTGATCTAGCAACCGGCGACGGGATCGGGCATGGAGCAGCGATGCGTTTCGCTCCCCCTTACGCGCCTGATCCGGTGCGCGCCGATCAAGCCGCCACGACGCTGCCCATGTGGGATTTGCGCGATCTCTATCAGGGGCCGACCGATCCGGCGATTAAGGCTGATTTGGCCCACCTCGCCGCCGCCGCCCAGCAATTTCGCGCCGATCTGCAAGACCAACTCGCGGCCCAGGACGCACCCGCTTTAGCCGACGCCATTGATCGCTATCAAACCATCGAAACCGGCCTAGCCCGCCTGCACGCTTACGCCCAGCTCCGCTTCAGCGCCGATCAAACCGACCCCGACACCGGCAGCTTCATGCAAACCATCACCGAACGCGTGACCGCGATTGGCCGCGATCTGGTGTTTTTCGCCCTTGAGCTAACCCGGCTCGATGATAGCGCGCTCAATGCCCATGTGACCGACCCGGCCTTGGCGCGCTGGGCGCCGTTCCTGACCGATTTGCGCAGCTTCCGGCCCCATTTGCTCAGTGATGAGCTGGAACAGCTTCTGCACGACAAAGACGTCACTGGCCATGCCGCCTGGGCGCGACTGTTCGATGAGGTGATGGCGCGGCTGCGCATTGCCATTGGCGGCAGCGAACTCACGCTGACGATGGCGCTCGACCGGCTTTCCGATCCGGATCGGGCGATGCGCGGCATCGCGGCGCGGGCGATCGGCGCGGCCCTTGAGCGCGAAGCGCCGGTGCTCGCGCTCATTCTCAACACCATCGCCAAAGATAAAGAGATCAATGATCGCTGGCGGCATTATCCCAGCCCGATTGCCGCGCGCAACCGCGCCAACCGGGTCGATGATGGCGTGATCACCGCCCTGACCACAGCGGTGAGCGAGGCCTATCCGACCCTCTCGCATCGCTATTATCGGCTGAAAGCGCGCTGGCTGGGCTATCCGAAACTCGCCCATTGGGACCGCAACGCCCCGCTGCCCGGCGATCAAACCCGGCCCATCCCCTGGGCCGAAGCCACCGCCTTGGTGCAGCGTGCCTATCAGCAATTCAGCCCGGAAATGGGCGCGATTGCCGGGCAATTTTTCAGCAAACCGTGGATCGATGCCGCGCCAAGGGCCGGCAAATCCGCCGGTGCTTTCGCCCATCCCATCGTGCCGGACGTGCATCCGTATATTGCGTTGAATTATCAAGGCCGTCCGCGTGATGTGATGACGCTGGCCCATGAGCTGGGCCACGGCATCCATCAGGTGCTCGCCGCCCCGCACGGTCATTTGATGGCGGCCACCCCGCTCACCCTCGCTGAGACCGCCAGCATGTTTGGCGAGAAATTGGTGTTCGATGCGTTGCTCGCTGCCGAAGCCGACCCGCAACGGCGGTTTTTGCTGCGCGCGCGCAAGGTTGAGGACATGCTGAACACGGTGGTGCGCCAGATTGCGTTTTTGCAATTCGAACAGCGCGTGCATGCCGAACGCGCGGCGGGCGAATTATCGGTCGCGCGGATCAACGAGATCTGGCTTGACGTGCAGCGCGCCAGCCTGGGTCCAGCTTTCGAATTTTCCGATGATTTCAAGCTGTTCTGGGCTTATGTGCCGCATATGGTGCACACACCCTTCTATGTTTACGCCTATGCGTTTGGCGATTGTCTGGTCAATACTCTAGTCCAGCTTTATCGTGAGGCTTGCACTTGCGGGCGCACGGATCATTTCAGAGAAGCGTATCTCAACCTGCTGCGCGCGGGTGGCACCCGCCCCTATCGGCAGTTGCTCGAACCGTTCGGGGTCGATCCGGCGGACCCGGCATTCTGGCAGCGCGGATTGGGGTTCATTGCAGCGATGATCGATGAGTTGGAAGGCTAATCATGACCGACGGACGCGACGAAGGCGGCACGATTTTTGGTGAAATCAAGCGGTTTGCCCGCACCTCCGGGGCGGTTTCGGGCATCGCCGCGCGCATGGCCGGCGAGCGCATGTTCGGCATTCGCGGCGACCGGGCGCGCCATGCCGAGGATTTGAAAGCGATTTTGGGCGGGCTGAAAGGCCCGATGATGAAAGTCGCGCAAATTCTGAGCACAATCCCGGATGCCTTGCCCGAGGAATATGCGAGCGAGCTCGCCCAGCTGCAAGCCAACGCCCCAGCCATGGGGTGGGCCTTCGTGCGCCGCCGGATGACCGCTGAATTGGGCAATGGCTGGGAAGCCAAGTTCGCCAGTTTCAGCCACGAAGCCGCCGCCGCCGCGAGCCTCGGCCAAGTGCATCGCGCCCGCCTGCCCGATGGCAGCGATGTGGCGTGCAAACTGCAATATCCCGATATGGCCAGCACCGTTGAGGCCGATTTGCGCCAGCTCAAACTGGCGATGGCGGTGTATGCGCGCATGGATAACGCGATCCACCAGGACGATATTTACCTCGAACTGGTCTCGCGCCTGCGCGAAGAGCTTGATTATCAGCGCGAGGCCGCGCAAGCCCGGCTCTATACGCTGATGCTCACCGGCCAGCCCGACATTGTGGTGCCAAGCCCGGTTGACGCGTTTTCGACCAAACGCCTGCTCACCATGAGCTGGCTTGAAGGCATCGGGATGCAGAAATTCCTCGATTCCAACCCCGATCAAGAGGCGCGCAACCGGGTGGCCCGCGCGCTGTTTCGCGCTTGGTATGTGCCATTTTACCGTTATGGCGTGATCCATGGTGACCCGCATTTGGGCAATTACCAGGTCAACCCACAGGGCGGGATCAATCTGCTGGATTTCGGTTCAATCCGGGTGTTTGGCGCGCCCTTCGTTGCGGGTGTGATCGAACTCTTCGAAGCGATCCGCACTAACGATGATGACCGCGCCCACCACGCCTACACGGTGTGGGGCTTCTCGGACATCACCAAGGAAAAGCTCGATGTGCTGAACCAATGGGCGCGGTTTCTCTATGAACCGCTGATGCAAGACCGGGTTCGCTCGATTCAGGAAACCAACGATGTCACCTATGGCCGCAGCGTGGCGGAGCAGGTCCATGCCGGCTTAAAGCGCACCGGCGGGGTGAAGCCGCCGCGCGAATTCGTCCTCATGGATCGCTCGGCCATTGGCTTGGGCAGCGTGTTTCTGCGCCTGCGCGCCGAGCTGAACTGGCATCAGCTCTTTCACGAAACCATTGGCCATTTCAATCCGGTCGCTCTGGAACACCAACAAGCCGAAGCGCTCGCCATTGCTGGCGTGCCCAAACCGCTATAACGAGGCGTTATTCATGGCCATTTTATCGCGCAGCTGGCGCGCCGGATTATTAGGGCGGGCTTACCGGAAAATCCTGCATTCATGGTATCTGAACGACCTTGCATTTGATGTCCGGTTGCACGCGAAACGCGAAGCCGTGTCCTATATCGTCGAGCATATGCAAGCCGCGATGATGCGCCGCGACCGGTTCGATTTGCTGCGCTTTGCATTGAGCCGCGCACCGGCACAGGGGCTGGTGCTCGAATTCGGCGTAGAAAAAGGCCTCTCAATCACCTGCCTCGCGCAAGCCCTGCAGCGCCAACCCACCCCCCGCTTGGTGCATGGGTTTGATTCGTTCGAGGGCCTGCCAGAAGATTGGGCCGGCACCGCCGAGGCGCGTGGCGCGTTTGACCGGCGCGGGCAATTGCCGAAAACCCCCGCCAACGTCAAACTCCATGTCGGCTGGTTCGATGCGACCTTGCCCGCCTTTCTCGCCAGCACCGATGAGAAGGTCGCCTTGTTACATGTCGATTGCGATATTTATTCCTCAACAAAAACGATATTCGATCTCCTGGCTGATCGGATCAAGCCCGGCACCGTCATTGTTTTTGACGAATATTTCAATTATCCCGGCTGGCGTCAGCATGAATATAAAGCATTCCAGGAATTCTGCGCCGCCCATCAGCGTCACTATAGCTATCTCGGTTATGCCGGCGAGAAAGGTCACGTCGCGGTGCTAATGACCTGACGGGCGCCGGCGCGGCGCGGCCAGCCAAGGCTGTTCTGGCCAATCATGCTTCGGATAACGCCCCCGCATATCTTTGCGGGCATCATGCCAGCCCGCCCGCCAAAACGCGGCCAAATCACCCGTTACCGCTATTGGCCGTCCGGCGGGCGAGAGCAGCGCACATTGCAAGGGGATTTTGCCGTCCGCTAACAACGGCGTGGCCGCCAACCCGTAGAAAAACTGCGCCCGCGCCGCCAAAAGCGGCACCGAGGCGGTATAATCAATCATCACATCACCGCCGGGCAACGCCAGCCGCTCCGGCACCAAGATCGCCAAGTCACGTTGTTGTTGATAATCCAATCGATCAAGCAAAATCTTCGCCA
>JAKBBY010000192.1 GCA_021808315.1 Pseudomonadota bacterium | reverse complement strand
CTTTCGCTCCTTCGTCAGCCCGCTCCGCTGCGATCATTTTTAAAGCGCACCACCTCATGGCGTTCGTTTCGTTACGTAAACGCAACAAAACGAACGCGATCAATAGCAATCCAAGCGGCCCTAATGCGCCTGACCCCAATTTTGGCCAATCCCCGCCTCAACCTCCAGCGGCACGGAGAGAACAGCAGCGTTGCACATGGTGGTTTTGGCGAGGGTGGCCAAGCGCTCGGCTTCATCCGCCGGCGCTTCGAACACCAGCTCGTCATGCACCTGCAACAGCAGCTTGGCTTTCAAACCGGCCTTGTCCAGCGCAGCGGGCAGATGGATCATGGCGCGCTTGATAATGTCCGCGGCACCGCCTTGTAACGGCGCGTTAATCGCTTGCCGTTCGGCATAGCTGCGGCGGGCGGCATTTTTATCGGTAATGCCGGGCACGTAGCAGCGCCGGCCAAAGGGGGTAAGCACATAGCCGTTGGTGCGGGCAAATTCGGTTGTTTCATTCATATAGCGGCGAATTTCCGGATAGCGGGCAAAATACGCCTCGATATAGCGCCGTGCTTCGCCGTTTTCGATGCCGAGCTGCCGGGCGAGGCCGAACGCGGAAATACCATAAATAATACCGAAATTGATCGCCTTGGCGCGGCGGCGGGTGAGCGGGTCCATGTGCGCCATCGGCACGCCGAATACTTCCGAGGCGGTGCGGGCGTGAATATCCTCGCCATCGGCAAAGCTTTGCTTCAACGCGCTAATGTTGGCCACATGAGCCAGCAGGCGCAATTCGATTTGTGAATAGTCCGCCGAGACGAGCACATGGCCAGGTGCAGCGATGAAGGTGCGGCGAATGCGGGCCCCTTCCTCGGTGCGGATGGGGATATTTTGCAAATTAGGGTCGTTGGACGATAACCGACCCGTTGCGGCGATGGCTTGGGCGTAGCTGGTATGCACGCGCCCGGTTGCCGGATCGATATCATTGACCAGGGCATCGGCGTAGGTGGATTTCAGTTTTTGCAGTTGCCGCCAATCGAGAATCCGGGCGGGGAGCGGATGGCCGGATTCGGCGAGGCTTTCTAACACAGCAGCATCGGTGCCCCAAGCGCCGGTTTTGGTGCGCTTGCCGCCGGGGAGTTTCATTTCATCGAACAGGATTTCGCCCAGTTGCTTCGGGCTGCCGAGATTAAAGGCGTGGCCGACCAATTGTTCGATCTCACGCTGGATATGATCCATCCGCCGGGCAAATTCGGCGGACATCGCGACGAGATCATCACGATCCACGCTGATCCCCGCCCGCTCCATGCCGATCAGCACCGGGACCAGTTTGCGCTCTAATTGTTCATATAAGGCGAGCGCGTGTTTCTCGCGCAGGCGGGGGCGCAACGCTAACCAGAGCCGGAGTGTAACATCCGCATCTTCCGCGGCGTAGGCGGTTGCGCGATCCAGCGCGATTTCGGCGAAGGAGACGCGGTTGCGCCCGGTGCCGGTGACATCATCAAAGCTGATCGGGCGATGGCCCAAATGCAGCAGCGAAAGCTCGTCCATGCCATGGCCGTGCGCGCCGGCATCTTGAGCGTAGGAGATGAGCATCGTGTCATCGAACGGCGTCGCATCGGGCAGGCCTGCGCCGGAGAGCACATGGATGTCGAATTTCGCGTTATGGAAAATTTTGAGTATCGCCGGGTCGGTAAGAATTTCGGTTAGTTTCTGATAGACCAGGGGGCGTGGCAATTGCTCGCCATTGACATGGCCGAGCGGCAGATAGGCGGCGCGGCCCGGCGCTGTGGCGAGCGAAATGCCGATCAGGCGGGTGTGGCGGGCATCAAGATCGGTGGTTTCGGTATCGAGCGCGCAATAACCAGTGGTTTGAATATCCGCAATCCAGCGCGCCAGCGCTTCGGGCGTATCGATGGTTTCATACGGGCCAAAGGGGATGTTTTCGCTTGACGCCGTTGGCGCTGGGGTGGCGGGAGCGGGTGTGGGGGTGGGGGATGGGGCGGTGATGCCCGGTGTGGCGCCGAGCCGGTGCAAAATGCTTTTGAAACCTTGCGCTTCGAGAAAGGCGGTGAGCTGTGCCTGATCGGTGATGGTGGTGGTGAGCGCCTCGATTGGCAGCGGGAGCGCAACATCGCGCCGCAATTCGACGAGGCGACGCGACCGGCGTGCGGCTTCGGCGTGTTCGACGAGCGCATCGCGGCGTTTTGAGGGTTTCATCGCCCCGCTGGCGGCGGCGGCGAGGATGTTATCGAGTGTGCCGAACTCGGCGATCAGTTGAGCCGCCCCTTTCGGGCCGATGCCGGGGACGCCGGGGACATTGTCCACCGTATCGCCCATTAAGGCTTGGGCGTCGATCATTTGCGCGGGTGTGACGCCGAATTTGGCCATGACATCGGCGGGGCCGATGGGGGTTGATTTGATCGGGTCCAGCATCGCGACCTGATCGGTGAGAAGCTGCATCAAATCCTTGTCGGACGAGACGATGGTGACGGCACCGCCGGTGGCGGTCATGGCGGCGGCGTAGCTGGCGATCAGGTCATCGGCCTCGAAGCCTTCAAGCTCGATAGCGGGGACGCCGAAGGCGCTGGTGGCTTCGCGGATCAGGGCGAATTGCGGGATCAATTCGGGCGGGGGATCGGGCCGGTGGGCTTTGTAATTCGGGTCGATCTCGTTGCGGAACGTGGTGCGCCCGGCATCGAAAATAACGGCGATATGGCTGTCCGTATGGTCTTTGAGCAGCCGGGCGAGCATGGCGCAGAAGCCATAGACGGCATTGACCGGCGTGCCGTCGGCGCGGGTCATCGGCGGCAGGGCGTGGAAGGCGCGGAAAATGAATCCCGACCCATCGATCAGCACCAGCCGGTGCTGGTTCAAGCGGCGTGCTCCGAAAGCGTGTAACGGCGGGTGCAATAGGGGCAGTCGATATGATCGGCGGTGATGCGCAAATAGACGCGCGGATGGCCGAGCGGGCCGACGCCGCCATCGCACGCGACGGTGCGTTGGGTGACGGTGATGATCTCGATGGGCTGGCTGCCTTGGCCGGTATGGCCGGGCGCGTCGGGCGGGTTGGCGATGCTGGGCTGGCTCATGGGCACCTCGTTGCGGAATTTTTCGCCCTCATGATATGGCGCGCAGCGATGATCGACCAGAGGCTGCGCGCAATTTTGGGTTTGATATCGATTTTGCTGCTGGCCTCCTGTGCGGTGCGCGATCCGGCGCCACAGGCCAAGCCCGGCTTTCCGATTGTCATCAATGGTTTTTTCACCCTCGCTTCGGGCGCTCGGCTGCCCTATCGCGATTGGCGCCCGGCGGGGCGGCCCCGCGCCGTGGTGCTGGCGTTGCATGGGTTTGACGATAGCCGCGATGCCTGGGTCACGCTGGGGCCGGTTTTGGCGCGGCACGGGATTTTGCTGATCGCGCCGGATCAGCGCGGCTTTGGTGCCGCTCCCGGGCGCGGTTCTTGGCCGGGCACCGCTGCGCTGCTGCGCGATGCGCGGCGCATGGTCGCGCAATTGCACCGCCGCTATCCGCAGACGCCGATCACGCTGATGGGCGAGAGCATGGGGGCGGCGGAGGCGCTGATGGTGGGGGCTGCGGGGGACCGGGCGGTGGCATCTTATGTGGTGATTTCGCCCGCAGTGTGGGGCGGGCGGGCGATGGCGCGACCGACGCGCTGGGCGGCGGCGCTGGGCGGTGCGGTTGCGCCCAATCTCAAACTGACCGGGCGGCAGGCGCATATTTTGGCCTCCGATAATATCGCGGCCCTGATCCGCCTATCGCGTGATCCGTTGACCATTTTGTCAACGCGCTTGGCTGCCGTGGCCGGGATTGTGCGGTTGATGGGCCGCGCGCAGGCGGCCTGTGCGCGTTTTGCGCCGGCCCATGCGTTGGTGCTGTATGGCGGGCATGATCAACTGATCCCGAAAGCCGCGATGGCGCAATGCTGGCAAGCGATGCCGGCCGATCCCGGCGTGGTGCTCGGCTATTATCCGCAAGATTATCATTTGATGGTGTTGGACCATCAGCGCGCCGTGCCGATAGGCGATATTTTGTCGTTCATCCGCCATCCCAACCGCCCGATCCCGTCATCCGCGCCGACCGAGGCGGTTATTTTCCTAGCCGAGCATTGAGTTCGCCGCAGAACCGGGCTAAGCGGGGCGAGAAGGACCTGTAGCTCAGCTGGATAGAGCGTTGCCCTCCGAAGGCTGATGTCAAGGGTGTGTCGTGAGTGAGTAACTAAAGAAAGGTTCGTGAAAACAGTAGCTTGAGTGACCCTGCAGACGCCGCCCAACCCCGAAAAATTTTCGCGTAAGCACCGCGTAAGCAGTTTTCGGAGAACGGGGGCGGAACAGCGGATAGTGGGGCGTAGTCGCCCGGCGGCCGCGATGTAGGATTGGTTTGTGAAGGCCGAATCCGTTGACCCT
>JAKBBY010000191.1 GCA_021808315.1 Pseudomonadota bacterium | reverse complement strand
CCGCATATCTTTGCGGGCATCATGCCAGCCCGCCCGCCAAAACGCGGCCAAATCACCCGTTACCGCTATTGGCCGTCCGGCGGGCGAGAGCAGCGCACATTGCAAGGGGATTTTGCCGTCTGCTAACAACGGCGTGGTCGCCAACCCGTAGAAAAACTGCGCCCGCGCCGCCAAAAGCGGCACCGAGGCGGTATAATCAATCATCACATCACCGCCGGGCAACGCCAGCCGCTCCGGCACCAAGATCGCCAAATCACGTTGCTGCTGATAATCTAACCGATCAAGCAAAATCTTCGCCAAATCCAAGGCAGCCACATCGCGCAGGCTGCGGAGCCCGGCGAGATGCGGGCATAACCACGCATCCAGCGTCGCATGCAGTGTCGCCGTGCTATAATCGGGCCAGCGATCGGGTGCGATGGCGCGCAATAACGCCACGCGGGCCTGCAACTGCGCCACCGGTTCAGACCAGGTGAGCCGCTCCGGCTTGGCCAAAATTGCCGCCCGCAACGCCGCCTCGGTCTCCGCCGCACTGGCGCGTTCGGCCCGATCCGCGAGCACCAGCGCGCCGAGCCGCACCCGCTCACGGGTCAGCACCGTGCCCGCGACCGGATCAAGCGCGGTCTCGCGGGTGCGGGTTAAACGCTCTCGCAAAATTGCGGGTAAATTCTCAGGATCAATCGGCGCTGCGAGGCTGATTTTCGCAGCCCCCCGCCCGCCCATCGCGGCAATCGCGAGCAAAGGCGCGCGCGCCAGCCGATCATCCGGCTCTAACGCCGCGCCACCACCACCGGCCAGCCGAAACCGCCCCGGCTCCCCGCGCCGCGCCGCCACCCGATCAGGGAACGCCACCGCTATCAACCCCGCCGGATCGCCCTCGGCCACCGCATCCCGGCGCAAGCCCAACCGCGCACGATACTGCGCCGCCGCTTGGCGGATCCGCCCGATGATCGCGCCATCGCCCGCCCCGCGCTCGCGCAACGCCTCTAATCTCAGCGCGATATCCGCCGATGGTTCATGACGCAGCGGATCGCGCTCTTCTAACAATGACGCAAGCTCCGCCGCCAATGCGCGCTCACCTTCGCCGCCTGCCGCGAGCATCATCGCCGCCAAGCGCGGTGCGGCACCCAAAACAGCCATGCGCCGACCTAATGCCGTGATGGTTGCGCCCTGCAGCGCGCCCAATTCCGTCAGCAAATCGCGCGCCGCTGTCAGTGATCCCGGTGGCGGTGGATCGATGAACGCAAGCGCTTCCGGCGCCGTACCCCACGCCGCGCAAACCAACAGCAAGCGCGATAATTCGGCATCAAGAATTTCAGGCCGGTCAAACTCCGGCAAGCCGCGCTGCAACGCAGCCGTCCAAAGCCTGATCGCCACTCCCGGCGCCTCGCGCCCGGCGCGCCCCGCGCGTTGCTGCGCCGCCGCCCGGCTGATCCGGCGCGTAACCAATCGCGTCAAGGCGGAGCCTGGATCAAATTCTGGCGCGCGCCGATACCCGCCATCGATCACCACGCGCACGCCCGGCAAGGTGAGTGATGTCTCGGCGATGCTGGTCGCCAAAATCACGCGCCGCCCCACCCCCGGTGTTAGCACCCGCGTTTGCTGCTCAGCGGGCAAATCCCCATAGAGCGGCATAATCTCTGCCGACATCCCAGCCAATTGCTCCTGAGTGCGCCGGATTTCGCCAACGCCCGGCAAAAACGCTAAAATATCGCCTGAATACCGGCTGAGCGCCCCGCGCACGGCCCGCGCCATCGCACCCGGCAAATCGCGGGGACCGGCCAAATCACGCGTCTCATGGATCAATTCGACCGGATGGGAAAACCCCTCGCTGACAATCACATTGGCCGCCAGCAGCGCCGCCAGCCGGGGCGTGTCGACGGTGGCGGACATCGCCAAAATCCGCAAATCCGGGCGTAATTGACACTGCAAATCCAACACCAGCGCCAGTGCCATATCGGCCTCCAGGCTGCGCTCGTGAATTTCATCAAAGATCACGCAGGCCACGCCCTCCAAGCCCGGATCATCAAGCAAGCGCGCGGTCAATAAACCCTCGGTGATAATTTCGATGCGTGTGCGCGCCGAGACCACCCGTTCCAGCCGCGTTGAATAGCCAATCAAGCCGCCCGGTGCCTCGCCGCAGAGCGCGGCCATGCGATGCGCCGCCGCTCGGGCCGCCAAACGCCGTGGCTCCAACATGATAATCCGCTGATCCGCCACCCATGGTTCGCCATGCAGCACCAACGGCGCGAGGGTGGTTTTCCCCGCGCCGGGTGGCGCGACCAGCACGGCATTAGGCCGTTCCCGCAGGCTGGTGCATAAATCCGCGAGCACGGCACGCACCGGCAGCGTGGCGATCCGCGGATCAAAACTCGAAAAAATATCCATGGCGGGGCGGTTAGCATCGATCCGCGCTTTATGCGATAATCGTATTATGTCCTTTTGCTCCGTCTGGCTGCGCCGCAGCATCAATGCCCTATTGCTCGTAACGCTGCTGGCCCCCGGCGCCTGGGCCGCGCAGAGCAACGTGATCGCCACAAGCCGCGATCAAGTCTCGATTGTCTCGGCCACCAAAGCCGCCTCGGGTCGCAAAATCCAGCTCGGCCTGCTGTTCCGCCTCGCGCCGGACTGGCATATTTACTGGTCTGATCCGGGCGATGCGGGCGAGGCCCCTAGCCTCACCCTCAAAAGCCCCACGGGCGCCACGGCCAGCCCATTCACCTTCCCCGCCCCCGCCTGGTTGGTCGCCAGCGGCGTTGGTGATTATGTGGAAACCGGCACAGTGCTGCTGCCCTTCACCCTGGCCCTGCCCACCGCCGCAAACGGGCCCACCCTGCCGATCACCGCGCAGGTTGATTGGCTGGTCTGTAATCCGAAAATCTGCGTCCCCGAGCATGGCCGCTTCACCCTAAATCTGCCGGTCACCACTGGCCCCGCCGCGCCCGCGCAGGACGCCGCCTTGTTTACCGAAGCGGCGGCCAAAACGCCGCGCCCCTCGCCGTTTCACGCGACCATCGCGGCGAACGGCCTGCTCACTCTGGCCGGCCCCGGCCTGACCCGCCAAGCCGTCGCGCAGGCCCATTTTTACCCGGACCACGCAAGCGCCATCGCCAACGCCGCCCCCCAGCCCCTGCATGTCGGCCATCATCAATTCAGCCTGATGCTGCATCTCGCCGCCCACGCCCCGGCTGGCCCCTTGACCGGCGTGGTCGAAATCACCGATCCGAGCGGCCAAATCCAAGCGCTGAGCATCCGCGCCACGCGGGTCGCCGCCGCCTCCCTGCCAACAACCCAGAGCGTGCCGTTGATCATCTGGATTGCCGGTGCCTTGCTCGGCGGTTTGATCCTAAATCTGATGCCCTGCGTGTTTCCGGTGCTGGCCATCAAAGCCCTCGCCGTCGCACGGCTCGGCGAAAATAACCGCCCGCAGGCACGGCGCGATTCGCTCGCCTACAGCGCAGGTGCGGTATTTGCCATGATGGCGCTCGGCACCACGCTGATCGCCTTGCGCGCTGGCGGTGCCGCCTTGGGCTGGGGCTTTCAGTTCCAATCGCCCATTTTCATCGCCGCGATGATCTGGCTGGTCTTCGCGATCGGGCTGAATTTCGCGGGCATGTTCGAAATTACCGGCCTTGAACAGCTCGGCTCGGGGCTGGTCGCGCGCGGCGGCATGCTCGGCAGTTTCGCCACCGGCCTGCTCGCCGTGATCGTCGCGACCCCATGCACCGCGCCGTTCATGGGGGGGGCCATCGCTGCGGCCCTGGCCGCCCCGATCCTCGCTGGCCTCGCGATTTTTGCCGCCCTTGGCCTTGGCATCGCGCTGCCATTTCTCGCACTCGGCTTGATCCCCGGTTTCGCCCGGTTTTTGCCGCGCCCCGGCGCCTGGATGGAAGTGCTCAAGCAAATTCTGGCGTTTCCGATGTTTGCCACCGCCGCCTGGTTGCTATGGGTGCTCACCGCCGAGGCTGGGGCCGCTGGCGTGCTCATCGTCACGGGCGGTGCGGTGCTGATCGCGTTTGCGCTCTGGCTGCTGCGCTTCGCCGGTGCTTTCCCGCGCGGCCTTTCGCTCCTTGCCGTCATCGCCGCCATCGCTTTGCTGCCACGGCTCACCCCAGCGGCGCACACGAAAACCGGCATCGGAATCGCTGGCGCCACCGCCTTCTCCCCCACCCAACTCGCCCGCCTACGGGCGGCCGGCACGCCGGTTTTTGTCGATATGAGTGCCGCTTGGTGCATCACCTGCCAGGTCAATGAGCGCGTCGCCCTCGAACCCGCCGCCGTGCGTGCCGATTTCGCGCGCCATCACATTATTTTGATGCAAGGCGACTGGACCAGCCGCAACGCAGTGATCACACGCTATCTCGCAGCACACCATCGCGATGGCGTGCCGCTCTATGTTTATTATCCGCCGCATCAGCCCGGCAAAATTCTGCCGCAAATCCTCACCCCATCCCTCGTCGAAGCCGCCAT